>JASJDN010000064.1 GCA_030065205.1 Crocosphaera sp.
TTTTTACATAAGCTCGACTTATAACCATAACTACGGGAGAGCCAGAATATGGAGGCTTACTATTATCTTGGCAATAGTTATGAACAACTACAAGAGTTAGATAAAGCCCGATCTGCCTACCAGGTGGCGGTGTTAGGTAATTTGACTCAAGCTTTTAATAATTTAGCCCATTTGTATATTGTTGAAGATGAAGATTATTCTGCTGCTGCTGCTTTATTAATGCAAGGGTTGCAACAGAACATCGATAACGATCAAATCAGGGCGATTCTCTTGAAAAATTTAGGTTGGGCCAGATTGGGACAAAAACGTTACTCTGAGGCACAAGGGAATCTTGAAGAAGCGATTCACCTCAATGACCAACAAGCTTCCCCTCACTGTTTACTGGCTCAGGTGTTAGAAGCTCAGGGAAAAAAAGCGATCGCTTTGACCCATTGGCAAAATTGTAGCGATTACGCGAATGGACAAAATTCGGACGAAGATCGCTGGTTTGGATTAGCCCAACAACGACTCAATTCGGTTCGAGATTAGATTAGAATTTATTTGTGAGGAGTGTCGACAGCCCAATCAATTTGTCGCAAAATCCCCCGCAACAGGGCAACTTCTTCCCTGGTTAAGTTGGCTTTATTGTAGAGTCTGCGAAATTTCTCTAAACGCGCCTTGACTGTATGAGGATAAAGATAACCAATTTTTAGTAAAACCGTCTCTAAATGCTGATAATATCCCTCTAATAGTTCAAAGGAAGCTGGATCAAAAGATATGTCTGTTTTACTTTCAACGGGTTCTGGTACAGCTTGATACAGTTCATAACTACAAACAGCCACAGCCTGGGCTAGATTTAAAGAGGGATACTCAGGGTTAGCTGGAATGGAGATAAAACGTTGAGCATAGCTGAGTTCTTCGTTATTTAAACCCCGATCTTCTGGACCAAACATTAAAGCTGTGTTTAACCCCTCTCTCAGTAACCAGGGTAACGCCTCCCTTGGGGTTTCTAAATGGGTGGGAAGGGACAGCGATCGCCCGGTGGTTGCCATAATACGCTGACACCCTTGTAACGCTTCGGGAATGGTATCAACTACCTCAGACTTCTCTAACACATCCACCCCATGAACCGCCATTAGTCTCGCTTCATCACTGAGGCGATCGCAATGGGGTTTGACTAAAATTAGCTGATTTAAGCCCATATTCTTCATCACTCGCGCCACAGACCCCACATTTAACGGCCCGGCTGGTTCTACTAAAACAATACGAACCCTAGTCAACGCAGTTTTATTCATAGTTAATCTTAGCTTAGTTGCCTCTCCTCGTTACCTTGATCTTAAGCTTTAATTTAAACTTGACATATCAAATTTAGTTGATGTATCTTTTATATATCAAGTTTTTTTGATATGTCTTATGGAAACTCGTATCAACCCCAAAGCAGTAAAAGCTGGGGGCAGTCTTAATATTTTTGAAAAATACCTAACCCTTTGGGTATTTGTCTGTATTATTATCGGTATTGTCTTAGGGAGAACCTTTCCCAATATTGCTGAGACATTAGACGGGATGAGTGTTTATAATGTCTCCATTCCCATTGCTATTTGTTTATTTTTCATGATGTATCCCATCATGGTAAAAATTGATTTTTCTCAAGCGGTTCAAGCAGCAAAAACCCCAAAACCGGTTATCTTAACCCTGGTGATTAATTGGTTAGTTAAACCCTTTACAATGGTGGTGTTTGCACAATTTTTTCTCGGCTGGTTATTTGCTCCACTTTTAAGCGCAACGGAGGTGATTCGAGGGGCAGAAGTGAGTTTATCACACTCCTATATTGCAGGGTGTATTTTATTGGGAATTGCTCCTTGTACCGCTATGGTGCTGATGTGGGGCTATCTTTCCTATAGTAATCAAGGTCATACGTTGGTCATGGTTGCTGTTAACTCCTTAGCCATGTTATTTCTCTATGCACCACTAGGAAAATGGTTACTGTCTGCTAATAATTTAGTAGTTCCTTGGCAAACGATTGTCTTTTCAGTTTTAATCTATGTTGGTATTCCGTTAGTGACTGGAATTTATAGTCGCTACTGGATTTTTAAACATAAAGGAAAGGAATGGTTTGAACGTCAATTCTTACATTATTTAAGTCCGATTTCAGTCACAGCTTTATTACTAACATTAGTGTTACTCTTTGCCTTTAAAGGAGAACTAATTGTTAATAATCCTCTGCACATTCTCTTAATTGCTATTCCCTTATTTATTCAAACCAATTTCATCTTTTTAATTGCCTATGTTGCTGGATTAAAACTGAATTTAACCTATGAAGATGCAGCCCCAGCAGCCCTAATTGGTGCCAGTAATCATTTTGAGGTTGCTATTGCCACTGCTGTGATGTTATTTGGTTTAAATTCTGGGGCAGCCTTAGCAACCGTTGTGGGAGTTTTAATCGAAGTTCCGGTGATGTTAATGTTAGTTAAGTTCTGTAAAAAAACTGCTTCTTGGTTTCCTCGAAATCCTGAAAAAGCTACATTACTTGACCCTCGTTGTATCGATTCATTGCATTAGAAATTAGCAAAAAAGTCCATGACTAATTTTGATCATCCTCCCCGTATTTTATTTTTGTATGGGTCATTAAGAGAGCGTTCTTATAGTCGCTTATTAGCGGAAGAAGCAGCCCGAATTATTGAAGAAATGGGAGCAGAAGTTAAATTTTTTCATCCCCATCACTTACCGTTACGGGGACAAGTCGAAGAATCTCATCCCCAAGTACAAGAACTCAGAGAATTGAGTCAATGGTCAGAAGGACAAGTTTGGTCATCTCCAGAAATGCACGGCAATGTAACAGGGATATTAAAGAATCAAATCGACTGGATACCCTTAACTATCGGTTCTATTCGTCCGACACAGGGCAAAACTTTAGCTGTAATGCAAGTCAGTGGCGGTTCTCAATCTTTCAATGCGGTCAATACCCTAAGAATTTTAGGCCGATGGATGCGGATGTTTACGATTCCCAATCAATCTTCGGTTGCTAAAGCTTATCAAGAATTTCATGAAGATGGAACGATGAAAGATTCTCCTTATCGTGACCGAGTTATTGATGTTATGGAGGAACTTTATAAGTTCACTTTATTATTGCGAGATAAGGTGGACTATTTAACTGATCGTTACAGTGAACGCAAAGAAAAATAATTAAAATTAGAGGAAAAATCATGAAAAAAGTGATGTTTGTTTGTAAGCGTAATTCTTGCCGTTCTCAGATGGCAGAAGGTTTCGCGAAAACTATCGGAACAGGTAAAATTGAAGTGACCAGTTCTGGTTTAGAATCCAGTCGAGTTCATCCTACTGCGATTCAGGTAATGGAGGAAATTGGTATTAATATTACGGATCAAACCTCTGATCCTTTGAGTGATTTTGATGCTAATAATTATGATGCAGTAATCTCGTTATGTGGATGTGGGGTTAACTTACCTCAAGAATGGGTATTAAGGGATATTTTTGAGGATTGGGAATTAGATGATCCCGATGGACAACCCTTAGAAACTTTTCACCGTGTTCGAGATGAAATTAAGGAAAAAGTTGAGGCATTAATTAAAAAATTAGAAGCTTGATTATGCCTATCATGGGATTAGATAAGCCTAATCCCAACCATTTTCCAAAGCTTGGGAATGATTAGACTTTCTGTTTATATTAATTTCCAAAAATTTGGACCTGAAAAATTGAGAGGGTTGGGTACAGTTTGTTGGCAACTACTTAAGATTAGGCTTAAGAATAGTGAAAAGATTACTAGAATTACTGATTTTGGTGTAGAAGAAAAGGATAATAGATTGCTAAGCTGAAAACCTTGATATACGAAATGAGATTGAACCTTATCCTTATCACTGTTACCCCAAATATCCTGAGGAGGTAAACAACCAAAATATTCCTGGTAAAGTTTTACAGTTTCCTGATATTGATGCTCATATTTTTGATTCTCTTCTCCAGTTCCATCACTAGGATTATGATGTAAAGAGTATCCTAAAATGTGGGGACAAAATTCATTCCAATAAGAATGAGTATACAGTAAATGAAGATGCCATGCTTCATCAATTATTTTAGATGGTGTTACTTTTCCTGAAGCAATAACGGCAAGAAAAGTAAATTTTTTATATTCTTCGATCACTCGTTGAGTATAGTCAAAACTCCAGTTATTTTCAGAAGCTAACCTTTGACTATAGGGAAAATCAGCCGTTATTTTGTCTAGGGAAAATGATTGGATTTTACGGTAAAGTTCTAGCTGATTCGGTTTCATTTTCATACTTAATTTCACTCCTATTTTGCTCATCTTAAAAAAATTATAGACATTTTCACCAAAAGTCTAACAATTGGTGAAAAAAATTTCACAAGAACTTAAAAAAGCGTAACTAAAAGAGAATTAATGGCGTTTCTTAGATTTCCAAGTAACCCCATAAACATAATGAGGATTATTATTATGGATTTTTTGCCAACACTCCTTACAAATAAACTGCCACTGCTGTGATGAATCAATCTGAACTCGATATAAAATGTTAGAAACCGTTTGGCAAATAGTGCATTCTTTTTGTCGTATTCGTCCCATAGTTTGACCAATTGAAGTTCATTTTTTGACTTCACACTTCTGACTTCTGACTTCTTGGACTTCCTTCCCAGTCAGGACAAGATTCACCACTAGAACCATAAGGGTGCATTCCACAAACTAATAACTGTTTACCGTGTAGTCGTCCATGATAATGAACACAACCTCGACAAGCAGGATGAACATTATGGGTAGCTTCTATTTTCGGGGAAAGCAGAAAATCAGGGTCTTCGTTATATTCATGATAATAATAATAACTTTGATAGTCTTCTTCGATAGAAATATCAATAGTTGGGGGAAAAACATTATCAAGAAACTGTTCAATTTCCCTTGCTAAATCATTTTGAAAATCTTCAGCAGCCGTTTCTACAGACTGACTTACTTCATCGACAAATCCTTCGACAGCAACCGCTACATTTTCCATCCATTCTGTTAAGTCTTTTTGCCAGTCTTCCATAATATTGATTCATCTCAAAGTATGTAATATCAAAAAGTGTCGGGTTATCAAGGGTTAATTATTGACGTTTTAATCGATTTAATTCTTCTTGTAAAGATTCTACTTGACTTTTGAGATCATCTAAATTTTCTGTCTTTGATGTCTCTGTATTTTCTTCATCATCTTCAGAAACAATTTCAATTAAACGCGGTTCTTTTTGTTCATTTTTCTTGGTTTCATTGAGATTATCTTGTTGCGCTTGCTGAATCATGTCATCGACATATTTTTTCGCTTCTTCTGCGGTTAACTCTCCCCTTGCTACCATTTCATCAGCTACTTTCTGGGCTTGATTTTTTAATTCTTGTAGATTTTTGCCTCCTTTTTCGGCTGCGTAGGAAGCGATACCAACCCCCAGATAGAATGCTTTTTGTACTAAGTTACCTAAATCAGCCATATTGTCCTCAAGTTTAGTCTTTTCTTTAGATTATAACATTAATATTTTTAAGTTTCCCTTTCTGCTAATTCTAACCATCTTTCTGTTGCGGTGTCAATTTCTTCAACTAACTGGGATAAACGTTCGGTTAGGGTTTGCATTTCGGCAAAATCTGTGGGCGGATTATTGTATAATTTTGTCTCTAATTCTTCTTTTTCTGCTTCTAGTAAAGGTATTTTTTCTTCTAAGTCTTTATATTCATATTTTTCTTTAAATGTCAATTTGCTAGACTTTTGAGATTGCTGTTTTTTAGAGGGTTTCGACTGTTTATTATCTTTGGATGAGACTTTATTTTCTACTTCTTTTTCTTCGGCTGTTTTTTTATAGTCTAAATAAACCGAATAATTACCTGGATACTGTTTTATATTACCTCCTTCTTCTAAAGCAAAAATAGTGTCAACGGTTCGATCTAAAAAGTAGCGATCGTGAGAAACAACAATGACACAACCATTAAAATCTTCTAAGTATTCCTCCAAAACCGCTAAGGTTTGTACATCTAAGTCATTGGTAGGTTCATCTAATATTAATACATTGGGCGCACTCATTAATACTTGCAATAAAAATAATCGTCGTTTTTCTCCCCCAGATAGTTTATGAATAGGCGCGTATTGTTGGTTAGGGGGAAATAAGAATCTTTCTAACATTTGTGAGGCAGTAATTACACTTCCATCGGCAGTTTTAACCAATTCTGCCACATCTTTAAGATAGTCAATAACGCGCTGATTTTCATTAACTAATAAATCTTCTGAATGTTGATCAAAATAACCAAAATGAATGGTGGGTCCAATCTCTACATTTCCTGAGTCTGGGGTAATCCTTCCTGTAATAATATTCATTAAAGTGGATTTACCGGCTCCGTTTTTACCAATAATTCCCACTCTATCTTGTGGATTAAAAATATAGGTAAAATCCTTAATTAAAATGCGGTCATTATAAGCTTTATTAATGTTTTCTAATTCAATAACTTTTTTACCAATACGACGACTAGCGGTGCTAATTTCGACTTTTCCTTGTGCTTTTCTAAACTCTTTATTTTGCATTTCGCCAATGCGGTCAATACGGGCTTTTTGCTTGGTACTTCTTGCTTTGGGACCTCGTTTTAACCATTCTAATTCTCGTCTTAATACCCCTGCGTGTTTCTTTTGACTACTAATTTCTGAAGCTTCTGTTTCTGCTTTTTTTTCTAAGAAATAAGAGTAATTTCCTGAATAAGAATAGAAATCACCTCGATCAATTTCTAAGATACGATTGGTGACTTTATCTAAAAAATAACGATCATGAGTAATTAATAATAATGCCCCAGAATAACGGTTTAAATAACTTTGTAACCATTCTACTGACATAGCATCTAAATGGTTGGTTGGTTCATCCATTAATAAGGCATCGGGTTCGGATAATAAGCCAGAAGCCAAGGCAATTCTTTTACGATATCCCCCTGATAAATCCCCAATTTTAACGTCAAAGTTTTCGATCCCTAATTGGCTTAAAACAATTTTTGCGTTGGTTTCTAAAGCCCAAGCATCTAGGGTTTCAATTTGTTGAGTAACGGCTGATAAACGGGACATTAAACTGTCAGTTTCTTGGGGATTATGGGCTAATTTATGAGAGATTTCTTCATACTCTCTAATCAGTGCCATTTGTTCTCCGCAGTCAGCAAAAACCTGTTCTAAAACGGTTCGATTTTCGTCTAAATGGGGTTGTTGAGGGAGATAAACAGTTTTAACCCCAGAATTAATCCATAGTTCCCCCCCATCAATGGGTTCTAATCCTGCTATGATTTTTAATAGGGTAGATTTTCCTGAACCATTGGTACCAATTAAGCCGACTTTATCTCCTTCTTCTAAGCTAAAAGTTGCTTCTTTTAAAATTTCTTTGATTCCGAAATCTTTTTTAACTGATCGTAAGGTTAAAATGGTCATCTATTCTGTTTCCTCTTGTCCTATTTTTAATTCTAGCAAACCGACAGTGCCGACAAAAAAAGTGTAAATGCTATAATGTAAAGGATTTTTCTGTTGTAATCTAGCGTAGTAGACAGCAATCATGGCTTCTATCCCATGACTAATGAGGGCAATTCTATCTATCCAAAAAATCCAGTTTAAATCATTCGATATTTGCCAATTATTCAAGGCTGCATATAGATTTCCTAACTCCCAGAGAATTGCACCACTAATTAACACGGTAGAGACAATTTTTATCAAAGTTTTAATCAATTGCAAGGGGAAATGATCAATAAGATTTGAAGATGTTTTTACATTCATTAGCGTTTGATAAATAACAATAGTTTATTATCTTATACCATTTTCGGTACTAATCAGTTACAATTTAGACTGAATTTGCTTTATATTGATTCTGACGTTAGACTAAAATAACCTCAATCTTTATATGATAACTAACTTAAACAAAATTCAGCAAAATCTACTCAATAATATTCTAGAAAATTTTATAGGTAAAGACCAAATTAAAGAGTATCAAAGCATTAACTGGGAGGAAGCAATTCATCCTTTTCAAGTCAATAAGATAGTTTACCCTGACTATTATACATCAGTTAACTATCATGGCATCAACAATGGTTATCTGAATCCCATTGCTGCTATAACTTACGATATCATAACCCCCTTGGCTACCTTACCCAGTGAACAGTGGCTACGTCAATGTTTGTTGAAGACAATTACCCTCAAACCTAAAAAAATTCTGGACTTAGGGTGTGGGACAGGTACTAATACCCTAAATTTAAAAAAGATGTTTCCAGAAGCCTTAGTATTAGGGTTAGATTTATCTCCTTATATGTTAGTGATTGCTGATAAAAAAGCGCAAAAAAATCAACAAGAAATTATTTGGAAACAAGGATTGGCTGAATCAACAGAAATGGCCAATGGTTCCTTTGATTTAATCACAATCTCTTTACTGTTTCACGAAATGCCTCAAGAAATTTCTCAACGAGTTATTCAAGAGAGTTTTCGCTTACTTAATCCCCAAGGACAGTTAATTATTTTAGATGGTAATCAAACAAGATTAAGATATCTGAAATGGTTAACTAAATTGTTTAGAGAACCCTATTCAGCGATTTATGCTCAAGGGGATGTTATACAATGGTTAGAGGGAGTTGAGTTTCGAGGTATTAAGGCTAATCCGCTGGCTGGAATTTATCAAATAACCTCTGGTTATAAACCTAAATAAAAAAGTAAAAATTATCTTAAAAATAAAAATTTTATAGATTCTAAAACCTAATAATGATATGATGAAATGATGGGTTTCAACATCACCTATTTTAACTTATCAAACTGAAGTCAATATGTTCTTTTTATTGGAAGTCGGTACAGAAGAATTACCCGCAGATTTTATTGATGAAGCGATCGCGCAATGGCAACAAATAATTCCTAATAGTTTAGAAGAGAACTTTTTAAGTCCCGATAACCTGGATGTTTACGGAACACCCAGAAGATTAGCTGTTTTAATTTCTGGACTACCAGAACAACAAAAAGATCGGGATGAAGTCATTAAAGGTCCACCCGCCAAAGCTGCTTTTAAAGACGGAAAACCAACCAAAGCAGCAGAAGGATTTGCCCGTAAACAACAAGTTGAGATCACTGATTTAGACATTCGTCCTACAGAAAAAGGGGACTTTATTTTTATCGAAAAAACAATAAAAGGAAGAAAAACAAAAGAAATTTTACAAGAACTAATTACTACTTGGATTAATAGCCTGGAAGGTCGTCGTTTCATGCGTTGGGGCAATGGAGAATTAAGGTTTTCCCGTCCCATTCGTTGGTTAGTGGCTTTATGGGATCAGGAAATATTACCTCTAGAAATTGTTAACGGAGATAGTACCATTATCAGCGATCGCCTATCACGGGGTCATCGAATTTTACACCCAGATTCCGTTAGTATTGCTCAAGCATCTGACTATGTGGAGACTTTGCGATCTGCTTATGTTGAAGTTGACCCCAAACAGCGTCAGCAAATTATCGAAAAAGACATCGAAACCATTGCTACAGAATTAAAAGGAAAAGCCGATCTTCCTCAAGAATTACTCACAGAAGTTATCAACTTAGTAGAATATCCCACAGCCGTTGCCGGCAACTTTGATCCAGAATTTCTCGACCTTCCTATTGAAGTTATTATCACAGTAATGGTCAAACATCAAAGATATTTTGCGGTAAAACAATCTGAAAATAAACTCTTACCCAATTTTATCACCATTGCTAACGGCGATCCTCATAAAAAAGATATCATAGCCCAAGGAAACGAAAGAGTCATTCGGGCCAGATTAGCCGATGCACAATTCTTTTATAAAGCTGATTGTGACGAACCCTTAGACAGCTATTTACCGCAACTAGAAACCGTTACCTTCCAGAAAGAATTAGGAACCATGCGCTACAAAGTAGATCGTATCATGGACATGGCACAACAAATCTCAGAACAGTTAGAAATTAGCGAAAAAGAACAAGAAGAAATTGAAAGCACAGCCCTATTATGTAAAGCTGATTTAGTCACCCAAATGGTTTACGAATTCCCAGAATTACAAGGGGTAATGGGACAAAAATATGCCCTAGTTAGTGGAGAGTCTGAAGCAGTTGCCCAAGGAATTTTTGAGCATTATTTACCCCGTGGGGCCAATGATATCATGCCCAAAACGTTAACGGGTCAAGTGGTAGGTATTGCTGATCGTTTAGATACATTAATTAGTATTTTTGGTTTAGGGATGATACCCACTGGTTCCGGTGATCCCTTTGCCCTAAGACGGGCGGCTAATGCTATTATTGGTGTGACATGGGAAGCCCAATTACCCATTAATTTATCTCAATTACTATTGCAAGGGTGTGAAGCATTTATGGCAGATCATACTGATAAAGCATCTCCCTTAGAACCCTTACAAACCTTCTTTATTCAACGGATACAAACCCTATTACAAGACGAGTGTAACATCGATTATGATTTAGTTAATGCTGTTTTAGGTGAAGCGGATGCCGAATATACAGATAGGGCATTACAAAACCTTTTAGATGTTAAAGATAGGGCGGAATTTTTACAAGAAATTCGTAAGAATGGAATGTTAGATAAAATTTATGAAACCGTCAACCGTTCCACTCGTTTAGCAGAGAAAGGAGACTTAGAATATCAAGAATTAGATCCGAGTAAAGTGGTACATCCTGATTTATTTGAGAAGTCTTCTGAACAGGAATTTTATGATAGTTTAGTCGCGTTAGTATCCAAGACCACTCAAGCACAATCTGAGAGAAATTACCAGCTATTAACAGAAGGATTACTGGACATGGTTCCTAAAGTTAGTGAATTTTTCGATGGAGAAAATAGTGTTTTGGTCATGGATGAAAATCCAAAAATTAAACAAAATCGCTTGAATTTATTAGGAGTTCTCCGTAATCATGGACGGGTTTTAGCGGATTTTGGTGCTATTGTCAAAAGTTAACTTATTAACTTAAGCCCGAACTTTGCTGTAAGCAAGAACAGGCGTCTTAAAATATTTCCAAGGATCAAGTTCTAGAATTTCAACAACTGAAATATGCCATTCTTCTTGATAGCTAGATTCAGTTGTAGCAGCCGTTTTTGTCCCTCTATTAAACATAGAAATTATCCCTTTGAATGAACTCATAGTCTTACTATAACTCCCTGACGGTTACGATACAGTGATACTTTTTCGTTCAACTTGTAACGATAGTCATTACTGATAATGATAGGGATCACTCAATGCTGTGTCAGTCTTCTATAAAAAAGCATTAATCTTTAATATCTTCAATATCTTCGCTAGATATTAAAGATTAAAACTCGTTGTTCCCTAACCATAATTCACTCATTATTTAGTGAATCTGTCGACGCTCAAAATAACCAATTTGAGTTGAGCTTGTCTGTACGTAACCGTACATATTAACGAAAAAGTTAAGTAACATTGAGAATATCGTCCCTATTTAAGATAATGTAATTTTCCAATTAAATCTTGGTGAGTACCAACAATAATCAAGGATAATAGTCAAAGGAGATAAGAAAAATAAAGCCCAAAAAATAGCGGTGGGTAGATAGAGAGAATATTGAATCATAATGGTTACAATAGCAATAGCGATCGCCCACAAAATGCGGCTAACATAATGATTAGGAATGGAACGGGGATCGGTTAACATAAATAAAGCAAATAACAATAAGCTTCCTGTCATTAAATGATGGCTTAAAACGTCCCAACTCCACCCTAACCAAAGATTAAGAATGGTTTCGAGTAGGGTATAACATCCCAAAAAAATGGCCGACGTTTCCCAACGACCCACCCGCTTTAAAATCATAGCACCAGCCCCCAAAAATAGCAGTAAAAACCAAAAATCATTACCCCATTGTCCGGGGGATACCCAAGCGTCTTGAGTTAAGCTTAAAGCAGCAATAATGCCAAAATTAGCAGGATTAAAAAAATGTTTATTATTGACCCGAAATAAGAACTTACTAGCAATAGCTAAACTCCCTGCTAAGATCATGGTTGTCCCATGATTTGCTCTTAATAATAAACATAAACCCAAAGCCGTAATCAAAGCACTGCGCCAAGAAGAAATAAATAACGGATTAATGAGAGATAAATTGAAACTAATTTTTTCTTTTTGTTTAAAATGATAAACCCAAGACGTTAATAAGAATTGTGTCAATAAACAACTAAGAATAACAACAATAATTAACTCAGGTTTCAAAGACCAATCACGGGTGATAATGCCTAACCCAAGAAAGCTACTGAGGAACAAAATTTGATAATCTCGATCATCTTGGAACATCATGGTCAATTTCTATGTAATGATGCTCTTGATCTTATCAAAAAATTAAAACATGAGAAACTTCTCATCTATCTTTCATGATGGTTCATCTACACTTCATTGGTAAGTCATAAAGAAATGTTTTGCTATTGGGTAAGCAAAAACTTGACACCGTTTATAACAAGTTTAGAGGTTACCCGTATGAATCTTTATCCTTTTAAGTGTGAACACTTTAACCACATCAAAGCTGCTTATAGTAACCGTCGTGTAGATTTGAGTAAAATTGCTACTTTATTAAACGGCAATGTGAAGCCTCAAGTTGGGGATTTGGTTTTAGCAAAAATCGATAAAATTGGTCAGCATACTCGTATTGAGTTGGCTACAGGACGAAAAGCGCAATTATTCCCAGGGGATGAAATTATTGTTAGTTATGGTAACCGTTATGCCCCGGATCAATTTGAAGCCATAATACCCGAAGATTTATCCCCTTGTCATTTAGTCGCAGCCGGCGGTTTAGCCTCAAAAATGTTGTCAAAACATACTAAAATTTCTGCGGCGACTACTATTACACCTTTAGGGTTACTTGGGGATATTGAGGGAAAACGAATTAATCTCAAAGATTGGACTTTACCTGCTACCAGTTATATTGGTCAACTTCCCCCAACCATAGCAGTGGTTGGCAGTTCCATGAATTCTGGTAAAACCACTACCGTTGCCAACTTAATTCAAGGTTTACATCTATCAGGGCTAAAAGTTGGGGCTGCAAAAATTACAGGAACCGGCGCAGGGGGTGATATTTGGTTAATGAAAGATGCAGGGGCAAATTTTGCTCTTGATTTTACGGATATGGGGTTTCCTTCTACCTATAAACTCTCTTCTGAGAAGGTAGAAAGAATTTTTCTCACCTTAACCCATTATTTGGCAGCCCAAGAAATGGATGTCATCATTTTAGAAATTGCCGATGGTTTGTATCAAGAGGAAACCGCAACATTAGTGTCTTCTCCTACATTTCGTCAGGGAGTTCAAGGGGTTCTCTTTGCTGCTAATAGCGCGTTAGGGGCAACGTCTGGACAACAATGGTTAAAACAATACCAACTACCTTTATTGGGAGTCAGTGGAACCATTACTATGTCTCCTCTAGCCATGAAAGAAGCAGTGACAGCCACAGGATTGCCCATTTTCACCTGTCAGCAACTGCAAAAAGCAGCCATAGAACTAATTTCACATCCACAGAGGATCAATTACCGGTTTACCACAACGGTAGGAGATAATAAGACACTTCAAATGTGTTAATTATTCTCTTAATTGTCTTATTGTGAACTGATGTTATGAACCAAACAATACCCCTCCAGACGGTAAGGTGGACAAACTTTTCTACTCTATGAGTAGTCCAGATAAATCTCTAAATTTGCCCACCCTACAAAACTGCTTCTTAAACACTCTCTTATTGTGAACTGAAGTGATGAACCAAACAAAGACCCCTCCAGCTATCTATGGTCATCGAAAATGGCTATTGATTAGGTTGATCATCAATGGGTTTGCCCAAACCTTAGCCACCCTAGCTAACGCAGCGATGGTAGAAATGACCTTTGATCGCCTGATCGTTGATAATCAATCTCATAGCTTGGGACTATTTATCTTACCCATTATCCTTGCATTATTGGCCGCTATTGGGGCGATCGCATGGTTACGCATGACAGAACGTATCGATGCGGAGTCCCTTGGGCAAGATTATGCGGACGAAATTCGTCTCACGTTGTATCGTCAGTTAAGTCGTCTTAACCCCAGAACTTTGCAAAACCGCAGTCAAGGGGCTGTTTCCCTCCGTTTTGTTGGAGACTTAAACGCTTTGCGACAATGGGTTAGTTTAGGGTTAGCCCGTTTGACGGTTACGACTACCATTACCCTAGGGGTGATGTTGGTGTTGACTTTCATTAGTTGGCCGTTAGGGTTAAGTGTGACTGGGGTTTTAACCTTGGGACTGTATCTGTCTCTCAACTGCGGTCAACAACTACAAATGAAAGCAAAAGAAGCCCGTCGTTATCTGAGTCGATTGGCTGGTAATATTAATGAAAAAGTGGCAGCGATCGCCGTTGTACAGGTTTTTGGTCAATCTCACCGTGAAGAAAAACGAATTGCCCGTCAAAGTCTTCAGCTTAAGGATGCTAGAATCGAACGGGCTAAAGTGGCCGGACAGTTACAAGGGGTGATGGAAGGAACTGCTTCTTTAGCGTCTGCCGTGGCTTTATTTGTGGGGGCAATGGAAGTGTCTGCCGGTCGAACGACACCAGGAACGGTGGTTGCTGCCATGAGTCTTGTGGGTTTATTAGTTCCCCGTTTACGAGAGTTGGGACGAGTGCAGGAATATTGGCATAATTTTCGAGTATCTTACGATAAAATTGAGGAATTTCTGGAGATTCCTAGCTTAATTACCGAAAAAACCCACGCCCCTGATTTAACCCTTAGAAAAGGACATCTAGCCTTTGAATCAGTGAGGTTAAATGACGTATTATTGGATATTACCGTTGAGGCAAAACCAGGACAAGTAGTGGCTTTAGTCGGTCCCAATGGTGCCGGAAAATCCACTCTTTTAGGGTTGGCTGCTCGTTTATTCGATCCAGATAGGGGTACGATTCGTTTAGATGGGCAAAATTTGGCTAATTACAGTCTATCTTCTGTTCGTCAGGCGATCGCTATGGCTGGCCCCGATTTACCCCTACTAAGAGGGAGTGTCAAGCGTAATTTACTGTATCGTTGTCCTGATGCGTCTCCTGAAGAAATTCGCAGGGTGTGGCAACTGTGTGGTATTGATGAATTATTGGCTGAGTTACCCCAAGGAGAGGACACGAAAATATCAGAAGGGGGTAAAGGTTTATCTTCTGGACAACGACAACGAATCGCTTTAGCTAGGGCAATATTGGGCAATCCAGCAGTTTTATTATTAGATGAAATTGATGCTAATTTAGATGTAAAATCGTCTGCTATTGTTGATCGAGTCATTAATAATTATCCTGGAACTGTTTTATTAATTACCCATCGTCCTGAACGTTTAGCGAATGTTGATATTATTTGGTACTTGGAAAATGGACGGTTATTAGAAACAGGAGAGGCTAAAAAAATGCTACAAAATAATTCAGTTACTCGTTTATTTAATTCCCAGAAATTGTTAACAACATCACCTTAGTTAGAATTCTGAGTCAAAATTAAATTCATCGCAGCTTTAGACATTTTTAAATTACTATGACCTACCCCTTCAACTTCAATTAATTGCCATTGAAAATCAATATTTTCTTCTATCGCAATGTTTCTTGCTGTTTCATAAAACAACTGTCCCCTTACTAATCTATTTTTTCCTTGTTCATTTGCTTGAGGGGTTTGACGGAGATGTTTATCATTTTCATCTGTGTCTTGTGTTCCTAATAGAATCACTAATTTTTTAGTTAATATCTGTTTTAATCTATTTTTTTCTACCCCTGAATTACCTAATCCATAGGGAAAAGATATGTCTAAATTGGGCATTGTGTACCATCCAGCATTAGCTGCGATCGCTGTTTTAAATCTTGCGTTTGGATTAAACATAACCAACCGATGAACAAATTGCGCCCCGGCTGAATGACCATAAATTGTATAGTTTTCTGTTTCTATATTTTTGAAAATTTTAACAGCATCAAAAATTCTTTCAATGGTTGTAAATGTCCATTGGTTAGGATCAATTGGTTTTCCTAAACGTTGAAACATATTACCCTGTTGATAATGACGACTTTTGGGATAATATTGTTTAGAAAATTCAGGAACTAATAAAATGAAATTATTTTGTTTGGCATAATTAGCCCAAATATTTCGATATTCTCTCCCATTTCTTTCTACACCATGTAAAACAAAAATGATAGGAGTCAACTTTGTAAGGGTTGCAGGAAAATAAGACCAAACGGTAATCGGTTGTTCTGGATTTACGTGATAATCAGTAAAGATAAACTGACCTTTTTCTGGTGTTAATTTAGTTACACTAATAGATTGATTTTGCAACATTTTTTAGAATTCCAAACCAAAGATAGATTAATATAAAGATAGAGATACATTGACATTTTCTACTAAATTTTGAAACCGAAAAGGTTTACTAATATATTTTTTAATATTATATCTTTCTCCTTTATTTTTAACTTCTATTTGATCTAAAGCAGTCATGATCATAACAGGAATTTGATTTCCGTCATTTCTTAAATGTTGTAAAAAAGTCCAACCATCCATAACAGGAAGTCCTAGATCAAGAAGAACTAGATCAAATTGTTCTTTTTGGGTTAAGCACAAAGCATCTTGTCCATTGGTAGCAATTAATGTTGTAAAACCTTGCTTTTTCAATCCTTTTTCTATAAATTGTGCTAACCGAGGTTCATCTTCAACAATTAAAATATAAGTCATTGATTCATAAACTTTAAAAATAAATTATGCACTATCCTTATTTTAACCTGTTTTGGATGAAATAAAGTTTTTTGATACTTTTATTATTCTTATAATATCAATTTTTTAGTTTTGTAGGGTGGGCAAAGTTTTCTACTTTATGGGTAGTCCAGATAAATCTCTAAATTTGCCCACCTTACCGTCTTAAGATTTTATTTATCAACAGTCTCTAAATTGAAATGACTATAATTTATCCTATCCATTGATAACCAATACCCCGAATAGTAGCAATGGTCGTTTTTCCAACTTTTTTACGTAAATAACCAATATAAACATCAACAATATTAGAACCTGGATCATAACTATAACCCCAGACATGATCGAGTAATTGTTGTCGTGTCATTACCTGTCCTTTATGGGAAATTAAAATTTCTAATAGGGTAAACTCTGTGTTCGATACTTCAACTAATTGATTCTCAAGATAAACCTGACGACTACGTAAATTAAGCACAATTTTCCCTGATTTTAACTCAGTTTGTATGGGGATAAAGTTATTGACTCGATTCTTGAGACGCAAACGAATTCTGGCTAATAATTCTTCAAACCGAAAAGGTTTTGTCACATAATCATCTGCACCTCCTTCTAACCCTGCTAATTTATCCTTTATGTCATCTCTTGCTGTTAGAATAATAATAGATAATGTTAATCCTTGACCTCGTAATTCTTCTAATAGCGTAAATCCATCTTTTAAAGGTAGTCCTAAATCTAATAACATTAAGTCAAATTCCTGACTAAAAGCCATATCTGAAGCAATTTTTGCATCAGTAGCAACCTCAACAATAAATCCATTTGCTTCTAACCCTTTCTTGAGAAAAGCAGCAATTTTAGGTTCATCTTCCGCAATCAAAATTCGATTCATAATGATTGATATATAGTTATTAGTAATTAGGACAAGTTTAAACGGTATCATTAATTGGTAAATAGATAGTAAAAGTAGCACCTTTACCCACTTCACTAATACATTCTACCCAACCATTATGGGCTTCTACAATAGCTTTGACAATGGATAATCCTAATCCAGAACCTTCTATATTATGAATAGCTTTTCCTTTATAAAATCGTTCAAAAATGTGTTGTTTTTCTTCTGTTTCAATTCCTTTTCCAGTATCCTGAACCCAAAGTTTAAGGCAATTTTTGTCCTGGTTGGAACCAATAATAATTAGTGAATTTTCTGTTGTATGTTGTACAGCATTTCTAACTAAATTCATCAATGCTTGAATAAGACGTTGACGATCACCGATGACATTTATTGTTGCTTTATTATCTAATAACCACTTGCGAGAGCCTAAACCTATGGCTTTTTTATAAATATCTTCTACTAAACAAGAAACATTGATAACTTCTTTATGAAGAAAATCAGGCATTTCATACTTAGCTAACAGCGTCAAATCATTAACTAAACGATTCATCCGATCTATTTCATCTAATACTAATGCAATGGTTTCTTTTTGTTCTTGAGGATCATCTCCCATTAACTCAAGATGTCCTTGAATAATAGTAATAGGAGTTCTTAATTCGTGGCCAGCATCATTGAGAAAATTTCGTTGACTTTCAAAAGCAAATTCAAGACGATTCATCATTTCATTAAATGTATGAGTCAGATCATAAATTTCTCCATATCCTGTAATATCAATTCGTTTTTTAAGATCAAATTCATCAATTCTATTAGCAGTTTTAGCTAGTGATCGCAAAGGACGTAATATTTTATCAGATGCTAACCACGCAAGAATAAAAGCTATAATTAACCCACTAAGTAAAACAAATACAAACGTCATGAGAAGGTCAAAAGCTTCTGATCTTTCTCCAGTTTTAATATGAATTGCGACAAAAAGTCCTTTTATTTGCTCATTAATTACAATAGGTTTAATTGTATATTTAAGCTCATCATACTCTCCTCCATATTGTTTATATTCGACAACATTTTTTTGATCAAAATCAAGCAAGCTTTTCATTAATTCTGGCTTATTTTCAATGGTTTTGGGCAAAGTTTTAGGAACAGATCGGTAAATTTTTTTATCAACGATAGTAATTAAAAAATTATCATCTTCAGGGATTACCTGATCTAAAAACCTATCTAATTTTTCTTTTATCTGCTCTGAATCAAGATTTCCTTTGAATTCATTGAAGTGGGTGTATTGAAATTCCTCAAAAGATTCAATTTCTTCTTTTAAATTTTCCTTGACTCTATTATCAACTTGGTAAAAAATTATTGTGTACAAAATAGGAAGAGAAAAGCCAGTAAATATTAACATTAAGCTAACGTACCACAATAAAATTTGAGAACGAGCTTGCCAAAAAAAACCTCGCTTTCTTGTAAATTCCTTTTTTGACTTAAGTGAGTTGATAAAAAAATTATCTAGCATGAACGAATAAACCCTATAATCAATAAAATACGGGGATTTTTAGCGATTTCAGTATACCCTTAAATTAAGGGGATGTCAGTCCCCAAAAAAAGGTATTTTAATGCTGTTCAAGGTTCTTCTGTTATCCTAGAAGTAGAAATAAGTAGAAAAAAATGTCTCCTTTGAACTCATATGTTACTTAGGGAATAAATAAGAAATATAATTATCAGTTTTTTATTATTTCAGTTTTTCGTACTGCTATGGCATGATAGAAACGCTAGTATAGATACAATAAATTTTCACTTGATTAAATCTCTTAAACAAAAAAATTTATGGAAATTCCCGTGCATAAACAATTAAATCGTCCTCTTCCTTGGATTTTAGCCATTATGACAGGTGGACTACTGTTGGTAGGGGGATTAACCTATAAAATGGCCCAAAATCCCGTTTCCGAAAGTGAAATTGAAAAAATGACTGTCATCGCTGAACGAGAAACCGTCGCCGTCGATATCGAAGCCAGTGGCGTTGTTGAACCCATTGAAAGCGTCAATATTAGCCCCAAAAACCCAGGACGGTTGGTACAGTTACGAGTGGAACAGGGTATGAAAGTCAAACAAGGGCAAATTTTAGCTCTGATGGAACATACCGAAGTGAAAGCAGAAGGAAAATACGCCGAAGCCAATTATAATCAAGCCTTAGCGGAATTAGATGCAGCAAAAGTTCGTATTCCCAGTGAAATTCAACAGGCACAAACTCGTTATATTCAAGCACAAACCCAACTCGAACAGGCAAAAGCCAACTTAAAACAAGCCAGTGAGAGAATTCCTAAAGAAATTGACCAAATTAAAGCGCAGATTGTCTCAGCACAGTCCAGTTTACAGTTAGCCGCTTCCCGGGTGAAACGTAACGAAGAATTACTGCGAGAAGGCGCGATTACTCAGGACCGATTTGATGAACTGCTCAACACCTATAATAATGCTCAAGCCAGCCTCATCGAGCTGCAAACTAGGCTAGAACAGGCCAACCAGACCCAAAGTCCAGAAATTGACCAATTGAAACAAGAAGTCTTACAAGCGCAAGCAACCGTCGCTGAGACACAAATTCAACTCGAAGAACGGAAAAGGACTGCCAAAACCGAAATAGGCCGCTTAGAAGCAGCTGCTGAAGCTGCTAAAGCGCAATTAGAGCAAGTGGTCATTCAATTCCAAGATACAGCCATTCGCGCTCCTTTTGACGGTATCGTGACCCAAAAATACGCCAATCCAGGGGCGTTTGTTACCCCCACCACCTCCGCATCTACCACCGCTTCGGCCACCTCTAGTTCAATTATTGCCCTAGCGCGAGGGTTAAAAGTGGTGGCGAAAGTGCCAGAAGTGGATATTGCCATGATTAAACAGGGGCAACCGGTGATGATTAGTGCCGACGCTTACCCAAACGAAACGTTTCAAGGACAGGTGGTTTTAATCGCCCCAGAAGCCGTTGTGGAGGACAATGTGACCTCATTTGAAGTGACCATTGCTTTAGGGACGGGACGGGAGCAATTGCTATCACGGATGAACGTGGATGTCAACTTTTTAGGGGAAGAAATCCAGGATGCTTTAGTAGTTCCCACCGTAGCTATTGTTACCCAAAATGGAGAAACCGGGGTGATGGTGGCCGATGAAAACGAGCAACCTCAATTTAAACCCGTTACCATCGGTCAAGTGTTAGATGAAAAAACCCAGATTCTTTCTGGTTTAACCTCCGGAGAACGGGTGTTTATTGATTTACCTGAAGATAAAGAAAAGAAATCCTTGTTTTAAGTAATAACTTTTATGAATTTTTTAGACAGTATTAAAATGGCAACTTCCATGTTAGCTGCTAATAAGTTACGCACTAGCTTAACCATGTTAGGGATGATTATTGGAAATGCTTCGGTTGTGGCCACTATTGGTATTGGTCAAGGGGCTGAAAACTTGGCCACGGAACAGTTAAATGAATTAGGACCCAAGGTTCTTTTTGTGGTTCCTGGAACCCGTAAAGCCCGTCGTGCTACCCTTGATATACCCAAAACCTTAGTCTGGGAAGATGCTCAAGCGATTGCAGAACAAGTTCCAACGGTCACAAAGGTTGCCGCCGAAAGAAATCAACGACAACTGATTAATTATAAAAGCGAAAATACCAATGCTTTATTAATTGGAACCACCCCAAACTATCCTCAAGTCAGAAGTTTTCCAGTAGAAAAAGGGCGTTTTATTAATCAGATAGATATGCAACGAAATAAACGAGTGGCTGTGATTGGACAGGATATTGTTGAACGATTTTTTACCGTTAATAACCCCATTGGGGAATCCATTAGAATTAAAAATATTTCGTTTGAAATTATTGGAGTCATGGCTCCGAAAGGGTCTTTAATTGGGACTAATTTAGATGAAACCGTTTTAATTCCTCTGACGACTATGGCTAATCAAATTGTAGGTAAAACGTCTCCCTATGGCTTACAAGTGAGTTGGATTAATGTAGAAGCAAAGGATGTGGATAGTGTCTCGGCTGCTCAATTTCAAATTGAAAATTTATTGAGATTAAGACATCAAATTACCAATGAAGATGATTTCGGGGTAGAAACATCAAAACAGATGTTAGATATTGTGGGTAGTATTGCCACCGGTTTAACGATAATGTTGACTTTATTAGCAGGAATTTCTCTCATTGTTGGGGGAATTGGGGTGATGAATATCATGTTAGTTTCTGTCAGTGAAAGAACCTCAGAAATTGGTTTAAGAAAGGCATTAGGAGCCAATCAAAGTGATATTTTAGGACAGTTTTTAATCGAAGCAGTAATTATTTCTGTTTCTGGGGGAATCATTGGTATTTTAACAGGGGTAAGTTTAGTAACAATAGTAGGCTTAATTTCTCCTTTATCGACTACCATTTCTTCTGTTTCTATCATTGTTTCTTTAGCCGTTTCTAGTGGAATTGGTCTAGGGTTTGGAGTTATTCCTGCTCAAAAAGCTGCTAAACTAGACCCGATTGTGGCTTTGAGAAGTTCTTAAGCAAGAGATAGGAAATTCTCTGACTTTCCTCTGCTCAAATTTCTTCAGAATTAATACCTAATTCCCTTAACTTTGCTGCTAGTTTTTCAGCCCGTTGGTGTTCAGTCTCAGCCCGTTGGCGTTCAGTTTCAGCCCGTTGGTGTTCAGTTTCAGCCCGTTGGCGTTCAGTTTCAGCCCGTTGGCGTTCAGTTTCAGCCTTCTGTTTTTCTTCAACGTAACTAGAAAAAGGTTGTCCATCAGGATGATAAATAATTAATTCAGATTCACTTAATTGAAAACGAATCCCTAAACGGGGACTAATCCAATTATCAATTTCTTCAATTACTTCTAACTGTTGCTCATTTCTCAATAGCCCACTCAATTCATTTTTATTGGGATTATAAATATAATATTCTTCTACTCCATGATGTTCATAAAATAGTAGTTTTCTATTCATTTCGGTTTGAGTATTTCCTGGAGAAAGTATCTCAAAAACCACTTGAGGCGCAATATTATCTTCTTTCCATTGCTGGTAAGAACCCCTATCTCCTTTGGGACGACCAAAGATTACCATAACATCCGGTGCTTGTCGTTTTTTATTATTTCCTTCTATCGGATACCAAAGTAAATCTCCTGCGACAAATACTTGTTCATCTTGAGCAAATAGCCAATCTAAATTCGATTTAATAGTAGTAATCCAACGAAATTGAACGGTATTATCTGCCATCGGATTACCATCTCTTTCAGGATAAATGATTTCTCGTTTAATTGCGTTGTCTACTGGAGCAATCATAAGCATGGAAAATTAAGCGGTTTAAAAGCTTAGTTTGATTATACTATAACCCAAAAAACGGTGTCATATAAATGCTAAATTCTCGAACCGTCATTCCTAGGTTCGGAAACCTACACTACCCTACACAACCCCGATCCCGTCACCATAGATATGAGTCATAAATACTCAGAGAAACCCATTATTAATACTTAAGCTGAATTAACAGCATTGAGTAAGTCATATAGTAATTTAGGGAGTCTAGGATATGGGAAAAGTTGTCGGAATTGATTTAGGAACGACCAACTCTTGTGTGGCCGTGATGGAAGGGGGAAAACCCACCGTTATTGCTAACGCAGAAGGCTTTAGAACCACTCCTTCGGTGGTCGCCTACGCCAAAAACGGCGATCGCTTAGTGGGACAAATTGCTAAGCGTCAAGCGGTCATGAACCCTGAAAATACCTTCTATTCGGTTAAACGCTTTATCGGTCGCAAACACGAAGAAGTCACAAACGAAGCTACCGAAGTCTCTTATAAAGTAATCCGAGACAGCAACGGAAATGTTAAATTAGACTCTCCCGCGCAAAGCAAACAATTTGCCCCCGAAGAAATTTCAGCCCAAGTTCTACGGAAGTTAGTTGAAGACGCGAGTAAATACCTGAACGAAACCGTTACCGAGGCGGTGATCACCGTTCCTGCTTATTTTAACGACTCTCAACGTCAAGCCACCAAAGACGCGGGTAAAATCGCCGGAATAGAAGTAAAACGGATTATTAACGAACCGACGGCCGCTTCTTTGGCTTACGGGTTAGATAAGAAAAGTAATGAAACCATCCTGGTGTTTGACTTAGGGGGGGGAACCTTCGACGTATCCATCCTCGAAGTAGGGGACGGTGTCTTTGAAGTATTAGCGACCTCTGGAGACACTCACCTAGGGGGTGACGACTTTGATAAGAAAATTGTCGATTTTCTGGCCAAAGAATTTGAAAGTAATGAAGGGATTGATCTGCGTAAAGATAAGCAAGCTTTACAACGGTTAACCGAAGCAGCCGAAAAAGCCAAAATCGAACTGTCTAGCGTCACCCAAAGCGAGATTAACCTCCCCTTTATTACCGCTACCCAAGAAGGTCCCAAACACCTCGACACCACGTTAACCCGGGCAAAATTTGAAGAACTTTGTTCTGATCTGATCGATCGCTCTCGCATCCCCGTAGAAAAGGCGATGAAGGATGCTAAACTCAGCAACAGCGATATCGATGAAGTGGTACTGGTTGGGGGTTCCACTCGTATTCCTGCGGTACAAGAATTAGTTCAGAAAACCCTAGGAAAAGAACCCAACAAAGGGGTTAATCCTGACGAAGTGGTAGCGATGGGTGCAGCCATTCAAGGGGGTGTCTTAGCCGGTGAAGTGAAAGATATTCTTCTATTAGACGTGACCCCTCTATCCCTCGGTGTGGAAACCCTTGGCGGTGTCATGACCAAAATTATTCCCCGCAACACCACCATTCCTACCAAAAAATCTGAGGTCTTCTCTACCGCAGTTGATGGTCAAAGCAACGTAGAAATTCATGTTCTCCAAGGGGAACGGGAAATGGCCAAGGATAACAAAGATTTAGGGTTATTCCGCTTAGATGGTATTCCCCCTGCACCCCGTGGCGTTCCTCAAATTGAAGTGACCTTTGATATCGATGCTAACGGTATTCTTAACGTGACTGCGAAGGATAAAGGTACCGGAAAAGAACAGTCTATCAGTATTACTGGGGCTTCTACTTTACCCGATACCGAAGTCGATCGCATGGTTCAAGAAGCTGAAGCTAACGCTACTGCAGATAAGGAACGTCGGGAAAAAATTGACCGTAAGAACCAAGCTGACTCTTTAGTGTATCAAGCGGATAAACAACTGAGTGAGTTAGGGGATAAGGTTCCTGCTGGCGATAAAACCAAGGCTGAAGGGTTGATCAAAGACCTCAAAGATGCGATCGCCCAAGATGATGATGATAAGATCAAATCCTTAACCGAAGAGTTACAACAACTGCTTTACAGCATCGGTAGCAGTGTCTATCAACAAGCCGGTGGTGCGCCGGGTGCAGCCCCAGGTGGTGATGCTGGCACACCTCCTGGTGGTGGAACCTCCGGCGGTGGTGATGATGTTATTGACGCAGAATTTTCTGAGTCTGACTCTAAGTAATAACTATTTTAGATAGTTTTTAGGAGCATCTTAATTAAAGATGCTTCTTTTTTTTGTAGGGTGGGCAAGAGGGGATATTTTTAAGGTTAAGTAAGTTATTTGAAATACTTGCCCACCATCATTATCTATTCATTAAATATGGGGATGGTGGGAAAAATTATTGGTTGAATATCATAATCCTCATCTGTTAAGTATTTGTCCACCCTACAAATTAACTTTTTTGGCTTTAATTATCATTCCGATGGTAAGAGGAATCTCCTTATTTTACTTCTTATAAATATCTCCACGACTCCCTATCTGAGTAATAATGTAAAGTTTCTTTTCTTGATCAATTAAAAATAATGCACGATAACTACCAATACGTAACCTGTGTTCTGGTCTTCCTTTTAAGGGTTTAACATCAACATTTTCGGAATTAGCCAACAAAGCTTTAAATCCGTTAATAATACGTTCTTGATCAGTTTTTGATAATCGCTTAAGATAGCGTTGGGCTGGTTTTAAGATTAGAAAACGCCACTCATTCAAGATTATTTCCCCATAATTCTTGTTCGAGTTCTTCTAAAGACATTCCTTGATCTTTTCCTGCGAGATAATCTTGCCAAGCGGCTTCACTTTCGGCAATATCTTCTGGGGGTATCACTTCATTTTCATCCCCTTCGACAACAATAGGTTCAGATTGAGATTGTTGAGTAGGTAGGTTCATGATGGGAATACTCCAACGTTTATTTTATTATATAGCTTCAATTCTATTTTATTCTATAAATTCTTGTAAAATGTTAATGATTTCTTGAAAGTGGATAAAATCATCAGGATTCTTTCTTTCCTCACATATCCATTTACAGAAATCCATCTTTTGAAAGCTTTCTATTTCTTTTATCTCCTGTATTTATATTATTGCCTTTAGATATATTTTTTCCAACCCATTCAATATCAACTTGCTCTAAAATCCCTTGATGTCCCAATAACTCTAAAGCAGTTTTAATATAAATAGGATCTGTTTCTCCTTCTGTTAATACTTTAGGTTTATTCCCTAATTTAATTTTTTCTTCGATTTCTTCTTCAAATGCTTTTGTTTTTTTATAATAGTCAAAGGATCTTTTACACTCAGAAAATCGTTCATTATTAAACGGTAAAGTAACATCTAAAAAATCAATAGACGCAACATTTTCTAATAGAATATCCTTAAGATACATCTTATCTAATTCCTATAACTATAGCTTGTATCGTTAGTAGCTGAACTTTAACTTAAAACAATTGTACTATAATTATTGGACTTATTGATAACCTATACTGACTTAACTTATGTCAGCTTGTAGGGTGGGCAAGAGGGGATATTTTTAAGGTTAATTAAGTTATTTTCATACTTTCCCACCATCATCATCTATTCATTAAATATGGGGATGGTGGGCAAAATTATTTGTTACGTATCATAATTTTCTTTAATTAAGCATTTGCCCACCCTACAGACTATTCAAGTGCTTATTTAAACTTTATTAATCAATTATTACAATGATCAAACTTCAAGTATTATTTGAAAATTACTTGGTTTCGGTAAAGGTTTATTTCTAGCTTGATAATCTTCGATTAAAAGTTCTAACACTTCTTGACCATTTTTTAAAGCTTCTTCATAACTATTACCATGAGTGTGAGCATAGGGACCAAATTCTGGTAAACTTATGATATATTTTTGATCTTCATCTGACCATTGAATAATGATACTATATGGATGGTTCATTGATTTACTCCTACAAATTATCTAAATCTTTAAGCGCATTTTTAACATCTTTTTCTTGATAGCGATCCGCATCAGCACTATCTTTTCCTGAAAGGGTTAAGCTATAGGTTAAAAGAGGATGACTCCAAACGGTATGACTCCCTTTACCAGAGCGATAGTTAAATCCTGCTTTGAGTAACATTGATTTAAGCTCTCTTATTTTCTTGGGCATAAAATTTAATCATTGATTAATAATATAGCGAAATTTTAATTACAGGTAGTGACGATAATATTATCCGAGTTTTTAACTTTAAATAGTAGTTTAAGATAGTTTTCAGAAGCATCTTAATGAAAGATGCTTCTTTTTTTTGTAGATTTACAATCCCAAAAGCTTGCGAGTATTGGGTCCAACGATACCATCATCTTTGATTCCCACGGAACGCTGAAACTCTTTTACAGCTTTTAGTGTATTTTCTCCAAAGATCCCGTCAGCGGCCCCAGGATTAAATCCTTTCTCACGCAATTTTTCTTGTAATTTTATGACGGGTAGACCTGTTGAACCAACTTTGAGATTGACCACTGGAGAATCATTTTCTAGTTCGTCTGGCGTAAACTGTAACCCTAATTTATTGGCAACATCTTTTCTCAAGCGAGGTAACTGATTATAAAGCCAGTCACCAGGACATTGAGTATTACTGAAATCTCGATGTCCCCGAATGTCTTTGGGACTGATATTGCAAGAATCACACAAAGAAGCACACAATTCAACTAAGCTTTCCCATTGCTTGTCGATCATGGAAAAGTTCATAAAATTGCCTTCATTCTCAATCCCTGGCGATCGATTGCCGTTAGGGAGTTTTCCTGGATCTTGGGCAGCATGAGCAGACTGAATGCACTCTCCTTTTTTAACAGCATCTAGGGAACCGTGGCGACCTTCGAGAATAAATCCCCCTGTGGTGTTGAGAAAGTTGTGTCCTGAGTCTGACCAACCGTTTACATTCATGTGAGAATTCTGAAAGGTTTTCGCCAAATCCATAGCTCCCTCAATAGTCCCTTTTGATGAATCATTAGGAGGATTAGGATCAGCTTTGTGAGCGGTATGATGCACTATAACGTACTGGGGAATCGTTCTTCTGAAAGGAAATGTTCCAGCTTTTGGCGCATTCGCTCCCCATTCACTTGTCGTAATAACTTTAGCGGTAAATGTCATATTCCAACCTTTCTAGCTTGTTAAACGTTGGCCAATATTGAATGCGTCTGTAAAGCGGTCTAGTCCATGACTGCCTCCATTAACTCTTCTGCGAGCCATTCTCAGGTCATTAATCATTAAATCCCCTCGAATCAGCCTCTCCTTATTTTTCAAAAAAGTAGCGAGAATTGTGGCAGCAATTTCAGGATCATTTGCAAGATTGGGATTCCCCACAAGGTCTTTACCAATTTGGGAGCCGATGGTTGTATAGTTGGCTCGTCCAGTTAGCTGAATAAAACCACGTCCTTTAAAATCAGCTCCATCTGTTGGCCCTCGATTGCCTAAATCTGTGCGGTTATCATATAGGGAGTAAGGTGGGCCTCCAGGGGGCGTATTAAAACGAGACTTAAATTCATCAATGGGGATAAATCCTTCTGTTTCAGCCCGAATCGTACCTAAAGCCATCAAAATCATTTCTTGATCCCCTAGAGCCAGTTTTTTTAATGCTGATAACACAAAAGGCAAATGCTTTTTGATATTACCAATAGGGGTAGAAGGAAACATATCTGAGACAACCGTTACCGTAAATTTAGCGGTTGCATCAGGACGTTTGTCGTCATCAATGACATCCATTGCGAGCGCACCTAACGTTTGTGGGCCAGCAATGCCATCAGCTAATAAACCTTCACTCTTTTGAAAGGCAATGACAGCAGATTCTGTTCCATTGCCAAAGATACCATCACTAAGACCAGGGTCAAATCCCTTGTTTCTCAGGGCATCTTGGAGTGCTTTAACGCGATCGCCTCTAGCTCCTTTTTTGAGATTCATTATGTGCCTCTTTTTTGATTAAAATTGAGGGTTACAGACCCTATTTTGGCATTCATGGCAAATTATTGCTTTAAAGTCTTATTGTTTTGTTAATTATTGTTATATTTCTTGATATTTTCAGTTTACAGCTATCAGTCTTATAAAAGTTTTCTATAAAAATCTTTAGACAAAAAATATAATAAAAATCTTAAATTTTTTCTTTACATTTCAGATCAATTCTTAATATTTTATTATCTCTAGGAGGAAAATTTTGCGTTATACTAAAACTTAAATATCGTAAAAACAAATAATAATAAAACATTATTGGTTAAGTTATAAAAAGACAAAATATTGACGTTTCAAGTTAAATTGTAACAAGAAATTGCATTCATTAATTTCCAAAATTATTAATTAATCCAATCAATTGAGGGAATCCCTATGATTAGTAACGCGAACCTAACTCAAGACATTAATCTCCAAAAATTAGAAGAATTACAAATCCATTTATGGGGAAAAATTCAGAATCACGGTGTCTTATTTGTTCTGGATGAGTCAAATCTAAAAATTGTTCAAACCAGCAGTAATACCAAACAATTTTTTGGCATTACACCAGAGGACATTATTAACTTAAGTTTAGATGATATTTTTGATAGTTTCCAAATCGAACAGTTAAAAATGGGGTTGAAAAATAATAACTTAGATTTTATTAATCCAACTAAACTGTGGGCAAGAATTGATGGGGATAATTATGTTATTTTTGATGGAGTTTTTCATCGTAATGGTGAAGGATTTTTGATTTTAGAGTTAGAACCTGCTATTTCTCAAGAAAATATTCCTTTTTTGAGTTTTTATCACTTAGCCAAAGCGTCTATTACCCAGTTACAAAGTAATGCCAATTTAACGGATTTTTGTCAAATCATTGTCAAAGAAGTTCGTAAAATGACTGGGTTTGATCGAGTCATGCTATATAAGTTTGATGAAGATGATCATGGAGAAGTAATAGCTGAAGATAAATTAGAAGAATTAGAACCCTATTTAGGTCTGCATTATCCTGCTTCCGATATACCCTTACCCGCAAGAAGACTGTTTAGTTCTAACTATATCCGTTTAATTCCCGATGCAAAAGCAACAGGAGTCGATTTATTTCCCAAGTTACATCCTCTCAACAATACAGCGTTAGATTTAACCCATTCTATTCTCAGAAGTGCCTCTCCTTGTCACCTCGAATATCTCCATAATATGGGTGTGGGTGCATCCTTAACCATCTCGTTAATTGATGAAGGAAAATTATGGGGACTCATCGCTTGTCATCATTTAACCCCTAAATACGTTCCTTATGAATTAAGAAAAGCTTGCGAATTTTTGGGACAAGTCGTTTTTGCTGAAATTTCGGCCAAAGAAGAAACAAAAGACTACGATTACCGCATGAAATTAACTGCCATTCAAGGGGGGTTAATTGAATCAATGACCCAAGCAGATAACTTTATTGAAGGGTTAATCAAAAGTGAGCAAAAACTGTTAGAATTAACCAGTTCTCAAGGGGTTGCAGTTTGTGTGGGAGAGAATTATAGTTTAATTGGAAAAACTCCGAATTCGGAGGAGGTTCAATATTTACTACAATGGTTAAAGAAAAATGTCACCGAAGAAGTTTTTTCGACCCCTTCTTTACCTAATTTATACGCAGATGCACGTAACTTTAAAGACGTGGCCAGTGGGTTATTAGCCATTAAAATTTCTCACCGCAATTATATCTTATGGTTCCGTCCCGAAGTCATCCAAACGGTCAACTGGGGAGGAGATCCATCAAAAGCTTACGAAATGCGGAATATAGAGGGGAATTTGAAGTTATGTCCCCGAAAATCCTTTGAATTATGGAAAGAAACCGTCCGTTTAACCTCTCTCTCTTGGAAACCCGTAGAAATAAAAGCAGCATTAGGGTTAAAAGAAGCGATCGTTAACATCATTCTCCGACAAGCGGATGAATTAGCCCAATTAGCTCACGATTTAGAACTTTCTAACGCAGAATTAAAGAAATTCGCCTATGTAGCATCCCACGACTTACAAGAACCGTTGAACCAAGTGTCCAACTATGTGCAACTGTTGGAAATGCGCTACGATGAGGCGTTAGATGAAGATGCTAAAGAATTCATCAATTTTGCCGTGGAAGGGGTCAGTTTGATGCAAACCCTTATCGACGATGTCTTAGCCTATTCTAAAGTAGATATGCGGGACATCGAGTTTCAACTGACCGAATCCGAAACTGCATTAGAAAAAGCGATCGCCAATTTACGGGGACGTATTGCAGAAACGAATACCATCGTTACCCATGATCCTCTACCTACGGTCATGGCCAATGATACTCAGTTAATACAATTGTTCTTAAACTTGCTTTCTAATGCGATTAAATTCCGCAGTGAGGAAACCCCAGAAATTCACGTTAAAGCGCAACGGTTAGAAGATGAATGGTTATTCTCCGTACAGGATAACGGGATTGGGATCGATCCCCGGTTTAGCGATCGCATTTTTGTTATTTTTCAGCGGTTACATACTCGTGACGAATATCCAGGAACCGGTATGGGGTTAGCCATTTGTAAGAAAATAATGGAGTGTCATCGGGGTAAAATTTGGGTAGAGTCAGAACTCGGCCAAGGTGCAACATTCTATTTCACCATACCAGTAGGAGGCAAACAACGTGATCGCAAGAGAGGGTCAGCAAGATAAGATTATCCTCTTAGTAGAAGATTCTAAGGCAGATATTCGTCTGGTTCAAGAAGTGCTAAAAACCAGTACCGTTCCCCATCAATTAATGATTGTCAGGAATGGTATGGATGCAATGGCCTACTTGCGTAAGGAAGGGGAGTTCAATGAGTCTCCCCGACCTAATTTAATCATCCTGGATTTGAATTTACCTCGCAAGGATGGGAGGGAAGTGTTAGCAGAAATTAAAAGCGACCCTAATCTGAAACGAATTCCGGTCATTGTCTTAACAACTTCTAGTAATGATGAGGATATTCAGGAAAGTTATGACCTTTATGTAAACTGCTATATTACTAAGTCCCGCAATTTAAAAGACTTGTTTAAATTGGTCAAAGGAATTGAATCTTTTTGGTTAGATACGGTGACTTTACCAGATAGTTAGTCATATTATCAAACATGATGGAGACAAAGTTTAGAGTCTAGCAATGATCTGGGAATCATTTTTGAATAGTACAAATGTTTAATATAGTTGATAAGGTTGGGTCTGCTCTTGATGATCCTGGATCTGATCAGCTAAACTCATAATTGTTATGAATTTCTTTTAAAATTTTACTGGGGATTCTTGGTAATAAAAAACAACATAAAACTAACTTTTGAATTATGGCAAAAAACTATTGGATAGACAACGACGAACCAGACAACTTAGACCCCATCAGTTCCCTATTGTCGGAATGGTCTGATCCTGAAGACGAAGAAGAAGAGTTTAGAAGCGATTTTTTCCAGGGATTATCTGGAAGACGGAAAAAAGCTGCCTTTGTCTTAATGGCGGTTTGGGGTATGGTCATCAGTCTCCATTTAGTTGCTTGGGGAACATGGCTCATTATTACTTTAACCACTGTTTTTACCTTACAAGCTTGTCGTCTCATTTTCGCCAAACCTGATCCGATTCCAGAAATCTTATCAGGAGAAAGTTTACAACAGGCCCCTTCTGTGTCCTTATTAGTAGCAGCGAAAAACGAAGAAGCGGTTATCGGGAAATTAGTCACGCAATTGTGTAATTTAGATTATCCTAGGGAAAAATACGATCTCTGGATTGTTGATGATCATAGTACCGATAAAACACCCGAAATTCTCGATCGCTTGAGTAAAGAATATTCTCAACTGAATGTTATTCACCGTTCAGCCGGGGCCCAGGGAGGTAAGTCAGGGGCCCTTAATGGAGTGTTTGCCAAAACCCAAGGGGATATTATTGCGGTGTTTGATGCGGATGCGAAAGTAACACCCGACTTATTAAAACGAGTGGTTCCCTTATTTAATCAAAAAGAGATCGGGGCTGTTCAAGTCAGAAAACAGATCGCCAATGAACCCTTGAACTTCTGGACCAAAGGACAGGCAGCAGAAATGGCTTTAGACAGCTTTTTCCAGCAAAAACGCATTGCCCTGGGTGGCATTGGAGAATTGCGGGGTAACGGTCAATTTGTGCGCCGTACTGCCTTAATTAGCTGTGGGGGATGGAATGAACAAACAATCACCGATGATTTAGATTTAACCATGCGTTTGCACTTGGATCATTGGAAAATTGGCTTTTTAAATCATCCTGCCGTTGAAGAAGAAGGGGTGACCACAGCTAAAGCGTTATGGCATCAGCGTAACCGATGGGCTGAAGGAGGTTATCAACGCTACTTAGATTATTGGCGGTTTATTGTTAATCAACCGATGGGGTTGGGGAAAAAATTCGATCTCATCTCCTTTATTTTGATGCAGTATCTTCTCCCTACGGCAGCCATTCCTGATTTGATGATGGTGATCACTCGTCATCGTTTCCCTTTGTTGGGTCCATTGACAGGGTTGATGTTATCTTTATCATTTTGGGGAATGTTTACCGGCTTACGTCGAATCAACAATCAAGAGAAGTTTAACTTTTTAGACATCTTTCATTTAGGATGGCAAACCTTACGGGGAACGGTGTATATGATGCACTGGTTAATTATTATGCCCTGTGTCACCGCGCGAATGTCCGTTCGTCCCAAACGTTTAAAATGGGTCAAAACCGTTCATGAAGGAACCCCAGAAGAGAGTTTTCAGGCTTAGGTAATCTACAGGGATGCGATCGCATCCCTATTTTAAACAGGAGATTGTTGTTGTTGAACATATTGTTTAAGTTGTTGAACCTTCCGTCGCGAGAGGCGCGAGGGATTCCCATATAGACTCTTAACTAGACTACCAAAATAGCCCCCGCCAGACCGCCATTACTGGGCTGTTTGTTTAACGTTCACGGGCGCACCGACCGCCAACGGCTCTAAATCCTCTTTC
>JASJDN010000065.1 GCA_030065205.1 Crocosphaera sp.
TCGGGACAAATATCGCCCTTCGTGCCTCTTACATTCTGAGGTTTCCTCAGAATTAGGCACTCAGAAATTGTAAAGGTGACGCGACTGGTAAATTAGGTTTAGCGGTGACGCACAGCCAAAAAATTAAATAGATTTTAGATCCGTTTGCGGTCGGTGCGCCCGTGAACGCTAAATAAACAGCCCAGTAATGGCGGTCTTACGGGGACTATTTCGGTAGTCTAGTCAAGAGTCTATATGGGAATCCCTCGCGCCTCTCGCGACGGGAGGTTCAAACATAAGCATTACCCACCAACGTACACCCATCAGATTACATGACCAGTCTTGCTACTTCTAAACACCGATACGCCTCACAAACCCAACCCAGCATGAAATCATCTCACTTACCCAGTGATAGCGCCCTTGGCCTTATTTCTACCCATAGTTTTCCTGCCATTGTGGGAACGGCTGACATGATGCTTAAATCAGCCGATGTAACGTTAGTGGGCTATGAAAAAATTGGCAGTGGACACTGTACCGCCATTGTACGGGGGAAAGTGGCTAATGTTCGCCTGGCTGTGGAAGAGGGGGCAAAAACGGCTGAAAAGTTCGGTCAATTAATTTCTAAATTGGTCATTGCCCGCCCAATGCCTAATCTAGAGGCAGTTTTTCCCATTGGTAGTCATTTAGTCGAAATTGCCCAACAACAACAGGGTTATAGTCGTCTCAGTAATCGTTCGATTGGACTCCTGGAAACCAGAGGCTTTCCGGCGATGGTGGGGGCAGCCGATGCGATGTTAAAATCAGCCGATGTGCAGTTAGCGTCTTACGAAATTATTGGGGATGGACTCTGTACCGCTATTATTCGGGGTTCGGTAGCGAATGTAGCGGTGGCCATTGAAGCGGGAATGCACGAAGCCGAAAAAATTGGGGAATTGCACGCCATGATGGTCATTCCCAGACTGCTAGAAGATTTAGAACATACCTTACCAGTGGCCACCTATTGGCGCGATGAGACAGATCCTTTACCCATGTTAATGCCTACACCCGTCAAGCAACATCAACGGGAATTAATCGCTTTACCTGAGCTAGAGAAAAAGCCATTGATAATGAAAAAGCCAGCCGAAATTGAAGAAACTATCGAAATTGAACAGGAAAACCCCTAAAAACTCTTATAACCGGTGAAGCGACTGCCAAAATGCGGCTGAAGTCGCTCCGACTAGGGCTTTCGTTCATTTTTGCCATCTAAAAGGTCTACTTTTTGAATATGACTCAAACCTTTGGCTCAATTAGACAACGAAGGTTTCAGCCTTGTTTAGAACTATTTATAACGTTTACCGTTGTAAGATGTTATTAATCAGGAATAACAGATATTACTCAATACTCAATTAATAACTGCTTCTTCGGAGGATTAATAACAGCATGAAGTCCAAAAAACTAGCGATTCTAACTAATGCAGTTTTTGTAAATATCGTTTGTCTCACTTTGGTAATCACTGGTTGTAGTGCTATCAATAGGGATACATCCCGTCAAACCAATTCTCCTTTAGCAACTCAGAGCCAATCAGAAAATAACACTAACACTATATTTTTTGAGGAAAAAGGGGTTGCTATTAAAGGAACTGACCCCGTGGCTTATTTTTTAGACAAACAAGCCGTTCAAGGAAATCCTCAATTTAGCTATCAGTGGGCTGGTACCACATGGTGGTTTAAAAGTGTCGAAAATCGGGATTTATTTATAGAGCAACCTGACAACTATGCACCTCAATATGGTGGTTTTTGTGCTTGGGCCGTTAGTAATAATTATACGGCTCCTATTGACCCGTCAGCTTGGACAATCGTAGAAGGAAAATTATATCTTAATTATGATAAAAACATCCAAAATAAATGGACTAAAAATATGACAAATAATATCCTTAAAGCTGATTCTAATTGGACTAATTTATCAGCAGAATTACAGACTAAATAGATATTGAGCAAATTCTACTTAAAATAAGCCAATGTTACCCCAGAACCCCCTTCCTTTTGAGGGGCTAACTCAAACCTAGCAATCTGAGGATGACGCTTCAAAAACTCATGAACCCCTTGGCGCAACTTACCCGTTCCTTTGCCATGAATAATCCATAATAGTCCTGACTCTGTGGCTTGAGCGATCGCATTTTCTAAGTCGGCTTCAGCTTCTGCGACACGACTCCCCCGAATATCAATGGTATTCTGGGAGGTGCGAATGACTGGAACATCTTTGGGTTTAGAGGATTTCGGTGGCGGGGTAACCCCTTGTTTTTTCTCTTTAACCTTGGTTTCCACCTTTTGACCATCCAATGACTCAATATCCCGAAAAGAAACGGTCATTTTCATTAGTCCAAACCGTACCATCACCTCTTCATCTTCAGCAGACACCTCTAACACTTCGGCGGTTTGTCCTAAGTTAGAAAGACGTATTTTTTCTCCCACTTGCGGCTGATAACTAACTTTTGGTTTAACTTTTTTAGGTAACTGTTTTTGACCAATATTAGCAATGGCTTCGGTTGCTTTTTGAGCATTTTGGCTGCTTTTTTTCCCTTTTTGTAAGTTACGAATCACTTGGGCAATCTCTTCTTTGGCTTCTGCGATCGCTTTTTGTACTTCTAATTCTTGATACCGTTTTAAGTCTTTTTCCCTCTCTTGTAAAGCCGTTGCTTTTTCCGTCACTTCACTATAAAACTTTTCCGTTTCTTGCAACAATTTTTGCGCTTCTTGGGCTTTTTCTTCTTGCTGTCTCCGTTGCGCTTCTAACCCGGCAATGACATCATTAACATCTTGAGACAGTCCTCCAATACGAGTTTTCGCCTCTTCAATAATTTCCCCATCTAACCCCAGACGTTGAGCAATACTTAGGGCATTAGACCGCCCTGGAATGCCCCACAACAGCCGATAAGTGGGGGAAAGGGTTCGATCATCAAATTCCACTGAAGCGTTTTCAAAGCGGGAATCTTCGTATTTGAGGGCTTTTAATTCTCCGTAGTGTGTCGTTGCAATGGTTAATTGGGCATGATCGGCTAAATGATGCAATAAAGCGATCGCCAAAGCACTTCCTTCGGCGGGATCGGTTCCGGCACCGACTTCGTCGAGAAGGATGAGACTGGGAGGGGGGGAGAGGGGGAGAGGGGGAGCAGGGGAGGCAGGGGAGGCAGGGGGAGCAGGGGGAGCAGGGGAGGCAGGGGGAGCAGGGGGAGCAGGGGAGGCAGAGGGAGCAGAGGGAGCAGGGGAGGCAGGGGAGGCAGAGGGAGCAGTTTCAGATACAGTTGTTTTCTGTTCTAACGCTTCTAAAATGCGAACGATACGACGAATATGACCGGAAAAGGTGGATAAATTTTGTTCAATAGACTGCTCATCCCCGATATCGGCTAAAATTTGCTCAAACCAGGGCAGTTCTACTGGTTCTTTGGCAGGGACAAATAAGCCAACTTTAGCCATCAAAGCTGCTAACCCCACAGTTTTCAGGGTGACGGTTTTCCCTCCGGTATTGGGTCCGGTGATGGCAATAACTCGAATGTCTGGATTAATTTGTACGTTAATGGGAACCACGGGCGATCCTTGTTCGTGTCTTTCTTGCCACACTAATAAAGGATGGTGTAACTGTCGGAGGGTAATGGTTTCGTTGGTTTCAATAAATCTGGGGGCGTTTCCTCCCAACCAGAAGCTATATCTTGCCCTAGCGGTGGCTAAGTCTAAAACCGTGGCGATCGCCAGTAAATACTCTAAGTCTTCGGCTACTTCGGCTACTTGTTCGGTTAACTGGCGTAAAATGGCTTCTTCTTCTCTCTCTTCTTGTCGTAAGTATTGACGGCGTTTATTGCCCATCTGTACGACGGAGTTGGGTTCAATATAAAAGGTTCCCCCTGTCCCAGAGGTATCGTGAATAATGCCTGGAATTTGCTCTTTTTGCCCTGCTTTGACGGGAAGGACAAAGCGATCGCCCCGTTGTGTAATTACCCCTTCTTGGATCGCGTTTCCTTTTTGCTGCATAATATTTTGCAGTTTGTCATAGATGCGATCCCTAATCTCTTTCAGATTATGACGAATTTCTCCCAGTTTAGGACTGGCGCGATCGGCTACTTTTCCGGCTTCATCAATGCAGTGATGAATGGCTTTTTCTAGTTCGGGGTAGGTACGAATATCAGCGACTAACTCTGTTAAAACGGGTAAATCTTCACAATCATCAATAATTCGTCTTAACCGTCGCATTCCTGCTAAAGTGGTGGCAATATTAAGCAATTCTTGCCCTGAGAGACTTCCTTTTAGCGTTGCTCTTTTTAGGGAGTCTCCCACATCGCTGATCCCTTCAAATGTCCATTTAATTTCTAAATTCTGCTCTAGGCGATAAATTTCCTTAGTTTGAGCTAATAGTTCTTGACTTTCTTCTATTGTTGTCGGTATAGGTAAATTGCGAGCCGCTACTGCTCCCATTTTCGTCGCAGCAAAAGTGGCTAACTGTTGGCAAAGTCGAGGCCACTCTAGTAAGTTTAATGTTTCTTTATCAATCACTTTTTATTAAATTAAAAGACTCATAGCTTTTATGAGTTAATCTTACTTATTATGCTAATGGAATTCATAGAGATTCGTCAACTAATACCAATTCTCAAAACTTTTCAGAGCATTAAGTAGTCATTGCGAGGGGTGATATGAGAAGTCAGGTTGAATCTTACTGGAAATACCCCGAAGCAATCTCTCTAGCTATTTTTGAGAATTGCCATCACAAACATAATTCCCTTAAAACACAAAATATAGAGGTAATACCGTAGTATCACCTCCACGTCTAGAAATCCTTATCTAGACTCTATGTTTCTGTTTCTATTGAAACTTCTTAACTGCGTTGTTAAATGATGTTTCTAGATCCTTCCAAGCTTGTTCAAAACCGGTTTGGATATCTTTCCAGGCATCTTCTCCTGCTTTTTGTAGTTCTTCTAATTTATTAACGGCAGCGTCTCTTTTTGCCGTTAATTCCTCAATTTGACTGTGATATTCAATCTCAGTATCGGCCTTAGCTTGTTGAGCTTTGGCTTTCATTTCGTCAATTTGAGCATTCAATTTATCTAACTGAGCTTTTACTTTTTCTTCGTAAGCTTGTTTACTTAAATTGTCAGGCGTTTGAGTAGCCATATATTCCTATTCTCCTCTATTTATTTGGTTAACAGTGTTTTATGGTTCTTAAATAGTTAATTAATTGATAATTAACTTACACTAAAAGCAATACAAATTAAACTAATAACAAATGCTGCAGCTAATCCACCTAAAATAATATAGGCATATTGCTCTCTAGGAGTTGGATATTTTGCCCCTGTCATGGGAGGCGTTACAGGATAATTGTTAATTAATCCTTCTTGGTCTACGGTGTAGCCTCCTGTTGTGGGAGCATCGTTTTCCTGAATTTCTTGTCGTTTCTCTTTTTGGGTTCCTTCTCTTTCTATTCTTGCAGCAACGTCAGAAGGAATCAACTCACTACCATCACTAACATTGTTATCTAGAGTTTTGGTATCAATATCTGTTTTGTTTTCCATAAGCGTTTTTGAATTCAACAAGCAGAGTTTTGTCTGCGTTACTACCATCTTAAGACAATGTTTATATTTTGTCAAGTTTTTGTACTAACAAAATACAGAATAAGTACATTCACTGTGTGACAGACAAAAATATGATGTTATGATCTTGTTAAGACAAGTGATAGATAATGTAAATACAAAAAAGACATGGCTAGAACAAAACCAAAATCTGATAAAGTGTTAACCATTCGCCTTCCAGAAAAGGACTTATTACGGTTAGAAGCATACTGTATGGTAGATGGTAAGACCAAAACCGAAGTAATCAGGCAGTTTATTCACGGTTTGCCGGTCAAGGAAAGTACAACCACGGAACCTATGGGTTACTAAATAGAAAATGATTATCAGAATATTACGGTGGAATTAATTTACTCCAAAAGGGTTTTAACCTTTCCATTAGGAATTAAAACGAGGCGAATAGTTTGATTATTCGATGTTTCCAGGGGAGAAACAAATTCAGATCCAGGAACAGGAAAAGGAATTTGAGAGCGGTAAATAGCGGCTGAACGACCTAAAGGGACGGTTTGTTTAAGAGAACCATCTTCTTGAACAATTAAACGATATTCTAGCGTTTGTTCTAGATTTTGAGGGGGTTCCCACCGTTCCTGAAAATACTGGCGAACTTGGGCAACTTGAGGAATGGCATCAAGGAGACTGGTTTGAGGAGGGGGTTTGGGGGTTACTTTCGCGTCTGGTGATAACAACTCATCAGGGACGGTGACTTGATCGCGACTTGATGGTGAAGGGAAAGACGGTGTCCCTCCCCTGTTAGTCGCTTTGGCTTGCAACGTCGGGGGAGCGGGTAAAGTGGGGTTTTGCATTAGTTGTTTTGCCTGTTCTGGGGGTAAACTAGGCATAACGATGGGAGTTTCGCCGTTGGGCAAAAGATGAGTTGGAACTTGATCAACCGTTACCGAATTATTAGAAGCAGCAGTATTAGGTTTAGGCGGTGCGGTCGGGGCTGCGGGTGGGGGAGGTAAAACCCTTAAGGGAGGGGCTTGAACCGAAACATTAGGGTTACGGGGCGGGGGCGTGGTTTGCCCAATTTGGCTAGGGGGTGGTAAGGGGTCGCGATTCGCCAAGGAGGGAGCCAAGGAGGGGTTAGGAAGTGGGGTTTTGGGGGGTGGCGGTACAGGGGGTAACACATCTAGGAAAGACAGGGTTTTATCTGGGTTTTCTGCGGTGTCCTCAGTGGGGGTATCCCTTGAGACAACTTGTCGAAACCACTTGACTCCCACAGTAGGAATTAAAATAGCGAGGATTGCTGCGATACCAGTGGCGCTCCAAACGGCCAAACTTTTTCTTAAGGGAGTGGTTTTGGGGCTAGTTAAAGTAACAATCGTATTGTTATAGGTTTCTAAGGCATTAAGGAGATCAAAGAGTTGAGAAATACTCAACGTCACCTCTGCGTGAGAAGCTTGAGAGGCCAACGAACCAAAGGTTAAATGGTGGTTGAGTAGTCCTTGAGGGGATAAGGATGGGGGGATAATGGTTTCTGTGTCTACGGTAGGCTGAGTTGGGGATAATGGCTTCTCTACGGTTGCTTGCCAATAAAAGGCGGTTTGATGGAGAAAATTTTTAACATAGGTTTGGACAACGTTGCATAATAATTCCAGTTGAATGCGGTCGCCTTTGACAGTCACTTGATCTTCTTCTAGGAGTCGAGGATCATCAAATTGTAGTTCAAATTCAATGTTATCTAAGGAGACTAATTCTCCCCAACGGGATAACATAGGCCGTTTATCCCATAATTTCAGGGTACAGGTGGGAGGGGTATAGGTTTGTAGCGGGGTATTATTTAATAACATCATTTATAATTATCTAGAAATACAAAAAGTGATCGTTTTATTAAGATTTGTAATCGAGTAACGTTAACCACAAACGGTCATAGCCATTGTCTCCACTGTAGAATAATAAATCAATTAATAATTTAGAGGCCAATTGAACTTTTTGGTTGGGGGAAAGTGGTAAGGGATCTGTCCTGGTGGAATAAAACTCCTTAAAATTTTCTAAATAGTTTCCTAATAAGGTGGTTTGAGCCGGATCTTTGTTTTGTGCTGTCATCTGTTCTAGAAGAGTAACAGCGCGACGAATTAATTCTTGATGTTGTTGACTAATGTAGCAAATAATCAAAATGAGCGATCGCAGTTGTTCAACGTTGAAGCTATTGATGGGGTTATTTACAGTTGTTTTGTCTCGATTTGACCACAGTTGTACGTTTTCGACTAAAGTTGTCTTGATATCTAGATCAAGGGCTGCTTGTAGAAGCATATCTGCATCGATAGGAATTAAACACTCAGTGGCCAACAAAACTAAATCGAGATGGGTTTGCATTTGATACAGTTGTTGTGGACTGGGTGGGTTGGTTAGGGGAGTATCTCCCCAAGTAGGAACTGACTGGGACATACTGTGGACAGAGAATAATCGGTTTTGTCCTTAATATAACCTGAGTTCAGCAGTAGGCTTCAGTGGTCAAAAGGAGGCAGGAGTTGAAAGGCAGAAGGCAGGAGGTTTCTGCCTCAGTCAAATCAGCCAAATGGGTTCGGAGGACTATAAATATTCATAGGATTGGGCTTAGATTTTAATTCGTATCCTTCTAAGGTTAAATTATTTTCTTTTAAACAATCTAACCATCCTAACCAACGATTCACTTTACGGTAATCATCTAGTAATCCTAATTCTTCTTCTTGTTGGGTTAACTGTTTAAAGGTTTCATATAAAGGATAATCAGACGAGACTAAACTATCTTTGTAATGTAAAATTGGGGGATTTTCATCCTCTGCATAGTCAGAATAATTAACCCGTAAATTACTGAGTTGAATTTGCATTCGACTGTGAAGACGGGGATGAGGATTATCATCAAAATCGGGATAGTATGAATAAGTAATCTTAGGAGTACGCCAAGAAAATTGTATAACGTTGGCTTCTTCTAATCGACCAACTGTGCGACTGGCGCAACCTTCGTATAGCCGTAATAAAGGTTCTAAACTTTCTAAAACACTGATATGAATAAGTAGAGAATTTTTGAGTTTTCTCCCAACAGTTTGTTTTTGACAGAGTTGAGAAATTATTTCTAGATTTCCTACCTGATACAACATGGCATCAGCCATGACACAAGCACTATTATAACTACCAAATAATGCCTTAATATCTTGCTTAACTTCTGGCGATAATTCCCGCATTTTCGGACGGCGTTCAAATTGACTTAAAGCCAAATATAACAGTAAATCTTGACGACGTTTTTCTGTAATCATATCCCAATCATCTTCTTGAGTAACTTGTAAAATAACTTTAAATGCTTGGCGAAAACTTCTAAACTCTTCTTTTAATTCTACTTCATTTTTTAATTCTCCTTTAGCTGGTAATCGTCCTCGTTCGGTGTAAAATTCCATTAAGGGTTGTAAGAGGTGTTCATAGTCTTCAAACCGTCTTACTTTGGTGATCAATCGGGGGGTTTTTGCTCTAGAATGGAAGCGAGAAGCACGAAATTTTTGTGCTTCTCTTTCATCTCGAAATACTAAATAAATCCCTAATCCGATGGGAACCGAATCAACGTCTAAGACTTGATCGATATAAAATTTGAGTTCTTCTTGTTCATAATATTTTTGAAACGTATTCCGGTTGGTAATAATTCCATCCCCATAGGCAATAACCCCTCTATCCCGATCATCAATCAAAACCTGTGCAGAAACAATTAAAACTTTATTAGTTAATTCCCACGCATTGACTAAAGCTTCCCGTCTCTCATTCATATCTTCAATGACATTAATGACATAACCTAAGTTCACAATATCAGCAATACTTTTTTGATTATCAGGACAATAATAAGGGTCCCATCCTTGACTTTTATACCCGGCTTCTGAAATTCTTTCTACGTCACCTCCGTAACCACATCCATAGTCAAAAAAGGTGGTTTCTTCATCAAATAATAATAAATCTAATGCTAAACGAACGGGACGAGATAAGCTATTTCTAAGAATCGCTGCTTTATGTCTTTCTATTGAAATATTAAAAGTTTCTTTTGGAAAAATAGGGCAATGGCACGCTAAATAATGTCCCTCAAAAATAATCCGTTTACGCTTTAATCTTTTTTCCCATTCTTGCTTAGTTCCAATAGAATAATTTAAAGTTAATAACTCTAATTCTTCTTCCATCGTAGTTAAATGGGCAAACATTTCATACTGAGGATAGTCAGGGGTAATAAAAGTTTCTTTTCTGTGTAGGATGGGAGGATTCTTTTTCTTTTTGTAGTCCCAATAACTCACTTGTTCGGTATCTAGATTAATCACAATACTTAACGTTAATGTGGGATGAGGATCGTGATCAAAGTCTGGATAAAATAAATAGGAAACAATTGGCTTATCTGTACTAATTTTTATAATAGTTGCCCTTTCTACTTCTTCCGTTAGTCTTGCCTTTTTTTCATAGTCTTGTATTTTTACATCAAGAGAATTAATGGCACTGACATGAACATATAAAGCCGTTGGTAATTGTTTGCCAATCGGACTTTTTCTACAACAAGTAATAATTTCGCTAAAATAATCAGTGGTGAGGAACATAATAATTATGGATTTATTCAGGTAATTCTCCAAACTGTTGACGATATTTTTCTAGCATTGACTCCATTTCTGATAACTTTTGTTTTTCTTGTTGTAACTCAGTTTCTTTCTGTTGTAATTCCGTTTCTTTCTGTTTTAAAGCTGCTGCTAATTCTTCAGGTATTAATAATTTTTCTCCTGTCTCTTTTCGATAAAAGCTGATTAATTCTCCTTCAACTTTTAGTTTTAGTTGTAAAGGCTCACTACAATTATCTTCAATTATTTCATAAATATTGTTTCTTAAACGATACCCTTTTAATTTTTCAGTAATCCATTCCCCTTTAGGATCAAATAACCAATATTCCTTGACCCCTAATTGTTCATACAACGTCTTTTTGAACTCTTGATCTTGATTTTTTGTTCCTGGGGAGGTCATCTCAAAAATAACTTGAGGAACCTCTTTTTCCTCCCAGATTTTATAATTATCTCTTCCCCCTGGTTCCACATCAAAAATAACCATAACATCCGGTGCAACTCGCATTCTGGTAAGTCCTTGGCTGTAATACATAAATTGATTAGCTAATACAGTCGCTTGCTGTCCCGATAAATACTGTTTGAGGACTTCTAATGTGGTTAAAATAGCGTATAAATGGATATAAGTTTCTGCCACAGGTTCTCCGTCTGAACTGGGATAAATAATATCAGTTTTGGAAACAGTTTCTAACATCAACAGTATGCTCCTATTCAGTTTTTTTGTTGTCTGTTTACCATTGTACGTAAAGATGCTCAATTCGGATTGGTATAGGTTAAGTCTTTTCCTTTAAGATTTTTTTATCTTAACAGGACTGCATCTATCACCTATTCGTAAGTAATCTACAATTGTTTGACGTTGTGTCTTTTGACAGATTCAGAACTTACAAAGAAGATTAATGAAAAGATTGATCTTTGTCAGGAGAACAAAATGAAAAGATTATTACCCTTAATTTTACTGCTTTTTGCCTTTTTCTGTTTTAGTTTTGTTTCCCCGGCCTTGGCTGGTGATGCTGCTGCGGGTAAAACAGTGTTTACCGCTAACTGTAATGCCTGTCACATGGGTGGGGGAAATGTAGTTGCAGGAGCAAGTAAAGGTTTGGCCAAAGATGCTTTAGAGAAAAATAGAATAAATACCCTAGAAAAAATTGTCTATCAAGTGACTAATGGGAAAGGTGCGATGCCAGCGTTTAAAGGGCGTTTAAACGAAAAACAAATTGAAGATGTAGCCACATATGTTTTAAGTCAAGCTGAAGCCGGTTGGTAGTTAGTTGAGTTAAACAAGGGGAGAAAACCATCTCCCCACACACCCCATACTCCCCACACTCCCCACACCTCCCACACTCCTCATAGACAAGTGCCATAAATGACCCGCCTTAAAATAAAGGTTATTTTAGGTTTATTAGTCATTTTTTTTATATTAAACCACTTCAAAAAAGCGATTCATCTGGAGAGGAAGATCAGGATCAACCTCAAGCCATACTGTTGCGCCACAGTTTTTTTTATGTTCTGGATCATAAATCAGTCGACCAACCCCTGGAATGCTCACCTCGTTACACAAGAAGGTATCTCCACCCATTTTCACAGAAATAACGGGGTGATGGGTCTTATTTGTGCGATTAGACCTAAGTTTTTCCTGATTGACATGAATAAAGGTCATTATTTCTTGTTTGTATATTCGCCAGCGACCTTTTGGCCCTTTCTTTTTGCGACTTATTTTCGGCATTCCATTAGAAGAGACAGGAATTTTCCAGCGACGACCTTCTTTAAACGCCCCTTTGATACGTCCATCTATTGCCAATTTTCGCACACGCTGAACCGATAGATGAAGTCGACACGCAGCTTGAGTGGTTCCAATATAAGTTTTTGACATCTTACTGTTGCGCTATAGTAAGATCCATCATAAACAAAACTCTGAGTTCACTCAATATCTACTAAACTACGGATTAAAAGAGAAAAACGACAGGCAAGATATAATATAAAAAACTGCCATAAATGACCCACGATCGCCTACTATATGGATGGTTATTCAAAAGAATTGAAATTCCTGCTATGCGAATTGCTTTATTCACAGAAACTTTTTTACCTAAAATTGATGGTATTGTGACCCGTCTACGGCATACGGTTGACCATTTACAACGCAATGGGGATCAAGTTTTAGTTTTTTCCCCTGACGGTGGGTTAAGAGAACATAAAGGAGCAAAAATTCATGGGGTCAAAGGCATTCCTCTGCCTCTATATCCTGAATTAAAATTAGCCATTCCTACCCCTAGAGTGGGTAAAGCAATCGAAAAATTTAAACCGGATTTAATCCATGTCGTAAATCCTGCGGTTTTGGGAGTTGGGGGAATTTATTATGCGAAAACCATGAATATTCCCCTAGTGGCTTCTTATCACACCCATTTACCTCAATATTTACAACATTATGGTTTAGGTTCCTTAGAAGGGTTACTGTGGGAATTGTTAAAATTAGGCCATAACCAAGCCCGTTTGAACCTTTGTACCTCAACGGCCATGGTCGAAGCCTTAGAAAGCCACGAGATTGAACGGGTAGACCTTTGGCAGAGAGGGGTCGATACGGAAATGTTTCAACCTCATTTAGCGTCAAAACAGATGCGATCGCGTTTATCGGGGGGAAACCCAGACAAACCTTTACTTTTATACGTGGGAAGGGTTTCAGCGGAAAAGCAAATTGATCGCATCAAACCTATCCTAGAAGCCATTCCAGAGGCAAATTTGGCTATTGTTGGAGATGGTCCCCATCGAGAGGCGTTAGAGGCTCATTTTGCGGGGACTCAAACCCATTTTATCGGCTACCTCAAAGGGTTGGAATTGGCTTCTGCGTTTGCTTCGGCGGATGCCTTTGTTTTCCCTTCTACAACGGAGACATTAGGGTTAGTATTATTGGAAGCCATGGCCGCAGGATGTCCCGTTGTGGCAGCCAATTCTGGGGGCATTCCTGATATTGTTACAGATGGGGTGAATGGCTATCTATTTGAACCCACAGACCCCGAGGGTTCAATTATGGCCACAAAACGTCTTTTATCAGCCACAGAGGAACGGGAACAGTTACGCAGCAACGCTAGACAAGAGGCAGAAAAATGGGGGTGGGCTGCGGCTACTCGTCAGTTACAACGTTACTATGAAGCTGTTCTTGAGGAAGAAAGGTTACCTCGAGTTGCTTAATAGTGAGAGTGTGAGGAGATGGGGAGATAGATATTATCCACTCTGAACTCCTGTCTCCTGCCTCAAAACTTAACTTCTTATACCAGACTAAGTCGAAAACTGCTGTCAATTTAGATTAATGATTTCACTATTTAACATGGAATTAAGGAAAGTTTATAAAATTCTTCAGCAGAGTGCTTTGGGTAAAGACTTAACAGATGAAGAGTTACAAAAGTTATGCGAACTAGGCACAATGAAAACAGTTGATACTGATACTATTTTAATGCGTGAAGGAGAAAAGAGTGATGTATTAATTGTTTTATTGGAAGGAGAAACTGAAGTCTTAAAAGGTTTTTTGGGGCAACAACGTCGACAAGTTGCTAAACAAAAGTCGGGTTCAGTTTTAGGAGAAATGGGTTTATTTTTACAACGGCCTCGTAAAGCAACGGTAAGAACTTTAACCCCTTGTCAAATTTTTATGTTTCAACGAGATACATTACGAGAGTTACGGGAACAAAATCAGAGTTTAGTCGCTAAAATAGCCATTAATTTAGGGTCTGTAGTCAGTCAAAAACTAGAAACTCTGAACGAGAACGTCGTACAGTTACTTAATAACAATGAACAGTTATTAGTAACCATTGAAAGTTTACAAAATTCTCACTCAAAATCTGATCTAGAAACCATAAGAACTCGATTACTTTCTCAGGCTAAACAGTTACGTCAAAGTCAAGAAAAAGTTGAGAAACAACTTAATTACCTTAACACAGAAATTCACCATACCAAACTGACTCGCCGTGCAGCAGAATTAGTGATTGCTATTGTTGCTGGTGGTGTCGCAACATTTGGTATAGGACAGTTAATTGGAATAGCACTTAATCAAGTTCAAGTTCCTATAGAATCAGACAATATCCAACCAGCTCTTATCCCTTACATTAACACGAAAGAAAAGTGTGAAAAACGAGATGGAGGAGTTTGGCATGAAGAAAAATGTTGGGATTTTACTCATGATCCAAACTGGTAATCATTGAATATAAAAATTAAGAAAAAATAGATAAATAAAGTCTTTTATTCCTCTACTTTTTCTCTAATAATCTCAATTTGATTCGTTTTTTCGGTTAATCCAAAATAGCTCATCAATTTAATAACGCCAATAGAGACAATCACACCAATGGATAAACCACCTGCCAATAAGATAAGAAAAACTTTTTTAGCTTGATTAACTGCTTTTTGCTGTCTTTCGGTTTTTAGGGAATTATAATCCATGATTCAATCAAGTAATTAATTATCTAATAATTCTAACCCATTTAAAAAGGTTCGACTACTACGAGTATCTGTGATTGATTTTGGGTAGCGAACTCCTAAAGCATAAAGACGATTTTGAACCATATAAAGTCTTAAAATAATGATTTCCTCTTGGTTGGAAAATGTCAGTTCTTTACCTGGATTTTTATCTAAAAAAATGGATCTTTCTCCAGTTAGTCTGAAGTTTTTTTCTGGTGGTACTTCATTTTTTATGGCTTCCAATAAACTATCAAAATTTTTAACTTGCTTATCTGTTAAACTTTGTGCATAAGCAGCAATATACTCTTGATTTTCTCCATGAGAGGTTAAACTTCGGAAATTAATATCCCCTAACGTTGTTGCTAATAGTACCTCATCTTCTGTTAGAATCCCAGGTGGCATCCAAAAAGAAACACCTCCTTTTTTAAAGACAATAAATTGCCAACTATTGGATTGATTCCTAATAGGAATAACATCATTAGGAGGATTTTGAAAAGATAATCTATCTTCTGAAGTTAAGCGTCCACTTTCAAAAAAACTTCTAATTTCTCGACCAATAGAAGGGGTATTTTGTACTATCTCAACTGAAGGTTTAATCGGCACTGAGTTCGCAGGATTTATGTGTAAGGCGAACGCAAAAACTGAAATTATTGAAGTGGTTTTTAATAGACTTTTCATAGACATTTCAATAACGATCAAAATCTGATAGACCAATTATCTCATATTTTCATCTATTTTTAAGCTAATTTTAAGAGCTTTTAAAAGTATCCTATAGATAGAATTAATATTTATAGAAACAAAAATTAAAACCAAGTTGCCAAAGGTACCCTCAAAAGCTTATGCTAAAGATCCATCATTTACGATTAGAGAATTATGTCAGGGAAAAAAGTTATTGTTACAGGAGCAACAGGAAGAACTGGCTCATTAGTTGTTAAAAAACTACGTCAACTTTTTGAGCAATTTGAAGTGGTTGGCTTGGGGAGAAGTGAAGACAAAATAAAACAATTATTTGGATCAACTGAAGGCTTTTTTACAGGAAATATTAACGAAAAATCCACCTTAGAAACTGCTTTCAAAGGGTGTGATAGTTTAGTTATTCTTACCAGTGCTGTTCCTCAAATGAAATCACCCCCCCAAGAAGGACAGCGGCCAGAATTTACCTTTGAACCAGGTGGAATGCCAGAAGAAGTTGACTGGATAGGGCAGAAAAACCAGATTGATATGGCTAAGGAATTAGGCATTAATCATATTGTTTTAGTGGGTTCAATGGGCGGAACAAACCCGAGTCATCCCCTTAATAAAATAGGCAATGGTAATATTTTAATTTGGAAGCGAAAAGCAGAAGACTATTTAATTAATTCGGGTATTGATTACACTATTATTCGAGCTGGTGGCTTACTGGATGAACCAGGAGCAAAACGAGAGTTAATTGTGGGAAAAAATGATACTTTATTGAGTAATCCTCCTAATGGTGTTGCCACATCAATTCCGAGGGAAGATGTAGCAGAAGTAGTGGTAAACGCTTTAATAGAAACCTCGGCTAAAAATAAAGCCTTTGATGTCATTAGTAAGCCTGAAAATGACGATTCTGCTGTTATTACTCAAGACTTTGCTGCATTATTTGAACAGACGACACCTGGTTTATAATGATGGTTTCGGGTGGGCAAATCAGAGATTTATCTAGACTACCCGTAAAATAAAAAACTTTGCCCACCCTACCGTCTGCTCTCTTAAGATTGTGTTGATAAAGTTCACTCTAAATTTAGCTAAAATTCTCAAAATAAGAGGATTCTGACAATAGGTTTAACCTCAACGATTCAACTTAATAAACCAGTTTTGTAATTTAACTAACATTTTAATTTATGAATAATTTTTACTATGGTTTAAATCAATCAAGTTTTCTGGCTTAACTGTTGTTTGTTCAGTAATAATGCCTGTAATTAAATGAGCAGGAGTTACATCAAACGCAGGGTTATAATAGTCCACCCCATCGGGATAAATAACCGTATCACCGATTTGATAAAGTTCTGAGGAATCTCGTTCTTCGATGGGAATTAATCCCCCATTTTCTAAACTAAAATCTACAGTCGAAAGGGGGGCAGCAACATAAAAAGGGATGTGGTGCATTTTGGCCATAACTGCTACTCCATAAGTGCCTATTTTATTAGCAGTATCTCCATTGGCAGCAATTCTATCAGCACCCACAACTACCATATCAATCAGTCCTTTTTGCATACAATGGGCTGCCATATTATCACTAATAACGGTCACGGGAATTTTTTCTTGAACACATTCCCAAGCCGTTAATTTTGCCCCTTGTAAACGGGGTCTCGTTTCATCAGCATAAACCCTTTTTAATCTTCCTGCTGTCCATACAGAACGAATAACCCCTAATGCTGTTCCGTAACCGGCTGTGGCTAATGCTCCTGCGTTACAATGGGTTAGGATGCTCAATTTATGGGGATTATTAGGTAATATTTGTAAACTATTTTCACCAATAGCTTGACAAGTTTGCAAATCTTCTGCTTGAATTTTTTGTGCTGTTTCTAATAATATTGTTTTAATTTCTTCGACTGTACCCAAGGTTTCGTAAGCGGTTTTTAACATTCGAGAAATTGCCCAAAAAAGATTGACCGCAGTGGGACGAGTTTGACGTAATATTTCGGCAACGTCTTCTAATTTTTTCAAGAACGTTTCTCTTTCTTTTGTATTAACCTCTCTTGCCCCTAAATACATCCCGTAAGCAGCAGCAACTCCAATAGCTGGCGCACCACGAACAATCATGGTTTTGATGGCTTTTGCCATATCTTCATAGCGACTAATTTCTACTAAAACATACTGACTTGGTAAACAAGTTTGATCAATTAATAAAACTTTATTATTAGACCAAACAACAGGATAAATTGTGTTCATAATCTGGTTAGAATTAATGGTTAATCTCTATAAGCCATTGTGTCATATTTTAGTCTGCTTGAAAAGTTGATCAGATTGATAATTTCCAAGTTTAACTCTTTTGAAAATTGCTTGTTATGTATCTCTATTTTTCGTCATCTATTGTTACACAAAGTAATTTTGTTTATTTTTGGGATATTTCCCCATACTCAACCTGATTTTCCACAGCTTTTTCAACAAGAAAGAAAGAATTTTATATTGGTTGAAGGATTGACTTAATCAGATTTTCTCGAACTCACCTCATTAACTCATCATCTAGTTTGGGGAAAATAGTAACCCTATTATCATCAAAATTAGAAAATTTGGAGCTTGATTTATGTGTTATAATAGGTTAGGGTAATAAGCCCCAGAAAACTCAATTAATTGGCAATGACTCTTTGAGGTAATCAATTAACTAAGAGCAGTGAATAAAGGATAACAATAGCCCTTATCCTGGGGAAACCGAATTATCATCCAGACGTTTCAGCTATGAGCAACTCGATCAACTCTTTGCCACCCATTAATAAAAAAAAACGCCATGAAAATAATATCATCAATAAAACTGTAAAAACCAGAAGAAAAAATCATCAAAAAAGAAGTATTGTTGATGAAATTCGTGAGCGTCGGCCGGTGCCTAATCCTTGGCGCGTGGGAGAAGTTGCCCAAATTATTATTAAAGGAAATCCTGATCTAAGAGGAAGAAGTGGTCAGTGGTGTATTATTGAAGAAGTTTTGAATTTTTCTTGTTTAGTTAGAACCTGGGATGGCATAATTCAGGTAAAAATTGAGAACTTAAAAGATGTTTATTACTCATCAAAGCAACAACAAGAAATCAAAAAAATTAGCGATCGCTTGTCCGAAATACCTCAAAATCAACTAGAAGATTCAGTTAAAAACTTCTTAGAAGCATTAGGAAAAATTGATCGTCCCTTTTTAACCACGCTAGAAGATAAAATCTTAACATTAATAGAAACAGAAAATGGTAGAATCAAGAACGAAAACGACTGAGTAGCCATCGATACGACTTGGTTACTTAGCTGAGCCACATCTAGAAAATTGTATGACTGTTACCCCCTTTGAATCTCAACCGAGTGTCGCTTCCCGTGTGATCAATGGGATCTTATCCATCAAACCCCTAGCTAAACTCGCAAAATATCAAGCCCGAAACATGATTATTAATCGGGCAGAACAAATAGGGGTTCCCTGGCGAGAGAATGTGCGTCAACTCAGTCAACATAACTGGCAACAAGAACTCGCTAAGGTTGAAAATACCCATCTCGTTTATCCTGACTATTACGTTTGCTCCTTTCATGGTTATGACACTGGTAATTTGAGTTGGAAATCAGCCCTCGAAGTAGAATCAGCCGCTTACGCCGTCCATGCCAGTATTTGGCCAGAAGCAGGGGTCAGTGGTGATTCCCGATTACGGCACAATTATCACTCCATTCTTCAACAACAATTATCCTTAACCCCCGAAAAGATTGTAGACATCGGTTGTAGTGTAGGGATGAGTACCTTTCCCCTACAAGAAATGTATCCCAATGCTAACGTAACCGGCGTGGACTTATCCGCCTATCATTTAGCCGTAGCCCATTACCGAAGTCAACAACGGAACCTCCCCATGAACTGGGTACACGCAGCAGGAGAAGCCACAGGACTGCCCTCAACTTCCTTCGACCTAGTGTCAACCTTTTTGCTGTACCACGAACTTCCAAAAACCGCAGCGATCGCTATTTTCCAAGAAGCCCGTCGTCTGCTCAAACCCGGGGGATACTTTACCATGATGGACATGAATCCCCGCGCCGAAGCCTTTCAAAAAATGCCTCCCTACGTCCTCACCCTACTCAAAAGTACCGAACCCTATTTGGATCAATACTTTGCCTTAGATGTCGAAAAAACCCTAACAGAAGTAGGATTTGAGCCTGCCAAAATTACCCCCATCAGTCCTCGTCATCGGGCGATTGTTGCCAGAGTGAGACGTTAAATGTTAACAGATTTGAGGTTCAATGGCTTATGACTGCCAAACTCCTGTAAAATGAATCTTGAATTTCTAAGCTTTAAACGCCTTTCATGATTTCTAGTAACGATTTTCGGACTGGTACCACCATAGAAATAGATGGTTCGGTATGGCGCGTCGTTGAATTTCTCCACGTTAAACCAGGTAAAGGTTCAGCCTTTGTGCGAACCAAATTAAAAAATGCTCAAACCGGCAGCGTGGTAGAGCGAACGTTTCGTGCTGGAGAAACCGTTCCCCAGGCTAATTTAGAAAAACGCACCATGCAACATACCTATAAAGAAGGGGAACAATACGTTTTCATGGATATGGAAACTTACGAAGAAGTGCGTTTAAACCCTGACCAAATGGGAACAACGGTCAATTACATCAAAGAAGAAATGGAAGCCGACGTTCTCTTCTGGAACGATACCGTCTTAGAGGTACAGCTACCTACCTCCGTTATTTTAGAAGTAACGGACACCGACCCCGGGGTAAAAGGCGATACGGCAACAGGGGGAACCAAACCCGCTATTGTCGAAACAGGCGCGCAGGTTATGGTGCCTCTGTTTATTTCCATTGGGGAAAAAATTAAAGTCGATACCCGTGATGGTTCCTATCTCGGACGGGAAACTTAAAGCCCGAACGGTTGTCCCTAGGGAGACAGCCTCTGTTTGATCAATGATTATGGGATAGATAATCTGTGTCAATTAATTTTAACGAACTGCGAGAGTTATTAGGGGCGATCGCTCACACCGATATTGCCGAAGTTAGTCTCAAAACAGACGCTTTTGAGCTAAAAGTGCGTCGAGAGGTAACCACAACCCCTCAACCGTCTCCCCCATCCACGGCCTCAGAAGTTGTGGTCACGTCTTCGGTACCGACCCCACCCACCCCAACCCCACCTCCCTCTCCCTCTCCCTCTCCCGCAGAAAAAAAATGGGTGGCTATTACCTCCCCGATGGTAGGAACGTTTTACCGCGCGCCTGCCCCGGACGAACCTCCTTTTGTGGAAGTGGGAGAGCGCGTTAGTAATACCCAAACCGTCTGTATTATTGAAGCGATGAAATTAATGAACGAAATCGAAGCCGAAGTCACGGGAGAAGTGATGGAAATTGTGGTTGCTAATGGGGAACCGGTAGAATATGGTCAAACCTTAATGTGGGTCAATCCCAGTTGAGCAGCAAAAACAAAAGGAAAGATTACAGAATCACTCAATCGACATCTTAGGGCTTATAGATTATATAATGAGAAGTTTGTAAGAAAATTAGGAGACAGCCTCATGGCTCGGATGTATTACGATGCAGATGCCAACCTTGATTTATTAGCAGGTAAAACTGTGGCCATCATTGGCTATGGTTCTCAAGGTCATGCCCACGCCCTCAATTTAAAAGATAGTGGCATTAATGTGGTGGTGGGGCTGTATCCCGGCAGTAAATCACGACAAAAAGCTGAAGAGGCCGGGTTAAAGGTGCTTAACGTGGCTGATGCGGCCAGTGCGGGTGATTGGATCATGATTTTGTTACCCGATGAAGTGCAGAAAACGGTTTACACAGAAGAAATTCAACCGAATTTAAGAGAAGGGAAGGTATTATGCTTCGCTCATGGCTTTAACATTCACTTCGGTCAAATTGTTCCCCCCGAAACCGTGGATGTGGTGATGATCGCCCCTAAAGGCCCCGGCCATTTAGTGCGCCGTACCTACGAACAAGGGGAAGGGGTTCCCTGTTTATTCGCCGTTTATCAAGATGCCAGTGAACAAGCTCGCGATCGCGCCATGGCCTATGCCAAGGGAATCGGTGGCACCCGCGCCGGTATCCTCGAAACCACCTTTAGAGAAGAAACAGAAACGGATTTATTTGGGGAACAGGTCGTTCTTTGCGGTGGTTTATCTGCTCTGATCAAATCAGGGTTTGAAACCTTAGTGAACGCTGGTTATCAGCCAGAATTGGCCTATTTTGAATGCCTCCACGAAGTCAAATTGATTGTGGATTTGATTGTGGAGGGGGGACTGGCTAAAATGCGGGATAGTATTTCTAACACCGCAGAGTATGGAGACTTAACCCGAGGTCCTCGTATCGTTACCGATGAAACTCGCGCCGAGATGAAACAAATTCTTAGCGAAATTCAATCTGGTCAATTTGCACGGGAATTTGTCTTAGAAAACCAATCCGGTAAACCCGGATTTACCGCCATGCGTCGTCAAGAAGCTGAACACCGTATCGAAGAAGTGGGCAAAGATTTACGGGCAATGTTTAGTTGGTTAAAAGAGTAACCGATTCCCCTGACATCCTCCCCAATAGGAGTTTAACCGATGAATGAACCATCTACCGTTACTTACCCCACAGCAGACATCCTTAAACGCATTGAGGACAAGTTAGATAGCAACCATAAGGAGCTATCCAAAAAGATTGATAAGCAATCAGAAGAAATAGGAGACATCAAGGTAGAACTAGTCGAAATCAAGGCAGAAGTTAAAAATCTGAATAAAGATGTCACGGATTTAAAAGGATCGACTAAAGCACAAATCTGGACATTGATTGGGATCTTGGCTACTGCAATTCTAGGTTTAGGAGCAGCAGTGATTAGATTCTTTGCTGTCACAAATCCTTAACCCTTTTTGTGATCTAGGGTGGCCACGATGCCACCCTTTTAAGCAGAGCGAAGGACGGGGTTTCTACCCAGTTTTTCGATGATGGCGATCGCTTCGTGAACTCTAGATCGGAAATCGTTTCAACAAAACAATGGCTTCTTTGGCAGTTGTGATCAAAGAACCAGAAATGCCTGGGGTTTGGGGGATTTGCCAGAGTAGGTCAATGGTTCGTCTCAGCAAACGGACTAAATCTCCTTCGTCTAAACTGGTATTTTCACAGAGTTCTTGCCAGTCTCCTCCCAAAGCCCATTGTTCCACTAATCCCATTAATTCTAACTCTAACCACACCGGAATGGTAATTTGATACCGTCGTTGGGTTTGATTCAATAACCGACGCATTTCTCCAATACTCACCCCCTGTTCTGGAGACTCTCTAAACAGACTTAAGACTTCTGGGGAGGGTAAATAATTGGTCCAAGTATCGGGCCGTAAGGTTTCGGTAATAATGGCACTGACCGCGGCCGCTAATTGATGGGGTTCAAGATGATTTAAAATCCCCGACATAAACACCAATGCTAACCATAACTCGTTTTCCCCGCGCATCGTTGCTGCTGCTTGACCCAAGGCCGTCGGAGTATAGTTATCTAACGCCTCAAACTCTCGTAAAATTTCAATTAAATTGAGAAATTCTTGCCAGTAATAAGATTGATTGGATTGTAATTTTTGAAACTTAATTTGTCGGTTATGAAGTTGTTCGCGTAATTCTAAACGTCGATGATGGGACTTTAATAATCGTTTAAAATTCTGGCTTTGGGTTAAGGGATGATGGTTTAATAATTCTTGAACATTATCAATGCGTTTTTCCTGTTCAATCACTTCTGGCGGGATAATTCTCCCAAAGGCGCGATCGCTCATTTGTTGCGTGATTTTTTGGCAGGTTTCATCTCCTTTGGGACCTCTCCCTAAAGATAATTTTCTGAGATCCGGAAGGGACAAATTGTCCACAAAAGATAGGGGTAAGGATGCCCCATAAAAATCGACAATATCCCCTCGTTTAACTAAATACCAGTAATTATTATCCCCTAAACACAACAAATCAAAACTTTGCCCCGACCCAGGAACCATGGCCACAATTACGGCTAGTTGAGGAGTGGAAGTCCTTAAGCGTTTACCTTTAATATAAACTAAATCCCCAATATTTAATTGACTTAATTGACCTGATATTTCCTTTTTACGCTGTTCTTCTGCTTGATCTTCGAGAATTTTTAGCAGTCGTTTTTCTTCTTTCAAGCGGGCATTTAATTTTTCATAGGCTAAGATATCTTTTTCTTGCAACCCCCCCAATTCTATATCCAGTTTCGCTAATTCTGTGCTTAAACTAGCGATGGCTTGTTGTTGGGGTTCTAGTTTCAATTGGGCTAAATATTCAGCAAAACTTCTTTCTAAGAGGTTTTTAGCTTCTTTTAGGGTGTGTTTTTGCAGTAGATTTAAGACCATGCCATAGGAAGGGGTAAAGCAACTCCGCAACGGTTCTGATTCTGCGGTGGCTAAATAAGCCGCTTCTGTTGCCCCTTCAAAGGGGGTTTGTATGGTGACCACATAGCCCACCTCATCCATTCCCCTTCGTCCAGCCCGTCCGGCAATTTGTAGGAATTCTGAAGGGGTTAACATACTGTGGCCAGTGTCTGTTCGTTTGGACAAAGCCGAGATAACGGTGGTTCTGGCGGGCATATTGATGCCGGCGGATAGGGTAGCCGTGGCAAAGACGACTTTGACTAACCCCACTTCAAATAGTTGTTCGACTAATTCTTTCCACAGGGGAAGAATGCCGGCATGGTGTGCCGCAATACCTCTGGTTAAGGGTTCGAGTTGTTCCCCTCGCACCAATTGACACAGATCGGCTAAAATCTGGAATAAATGGGCTTTGCTCTCTTCATCTTCTGCTAAATAGGAGAAGAGAGGGGACTGGGGGGAAAGGGTGTTTAAAAAGTCTTGGAGGGGGTCATATAAAGGGGGGTTTTCTGTGGCCACTGCCTTAAGAAGACTTTCTTGTAAGTTCGGGTTCTCCCCTAAAAAGAAGGTCAGTAGGTTGTATTGTAGGGCGTGTGCCTCTTCGGAAGAGACAAGAACGATTCCCTCTAGTTTCTGGACGGCGCGATCGCATTCTCGACGGCTAAAGATAACATAAATGGCGGGTAAGAGGTCTTTTTCGTAAAGTTGTTCGATCACTGTCGTTGGGGTGGGGCAATCACTCCGTTTCACCCGTTTGCGTTTGTTACGGTTTCCTTTGGGTTTGAGGCGAGGGTTAAGGGCGGTTTGTTTTTGGTTGAGAAGGGGATAGATGCCGTTTTTTTGACTGAAATAGAAGCGTAGGGGAACGGGACGAAAATCAGAGTTAATGAGTTCGCACAGACTAACAGGGGTTTGTGTCGGCTCAACGTTGGGGGCTGTTTTTCGGACTTGGTTGATCCACTCGGTTAATTCTTCTGGGTTACCAATGGTTGCAGAGAGGGCTACTAATTGAATGGTGGGGGGACAATAAATGATCGATTCTTCCCAAACCGTTCCTCGTCCTCGATTACTGATATAGTGGCATTCGTCTAAGATAACGGTGGCTACGTTTTCTAAGGAGGTTCCCACTTGACCAATAGGCGTCTCGTACAGCATATTGCGGAAAATTTCTGTGGTCATGATCACGATGGAGGCGTTGGCGTTGACCACCGTATCTCCTGTAATTAAGCCCACCCTTTCGTCTTTTTCCTCGGGGGCAAATTTATCTTGGAAGTCTCGGAATTTTTGATTGGATAAGGCTTTGAGGGGTGTGGTATAGAAGACCCTCTGACCTAAGTTTAGGGCCCGATAGATGGCAAATTCCCCAATCACTGTTTTTCCTGAACCAGTCGGGGCGCAGACTACTACAGACTTTCCCTGATTCAATGCAGCGAGTGCCTCCTCTTGAAAGGGGTCAAGTTGAAAGGGGAATAGTTCTTGAATATTGAGTTTAGAAGCGGTTATTGATTGTTTCACTCAAGGTCACACATTAATCTATCTAAGGATCGCACCTTATTTCTATTTTAAAGGAAAAAGCTACGGGTTACTAACTTATCCATTAATTGTTCTTTTTCCTAGTCAACAATTACGTTGGGGTACTAATGATAACAATTTTTGGCCAGGATCAGGGTCATAACTTGCAAAAAATTTAATTTTACTTTACAATTGATCTAGAAATTAAACCCATCAATAACCATTGAGATTGTGTTGAAAAAATAAATAACTGTCATTGACATTAGTTCATAAGTGTTTTTGTAAATCCCTATCACTATACCTGCAAACAAGTAACCATTAAGAGATAGTTAAACATGGCAACCAAGAAAAAAGTAGATACCGTACGTCATTACCTTCAGTCTATTGGTAAAACCCCTTTACTCTCAAGCAGTGAAGAAATCAAACTCGCTGAAGAAATCCAAGCGATGTTACCCCTATTAGAGAAGGAAGAATTAACCCCCGAAAAGGAAAAAATTGTCTATAAAGGACAAAAAGCTAGGGACAAAATGATCCAGGCTAATTTGCGTCTGGTGGTGTCTATTGCCAAGAAATACCTGAATTCTGGACTCTCTTTATTAGATTTAATTCAGGAAGGAAGTTTAGGGTTAATTCGCGGAGTAGAAAAATTTGATCCCGCTCGAGGATATAAGTTTTCTACCTATGCCTATTGGTGGATTAGACAAGGAATTACCCGAGCGATCGCAGAACAAAGTCGTACCATTCGTCTTCCTATCCATATTAACGAAAACCTCAACAAATACCGTAAATCCATTCGAGAATTGACCTTAAAATTGGGTAGAAAACCCACACAAAAAGAGATAGCCGAAAATATGGAAATCTCTGTCGATAAGTTACAATTTTTGCAACAAGCAGCCTTTAGAACTAAGTCTCGCAGTTTGAATATTGTTATCGACGAAAATAACACCGAGTTAGGACAATTATTACCGGATGAAGATAGTGTTTCTCCGAGTGATTTTGTCAAACATGAAGAGAAAGTTTCTCAAATTAATCGTATGTTAGAGAGTCTCTCTCCTCGACAAAAAGAAGTGATTATTTTACGTTTTGGCTTGCGAGATGGCAAACAAATGAGTTATAAAGCTATTGGAGAACAATGTGGAATCAGTCATGAAAGGGCCCGTCAAATTTACAGTCGTGCCTTAAGAATTTTACGCAAACAAACAGAGAAAATAGACAGAATTGCGGGTTAAATAGGGAAATGTTTTATCATATTTTTGGGGAGAAAGTCAATAATATGATATAATCCGTCAAGGTTATTTTCTCCCTAAACATTTCCTATGGTTTTCCTGCCCTTTGAAGCCCAAAAGTTAACCGAAAAAACATCCATTGATTTAGTTAATCGCATTAAGTTTGAGGATATCTCTACGCCTTTATCCCCCAAATCTATTAGTACCAGTTATGTGCGCTGGGGAGAAGGGAATTCACCAATTTTATTAATTCATGGGTTCGATAGTTCTCTATTAGAATTTCGTCGTCTATTGCCTATCTTATCGCAACAGCATCGAACTTGGGCAGTGGACTTATTAGGATTTGGCTTTACTAAAAGAAACAGTGAGCTATTATTTAGTCCTGACACCATTAAGACCCATTTATACTATACTTGGAAAACTTTAATAGAGCAACCTGTTACTTTAGTCGGTGCCTCTATGGGAGGAGCAACCGCCATTGATTTTACGTTAACCTATCCCGAAGCGGTTAGCAAGTTAGTGTTAATTGATAGTGCGGGGTTAGCTGCACCTCCCAAAATAGGAAAATTAATGTTTCCCCCGTTTGACTATTTAGCAACGGCATTTTTACGTAATCTTAAGGTAAGACAAAAGATTAGTGAATCTGCTTATTACGATAAAAGTTTTGCCAATAAAGATGCACAACTTTGTGCTGCTTTACATCTTCAGTGTGAAAGATGGAGTCAAGCATTAATTTCTTTTACCAAAAGTGGGGGGTATGGTTCCTTTAAACAAAAAATTATCAATCTTAAGCAACCCACCACCATTATTTGGGGAGAAAATGACAAAATTTTAGGCACAAAAGATGCAGATAAATTTAAGGAATTAATGCCTAATAGTCAATTAATTTGGATTCCTCAATGTGGTCATGTTCCCCATTTAGAAAAAGCAGAATTAACCGCGAAAGCGATTATTAATTAAATGGGGAGGTTCCCAGTCTTCACAACTGATTGCTTCCTCCGTGAAGGCTTTATAAGGATGAATAGTACACTTTAAACAAGTTTCTCCTGTATAAAAAGAACAGCGATTGCAAGGAATTTGATGCAACTTTTTGAGGTAAAAAAATCCATCTTGAATGGCAAAGAAAATTGCACAAAAAAACCACAATAAAACCAACCAAATAAGTAACGGACAAATCCAGCCCATTTGGGTCATAATAACTTTATGCAAGGCCATAATCAAGCTCTATAAAACACCAACAAGAATGGCAACTGAAATCCCTGTGATTTCACAAGTTACGAAGAAACGACTTCCTGTTTTTTCTTTCCTGTTTCTTTTTCTAAACTGTGCCAAAAATTAGTAATTTTCTCACTCACCCATTCGGAATTGAGATAATGAAAAAAATGTCTTCCTTGAGAACATTCCCATAGCACATCCCCTGATTTTAACCAAGGTTTCCAAGCATTTAACTGATAAGTGGAAATGACGAGATCATCTCGACTCCCTCCAATAAATAAAGGTACCGAAACTAATTGAGGTGTGACACTCACTTGTTCAACTAAGGTATTAGGAGAAGGAGATGATAATAAATCTTGTTCTAGAAGATAAACGAATAATTCGCTTTTAAAAGGACATTGACGACCAAACAAACTATAAACCATTTGGGTTAAGATAGTGTGGCGGTCGCAGGGTAATGTCTTTAACATGGCATAATAATGACTCTGCCAATCCACCCCTAAATTAGCCCCCACTGATAACAAGGTCAAAGACTTAACTCTCTCAGGATGATGTTGTGCGTAGAGCATCCCTAACCAACCACTGGTACTATGACCAATCAAATGTACGGGTTCTTTTTGTTGTTTTAGATAATCGTGTAACAACACAAAAGCAGTATCAAGGGTAACGGGTTCATCGGGAGTTTGACTATATTCCCATAAAGCGACGGCATGATTTTGAGATAACTGACTAATCAGAGGACGGTTAAACCGTTGTAGAATGGGATTGACGCTTAACCATAAAGCAGTGGGAACAGAAGACATAAAAACTCCAAAGTAAGAAAATTTAAGGCACAATTAAGATAGATTTCAAGCAGGAAAGTTAAGCGGATGTCCATTGAGTGTTGTCAGAGAACGCCTTAGACACCCCATAACTCCTTAGAAGAGATTAAGTGTAATACGCCAATAACAAAAAAGGAATTACTATCAATAACTTCTTCTTCCTGTCCTACCCCAAAACCTAACGTGGCTAAGTGAGGTAATAAGATTAACCCCTGTTCTCCCATCGGTAAATCGGGAGAATAGGTTGAAAGTTCAAACAAAGTGAATGCAACCGCCCAAAACGTGATTAAAGCAGCGTGAGCAACCATAAATAACCCTGATTTTTCAGCAAATATGGCATTTCCTGCCCACCAGTCATACTTGACTGTCGAATTTCCGTAAGTTTGCATGATGACTTTTATGGACTAACATAATCAACACTTATTGCTATTTATTATCAATAAGCTCACTGTTTAGATTACAGTAATTAGCAATAAAAGAATATTAAAAATTGTTTAATTTTTTGAATGTCAACGCGCTAAATCTATAGCAGTACAAAAACTTAGGTTTATTTACTTAATCACGGGTTTGATTTTCGATTAAGTAATTATACGGTGTTATGTTTCAGTATTTTTGTGGGTATGTTCAAATTAGTTGCACATCTAAATGAGTTACACATCTTGTTTCTGAATTTTTGTGCATTAAGGAAAATCGACTATTTTGGAAATTGAGGTTCTATTTATGAGTACGTTGACCACACTTACTTCTGAAACTTCAACAACTTATGAGGTTATTGATACTGCTGAGTTAGAGAGAATTCGAGTTCAACATAGTTGGATTAGTGAACCTATTTATAAGGCTAGTAATATTGTTAAAAATCTACCGTTTTTTGACTGGTTAGAACAACTAAAATCCCCTCAAGAATTTAAACCAGTTGCCGTGCAATTATATTATCATTCAGCTACTTTCCCTAAAGTGATGGGGTTAATGTTAGGACTAACCTCATTAAAAGAAAATCCGATGATGCCTTTCTATGCTAAACACGCTTTTGGAGAAGCTGATCATCATCAAATGTTAATGGAATGGATGCTGAAACACAAAATCCTACAGCAGTCTCAAGACATAGATAATATCATTCCTACACTGGAAACTAATGCTTGTATCAATTTAGCTTATCAACTAGCCATTGAACAAGATCGGGCAAAATGGCTGGTCACGATCAATAGTGGAATTGAGCGATGCTCCAACGACTTTTTTAAAGCTGTTGCCCCAAAAATGTATCAACTGGGTGTAGGCGATCCCTATTTTGATATTCATGTTGAAGCCGATGAACACCACAGTATTATGGGAATGGATTATCTCGAACCGCTTGATCCTCAATCCCCACTAGCTCAGTCATTAATTGCTAAAGCGTTAGAAGGAATTAGTCTTTGGGCAGGAATGCTACATTCTTGGATTGGGATGGATTTCATTCCTCACTTTGATTTAGATGGTTCTTTGAAACATCGAATTCGTTAATGACTGATGTTTTTATATGGTGGGAGAAATCCCCCCATACTCCCCTTGTTCTGTTTTGGACTAACTATATAATTGTTTTGCTAATTGAACATGAAGGGTATGACTGGCTTTATAGGCCAAAAAATGGGCTTGGGGAATAGTTCCCAATAAACTTAAATCCCCAATTAAATCTAACAGTTTATGGCGTACCGGTTCATTATCAAAGCGTAACGGGGGATTGAGCCAACCGGAGTGATCGCAGACTAAAGCATTGTCTAAACTCCCCCCTTTAATTAATCCAGCTTGTTTCAGTTGTTCGATTTGATCGGCAAAGCCAAAGGTTCGGGCCGGAGCAATAAATTCTTGAAAGGGTTCTTGTTGCGGGTTCCAACTCACCCACTGATTAGCGATCGCGTCATAAGGAAAATCAATACCATAGGTAAAACGGGTTTCTGGGGCAGGAATAGCAGCCACAAACGCATCACCATCCCTCACCCATACGGGTTCGCCTATAGGGCTTCCTATGGTCATTTTAGAAGGAGTCAGCCCCGATGCTAAGAGAGCATCTACCCAATTTTTAGCCGAACCATCCAATAAAGGAACTTCTGGCCCATCGATTTCAATACAAGCGTTTTCGATGCCACATCCCGTTAAAGCGGCCAGTAAATGTTCTACGGTGCGAACCGTCGCCCCCTCCCCGATTAATTCGGTGGATAATAGGGTTTGATTCACCGCCGAAACCGTAGCCCGAATGATAGGCTTTTCCGGTAAATCAACCCGAACAAAATAACGGCCTCGTTGCTCATGGTTAGGCAATACGGTAACTTGAGTGTTGGCCCCAGAATGTAGGCCAACCCCTGACACTGTAAACGCTTTTTCTCTGGTGAATGCCATCGTAACCTCCGTTAAAATCTTTCCCCAATACCAAAATGAATTTGAGAATCTCCCTCATCATTGATCCCTAAATCAACCCGAATGGGACCAACAGGAGATTGTATTCTCACCCCCAGGCCATAACCATAACCGTCACTGGGTAATCCGCGCACCACCCCAGGAATACCCCGAACCGACCGTTGAGATTTAATAGTTGTACCATAATCAAAGAACAGAGCCGCCCCAACGGCGGGAATAATGGGAAAGCGGTACTCAGCCGTCGCTTGAAAATAACTTCGTCCGTTACCCACTTCCCCTTCTCGGTAACCCCGTACCGAGTTACTACCCCCCACTACAAAGGCTTCATAAGGGGGTAAATCTTCTAAAACGGTTCCCGCTTGTACATTAAACGCTAACGCCTGGGGTTTGGGTTGATCGTCTTCAATAAACCCTAAATCGATGAAATCTACAGGAATATAGTAACTATAATTTCCTCGCAAACGGGTAAAAGCAATACTCCCTTTACCCACCGGAAGGGTTTGTTCTACCCCTAAACGAATCACATAACCACTGGTGGGACGTAAGGGGTTATTACGAAAATCTTGAGCCGCCGCAAAGGTAAGGGTCAATAAGTCGTCCCGGCCCGAATCACTAAAGGCCAGGGGTTGTTCAGGAAACCCATTCAGAGGGGCAGATAATGGAGCAATATCCCCATCGGCGTTTTCGATTTGTACCCGTTGATAGTTAATGCCGGCGGTGAGTCGCCAGTCTGGTTTGGTAAAGGGATTATCCGCTAAAGGACGAGCAAAGGAAACCCCACCTCCTGTACGAATAACCCGGGGACTGTCAAAACCGTTGAGGGTTCTAATGGAAGAATCATCCCCATCAAAGACAAGGGAAATGGTTCGACGACGGAACCCGTTGACGGTATAAGCGGTACGATAGGGATCACCAGCGATCCAAGGATCGGTAAAACTGACATCCAGGAGGAGTTCTCTTTCCCCAACTTGCACTTCACCCCCGATGGTTTGGCCGTTCCCCCCTAGGTTCTGTTCTTGGTAACTAATGGTTCCAAACAGTCCACTACTGGAACTAATCCCTGTTCCTGCGGCCAGTGAGCCGGTGTTTCCTTCCACTACGTCCACGTTAACAATCACTTCTCTGGGGTCTTCCCCTGGACTAAAGGAGATGCGGACATCTTCAAACAGTCCTAAGCCAAAAATCCGTTGTAGGTCAAATTGGGCGGTTCTGCGGTTAAAGACTTCTCCTGGTTCTAACTGCATTTCACGGGTAACGATGAAGTTGCGGGTTCTACCGTCTACCGGTTCATCTTCGGCATCAAAGAAGCGAACTTGTATATCTTCGATTACCCCCTCAGCAATCACTAAGGTCACAATTCCATCGTCGCTGACTTCTGGGGAACCAATGACTTGTGCGAGGTCGAACCCTTGTTCGGCGTACCATTCGTTAATAGCTTTGATGCCTTCTTGAAGATCCCGCAGGTTCAGGGTTTTACCGTATTGTTCCCCAAAAATTTCTTGCACTGTTTCAGGGGGAAGGGCGCGTTTATCTTCAATGTTGGGGACGGTACTCACCACCACTTGCTCTAAAATGGGGTTGACTTCTACGGCGTAAGTAATTCTGACCCCTAAAGGGGTGTCAGCAGGGGTGACTTCCACGTTAGCGAAGTAACCGGTGGCGTAAATGGCGTTTACGTCTTCTTGCAGTTGAGAACGGGTAGCGGTTCGCCCAGGTCGAGTTTGAATGGTGTTGTAAACTAAGTCTTCTAATTCGGGATCAGCCCCTTCAACCACCACTTCCACCACTAAAACTCTGGGTTCTTCCTCAGTGGTTTCTGTTGCTTCGGTTTCGGGTTGGGGGGTCGGAATGACTTCAGGGACCGGAACCACCGGAGTCTCATCTTCAGTGTCCCTCGGTGGAGTGGTTTGTTGGGCGGTTTCTGGCTGAGGAGTTGATTCGGCTGCGATCGCTTTGTCTAAGTTGGTTTCTAAGGATGATTGATCCTCACCAGATGAGTCTGGTGAGATGGCTGTCGCTGACTCAGACGACTTGTTCGAGGTTGATATCGCTTCTTCTTTAAGGGTAGACACCCGAGGATAAGGGTCAACTGTTTCTGAGGAATCAGTTAATGGGGAATCTGAGGGGATAAAATCATTAGACTCCACCGTAACCACTGAGGCAGTTTCTTCGATGGTAGACACCGAAGGATAAGGCTCAACGGTGCTAGGAGACTCCTCTAACCAGGGATCTTGAATAACAGCATAATTCAATACGCTTGCTTCTGGGTCCTTGACTGACTCTAGGGACTTCTCAGAGGAAGATAAGGCTTCTTGCATAGCAGAAACTTTGGGGTAAGGCTCAACGGGGGTTGAAGACTTATCAGCCCATGATTCTGTAGTGACAGAGTCCAAAAACTCGAGATTGGTCGCTTCTGAGTCTTGGATACTAGCGACTGACGGGACATTTTGCCCCCTTATGGGTTTTTCTATCACCCATACGGTTGTTGTTGTCAGAATAATCCCCAACAAGGGAGGAAAATGTAACTTTTTGCTCTGGTTTGACACGTCCACACACCCAATCAAGCTATAGCGTTTTTACTGTTATCCGTTGCCTAGGTTAACTTAACTGATAGCTAACAGCTTGTCTAACAGCCGAGCCATATTACCCGTTATTTTGACTCTCACTGTAACAAATTGTTCCAATCAGAGTTGGGAGTTCGGAGTCACAAACCCGCCGTTAATTGCTCAGGCAATATAACGGGGGCTTGATTAAAAGCCCGTGATGTGACCAGTTCCCTAGAAATTCTAGGAGCCGTTATCTAGTTCAAGACACCTCTAGGTGCGTGCCAGCTTAGGGCAACTGTCGTCTAATTTTAAACATCTTTAAACGGGTTAAGGAAGTGAG
>JASJDN010000066.1 GCA_030065205.1 Crocosphaera sp.
TTACTCTCTTCGGGTCTTACACTCGCTCCACAGACTGACACCGCTTGCCCTGCGGCCAAAATATTTTCACTTGCATTAATATCGCGGTCATGGGTAGTGCCACATTCAGGGCATTCCCATTCACGGATATTTAACGGTAGTTTATCCACTATGTGGCCACAATTCCCACAGCGTTTACTGCTAGGAAAATAGCGGTCAATTCTAATTAATTCTTTCCCGTACCATTCACACTTATACTCTAGTTGTCGGTTAAATTCTCCCCAACTAGCGTCACTAATTGATTTAGCTAGTTTATGGTTTTTAACCATATTTTTAATTGCTAAATCTTCAATGGCAATAAGATCATTCTCTCTAACAAGTCTAGTGGTTAACTTGTGAAGAAAATCGGTACGAGAATCTTTGATTTTAGCGTGTATTTTAGCTACTTGCAATCTAGCTTTATAGCGGTTGTTTGAGCCTTTGGTTTTCCGACTCAAAGCTTTCTGCTTTCTTCTTAGCTTTTTGTATAAGCGATTGAATTGTTTGGGGTTGGCTACTTTTTTTCCGTCGCTAGTAGTGATTAAGTTAGTAATCCCGACATCAATCCCTACTTGTTTACCGGTTTTTGGTAATGGCTTAATAGTCGGATCTTTAACTAAAATTGATACAAACCAGCGTCCCGATGGGTCTAGTTTTACTGTTACAGTAGAAGGCTTACAATCTTGAGGAAAAAAACGACTCCAGACAATAGTAAGAGGTTCTTTGCTTTTAGCTAAAAATAGCTTGCCATCCTTCCATTTGAAAGCTGATTTAGTAAACTCTGCACTACCTCCATTACGTTTTTTCTTGAAGTTAGGATATTTAGAGCGTTTAGCCCAAAAGTTGGTAAAAGCAGTTTGAAGGTGTCTTAAACATTGCTGTAATGGGACACAACTAACCTCATTAAGAAACCCTAAATCCTCTTCCTTTTTCCACTCAGTTAATAAGCTTGATGTTTCACTGTAGCCTACTCGTTCCTGTTTTTCATACCAGCTTTTGGTACGTACTGCTAACGCCTTGTTATATACTAAGCGAACACACCCCATTGTCCGTCGCAAGAGGTTTTCTTGCGAGGGGGTTGGGTAAAAACGGAATTGGTAGGCACGTTCTCTCATACTCACAGTTTAACATGTATTCTGTGAAAATGCTACACTAAAAGAGTAAAGCCGTCCTACGCTCCGCTAAAGGATGGGGTTTCAGACCCAAAATTTCCGATGAGTAAACCCTAGCTAGGGTTTACTCAATCAAAGCTTAACTCTCATTATTAACCACTTCTTCTGCTTCCTCTTCCCCTTCTCCTTCCGTTTCAGGGGCCGGCGGAACCAACGCTACCGCAGCGATCGCATCTTCATCGTCTAACCGTTGTACCCGAACCCCTGTAGCCGCGCGAGATTGCAAGGAAATCGCATTGACGGCTTGACGAATAATAATGCCTCGGTTGGAAACAATCATTAATTCATCCTCTGCGTTGACCACATGAAGGGAGGCTAAACAATCGGTTTTTGCTTTAAACTTAATGGCCCGAACGCCCATTCCTGCCCGTTTTTGCAAACGAAACTGGGAAATCGGAACCCGTTTACCATATCCCCCATTGGTAATGGCTAAAATCCAAGGTCCGTCCGTGGTTTCTTCGTCGCTTAACTCTTCGGTTTCGTTGTCGATAATGTCTTCGTCTTCTTCTGTATCTGTCATTCCTGCGGTGACTTGTGAGGGCAACACATCCATGCTAATTAATTCGTCCCCTTTCTTCAATTTCATGGCTTTCACCCCTCGGGTAGCCCGTCCCAAGGGTCGCAGTTGTTGGTTATCCGCATGAAAGTGGATAGCCATGCCTTTACGGGTTCCCAGAATAATACTATCTTCTTCTCGGGTTAGTCTTACCCATCGCAGTTGATCCCCGTCTCCCAGGGAAATGGCGATTAATCCATTGGTTCTAATATTACTAAAGGCAGCCAGGGCGGTTTTTTTGATGTAACCGTTGCGGGTTAACATCACCAAGAACACATCTTCTGTGAACTCACTCACCGCAACGATGGAGGTAATTTTCTCATCTTTGGGGATGGGCAACATTTGCACGATAGGTATACCTCGCGCGGTTCTCGAGGCGGCTGGTATTTGATAGGCATTGACGGCATACACCACCCCGCGATCGCTGAAAAAGAGGACTTGATCGTGATCGCAACAAGTTAAAAAGTGTTCAACTACGTCGTCTTCTTTAATTTTGGCCGCCGCTTTACCTCGGGTGGCCCGTTGTTGTGCCTCAAAGGTACTCACTGGCATCCGTTTAATATATCCTTGTTCAGTGAGGAGAATAATAGCTTGTTCGTTGGCAATGAGGTCGGTATCGACGATTTCTCCGTCATCGTGGACAATTTCAGTCCGTCTTGGGCTGGCGTGAATGGTTTTGATCTGGGCGAGTTCTTCTTCGATAATGGCTTCGATACGTTCCCTTCGGGCTAAAATGTCTTTTAAATCGGCAATTTTTAGCTGTAATTCTTCGTGTTCGGCGTGAATTTTTTCCGCTTCTAGGGCGGTTAACCGACGGAGTTGCATTTGTAGGATGGCATCGGCTTGCACGAGGGAGAGGCCAAACTGTTCGACTAATTCTTCTTTGGCGGTGGTGGTATCAGCAGCCCGACGAATGAGTTGAATGACGGCATCGAGGTTTTCTAGGGCGATGAGTAACCCTTGGAGGAGGTGATCCCTTTCTTCTGCTTTGCGGAGTTCGTATTGGGTACGACGGGTGATGGTTTCGACGCGAAAATCGAGGAAAACTTGTAAAAAGTCTTTGATGGTTAGGAGTTGGGGTTCGCCGTTGACTAAGGCTAACATATTGGCCCCAAAGTTTCCTTGTACGGGGGTTTGTTTATAGATGTTGTTGAGGACGACTCTGGGGTAAGCATCCCGTTTTAGTTCGATCACCACCCGCATTCCGTCGCGATCGCTTTCGTCTCTGATATCGGAAATGCCGTCGATCCGTTTATCGTTAACTAAGTCGGCGATGCGTTCAATTAAGGCTGCTTTGTTGGTTTGATAGGGCAGTTGGGTGATAATAATGGCTTCTTTATCAGGGCGGCCTCGTTGTTCGATGGTTTCGATCTCGGCCACCCCTCGCATGGTGATCGAACCCCTTCCGGTGATATAAGCGTCGTGGATACCGGATCGCCCTAAGATTTGTCCGCCGGTGGGAAAGTCGGGGCCGGGTATAATTTTAATTAGGTCTTTTTCGCTTAAGTCTGGATTATGAATTAAGGCGATGGTTCCGTCGATTAATTCTCCGAGGTTATGGGGGGGAATATTGGTGGCCATTCCTACTGCAATACCAGAAGACCCGTTGAGGAGGAGTTGGGGGACTCTGGCGGGTAAGACGATGGGTTCTTGTTGCGATCCGTCGAAGTTATCGGCAAAGTCGACGGTATCGGCTTCGATATCTCTGAGTAAGGCGTTGGTGGATAGGGCTTGCAGACGACATTCGGTGTAACGCATGGCTGCGGGGGGATCGTTGTCTACCGAGCCAAAGTTTCCGTGGCCTTCGATCAAGGGACTTCGCATGGAAAAGTCCTGGGCCATGCGGACTAGGGCATCATAAACGGCGGTGTCCCCGTGGGGGTGATATTTACCTAAGACTTCCCCTACCACACGGGCGCATTTTCTAAAGGGGCGATCGGGGGTTAACCCCAGTTCGTACATGGCGTAGAGAATGCGACGATGAACGGGTTTTAAACCATCCCTGGCATCGGGTAATGCTCGTCCCACAATGACGCTCATGGCGTATTCTAAATAGGAACGGGACATTTCATTACTCAAGTCTGTGGGGATAATTCTATCTTGAGGGATGGTCATAAGTGTCTTAACTCCGTTAACAGGGACAGTTTAAAGGATAGTTGCCTTAAAAATTGACAAAAACGTAATGTCAATCGCTTCCTTTTTATTGATTATTTTTTCACTATTTTAACATAAATAGTTATCTTTTAACTTAGGGAATTAGGTTATGATTAATTATCAATTATTGATCTAAAGGATTCAAAGAAATCATGTTCCAAGTGACATAAGTTCCGATGGGACTCCATAATAAATAGGGTAATAATAAAAAGACAGATTCTTGGGAAATTGGCCACAGTAAAACCCCTAGGATTAATCCCCAAAAAAATCCGGTTGCACCGATAATGGTTCCCACTTTTAAGCTACGCAATCGACACATCACAGGGGTATAAACCATGATCAATATTTCTAATAATAAATAGCCGGCCATAAATAACCATGTTTCTTGAGTTCCTGGTTGTTTTATCCACAGTTCGTAAGCCGAATAAACCCCACAGATAAAAATGAACATCCAAATGAAAGGAATGAGCCATTCAAAGGTTAGCCATTGGGGACGGCGTAAACGGTTAAACCAACCATAATCAGTCTTGAAAAATGTGTTAATTAAAATTGCTATTAATAGAGTAATACTTCCGATAATTAATAGGGGAGAAATCATAAATTGCCTGAAATGAACATCCTTTTAAGGAAATGGCTCCATTCTCCATTATTGTACCACAGAAGTTTACTTGGTCTAAAATGGCATAGTTTAACTGGGATTGTTTTAAATTAGCTCCTGCTAAATTGGCTCCTTTGAGGTTAGCATAGTTTAAGTTCGTTTTTTCTAAATTAGCTTCTGTCAATTGAGCTTTTACTAGCCAAGCTGATTCTAAATTACTTTGTTTTAAGTTAGCTTTTTTGAGATTAACTCGATTTAATAAAGTGGGTAATTCTTGATAAGTTGATAGATCGGCTTTTTCTAAATTTGCTCCTTCTAAGTTCGTATTACATAGCTTACTTCCTGTTAATAAAGCTTGATGAAGATTAGCATTTTTTATGTTACTTTTCTCGAGATTAGCATTGATGAGGTTTGCTTCTTCTAAGATAGCTGCTTCTAAGTTACTTTTAGATAAGTTGGCTTCAAACAAATTAGCTTGATTCAAATTTGTTTGTTTTAGTTGAGCATCTGTTAACCTTGCTTGTTGTAAATTGGCTTTCTTGAGATTAGCTTTGTTTAAGTTAGTTTCATGAAGATTGGCGTGTTTCAAGTTAGCATTTTCTAGATTAACGCCTTCTAAATCTAGTTGCTGTAAATCTGCATTTTCTAGATAACAGCCAACACATTCTCGTGTTATTAATAATCTATTTTTCAGGTCAGATTTAGAAGCATTCATAAATGACAAAGCCAGGAGTAACAGAAGTACAGTGATTAATACTTTCATTTTTATTGACTCTACTTCTCTTGACTGAATTTTCCTTTGAGATACCTTGATCCTGCCCCGATTATTTTAACTCAAAGTACCTTACTTTATTATATCTAATCGTTGAGAAAAGTATCAACAAAATACATATTTTCTTAAGGCTTTTAACTCAACAATATTTTTTGACAATTAGTTGATTTTTATGGATATCTGATGGGCAAATTTAACTTACTTCATCATTTCTTCTTCTGTAAAACGAATAATATCATCGTCCCCTAGATACTCTCCATTTTGTACTTCAATCATAACTAAAGGAATCACCCCTGGGTTTTCAACTCGGTGACGGGTATTCATGGGAACATAGGTCGATTCTTTTTGCTTGAGAAGATGTTCTTTTCCATCAAAAATAACCCTTGCTGTCCCTGAAACAACAATCCAATGTTCACTACGATGATAGTGCATTTGGGTACTAATATGCTGTCCTGGGTTCACCTCAATGCGATTAATGCGATAGCGAGGACCTTCTTCTAACATGGTAACTCTTCCCCACGGAGGAGTGCGGGTAAATTCGCTAGGATGAGAATCTTGTTGTTTACTCATAATACCCAACTGATAATTATGTTTGTTCTATACTTTCTTCTATTTTACTCAAAAGTGGGTGTTGTCGAGGTAAAATTACTGTGAAGGTGGTTCCACTGTTTAACTCGCTTTCTACAGAGATATCCCCCTCATAAGCTTCTACACATTTGTAGACAATAGATAATCCTAGGCCAGTTCCCGATATATTATCTACGTTATCAGCACGATAAAAGGGTTCAAAAAGGTGTTTTTGGGATGCTTGAGAAATCCCAATTCCTTGATCTTGAATGCGAAAGGTAACAGATTTTTCGTGGCCAATAATATCAACCAAAATTTTTCCACCTTTGGGAGAATATTTGAGAGCATTATTTAACAAATTATGCAAAATATGCCATAATAATTTTTCGTCCCATAATTCCAATTTGTTTGGAAAGTACCCCTCAAAATTGAGAATAATTTGATTGTTATTTTCAAAAGAGAGATGTAAAGAGTGAATAATTTTTTGACAAAACTCTTTAAGATCAAGTTCGGTAAAATTTACTTTTAACTTGCCAGAATCTGCTTTTCCTAATAGTAAAACTTCGCTAAGAAGTTCATTCATATCTTGAACTGCTTGACGAATCATCTGAAAATATGCTAATTGTTGCTCTCTCGTTAATTGATTGTGACTCTCTTCTAATAATCCGGCTGACAATAGAATTGTATTCAGAGGATTACGGAAATCATGAGAAAGCATAGAAACAAATTCAGATTTTAACTGATTTAATTCTTGTGCCTTTAATAATTGAATCGTTCTTTCTTCAACTCTTTTTTCTAATGCTTGATTGGCTTCTTTTAATTTTTCTTCCATCTGTTTACGTTCAATTGCATAACAAATTGAACGCACTAAAATATCTAAGGTAATATGACGCTTTACTAAATAATCTTGCGCCCCTTTTCTAACAGCATCTAAAGCCAATTCTTCATCATTCATATTAGTTAAAACCACAATAGGAATATGAGATTTTTGACTAATAATAGGCACTAAAGAATCTAAACCTTGACTATCCGGTAAGGTTAAATCAAGTAATATAATATCGAATGTTTGAGTTTGTAGCTGTTTTAGAGCATCTTGTAGTCTTTTTTCATGAAATAATCGAAATTCTTGCTTAGTCGCTCCTTTTAGCACTTCATGCAAGAGTCTAGATTCTGCTAGATTATCCTCAATTAACAAGACTTTGATAACACTGGTTATCCCCATAATAATCTTGTCCTGCTTTGCTTCCTATCTCTAGAGTAGCGCGATTTTGTCTCTATAATTATAAGATTTTCTTAATCTTGCTTAAAACGCATCATTTTAATGCAGATTTTTCATAGTTAATCAATTTTAACTCCTGCCTCCTTCAAGTCTTGGGGGACTTGAATTTGTTTAATGTTGGGTAGTTGTCCTGCTTTTGCTGTATTGATGAACTTTTTTTCCAGCAGTTTCCCCATACACTGCATCAACTTCTTGCCAACCGAAGAGGATACCCGGTGATACCCCCACTATGACGGTGATAGATATGGTCTGCATCGCATCTTACCATCCATCCGCTTATTCCAACGTTTGTCGTAGTTCTTAGCCAGTTTATTATACTGCAAACGGACAATTGTTTCATTCATATAAAATTAAAAATCATCAAAAATATCCAGTTGTTCAATCAAATCCGTTTGAGTTTTTATACTTTTATTCGGATTAACTTGAGTAATACCTTCTCGTAATCCTAGGGCAATTTTACTATGGGTTTCTATTTGATTCATCACTTGTTTTGCCCGACTAATCACCGAAGCTGGTAAACCGGCTAATCTTCCCGCTTCAATACCATAGGATTTATCAGCACCACCCGATCTAACTTGATGTAAAAAGACAATTTCATGGGGTAATTCTTGTACAGTTACTTGGTAATTAGCCACATTAGAAAGAATAGAAGCCAGTTCATTTAATTCATGATAATGGGTAGCAAAAATCGTTCTTCCTTGTACTTCTGTAGCTAGATATTCTGCCACCGCCCAAGCAATAGAAAGTCCATCAAAAGTAGCGGTTCCTCGACCAATTTCATCTAATAAAATTAAGGATTTTTCAGTGGCATGATTTAAAATATTTGCCGTTTCATTCATTTCCACCATAAACGTCGATTGTCCTGTGGCTAAATCATCCACCGCCCCCACACGGGTAAAAATGCGATCGCTAATGCCTAATTTTGCCTTTGTCGCGGGGACAAAACTACCAGTTTGGGCCATTAATTGAATCAGGCCAACTTGTCGTAAATAACAGCTTTTTCCACTGGCATTGGGACCGGTTAAAATGATTAAATCTGGGCTAGTTTCTTGTTCATTATTTCCCATATTGGTCGAGTTAGGAACGAATAAACCTGCCCCTAAAGATTGTTCAACAACGGGATGCCTTCCGTCAACTATTTCGATTAAGCGACTGTCTAAAATTTCGGGGCAACAATAACCTTGAAAAACGGCAATTTCTGCAAAACCTGATAACACATCAATAGCAGCCACTGCTTTAGCTCTTTTACGAATTTGTTGGGCTTTTTCTGCTACTTTTAAGCGTAATTCTACGAAGATTTCGTACTCTAATTTATTAAGGTCATCCTGTGCGGTTAAAATGCGGGTTTCTCGTTCTTTTAATTCTGGGGTAATATAGCGTTCTTCGTTGGTTAAAGTTTGTTTTCTAACGTAATTATCGGGTGCCTGTTCGGCTTTATTACGAGGCATACTTAAATAATAACCAAACGTCTTATTATAACCTACTTTTAAGTTAGAAACCCCTGTTCTTTCTCTCTCTGTAATTTCTAAATTAGCTAACCATTGACGGTCATCTTCTAACCGTTTTCGCATGGTGTCTAAATCCGCATTAATCCCATCTCGAATCACGCCACCATCTTTTAAATGTAACGGGGGGGATTCCACTAAATGATCGATAACATATTGACCTAATTTCTCTAAATCAGGAGGAACATTTTGTAAAGCTTTTAAATATAATGATTCACCTTGTAAGGCTAATTCTGCTAACTCTTTTAACTTGATCAAGGATTCTGCTAAGGATAATAAATCCCTAGCGTTTGCTGTTCCTGCGCCCACTCTGCCACTAATTCTTTCTAAGTCATAAATACTCCGTAATAATTGTCGAATATCTTGCCGTAACGTAGGATTATCAATCAACTCTTGTATGGTGTTTTGTCTAGCAGTAATTCCTTTAATACTTAATAAAGGTTCTAGTAACCAACGACGTAATGCACGACCGCCCATCGCTGTACAGGTGCGGTCTAACGCCCATAATAAAGACCCATGAAAACTGCCATCTCTGACGGTTTGAGTTATCTCTAAATTCCGTCGGGTTTGATAATCTAAAATAAGGAAATCAACTTGATTATAAGTGCGTAATAACTGTAAGGGAACTTGATGGGCTTTTTGAGTATCTTCGATGTATTCTAATAACCCACCGGCGGCACGAATGGCTAAAGGTAAATGTTCACAACCAAACCCTTCTAAAGACCGAACTCGAAAGTTAATTAATAACTTACTTTTGGCTTCATTGAGAGTGAAAGGGGTTTGCGATCGCAGGGAATAACAAAAACAGTCGGGTAAGACATCAGCTAAATATTCAGACTTCTCACCAGGACGCAATAAACTATTAATATCAGGGGCATTAGTAGGGATTAAAATCTCTGCGGGTTGTAGCCTTAATAACTCTAAATTCAGATTAGTTAATTCTTTCGATTGAGTCGTAAAAAATTCCCCAGTCGAGATGTCCGCGTAAGACAGTCCCCAATGTTCCCCGGCAATCACAACGGCAGCTAAATAATTATTCCGTTTTGCTGATAACATTCCCTCATCGGTAAGGGTTCCTGGGGTCAAAAGTTTGGTGATTTTTCGCTCTACCATTCGCCCTTGTGCCGCTGCTTGTGCTGAGTCTTCAACTTGATCACAAATCGCCACAGCATAGCCTTTTTCTACTAATAAACGACTATAACGATCTAAAGCATGATGAGGAACCCCAGTCATGGCCACTCTACCGATTTCTTTGCCCCCTTCTTTGCTGGTTAACATTAACTCTAATTCTTGAGAAATAGTAACCGCATCTTGGAAAAAACATTCAAAAAAATCTCCGACTCGGTACAGTAATAAAGCGTTTGGATACTGTTGTTTAACCGTGACATAATGCTGATACATTGGGGTTAATTTCTTAACCTCTAAAATGCCATAATCGGTATGAGGGGATTTACTGGTGGCAATATTAGGCGTAGGGTTTGACTCTGAATAACTGGACATTGATAAGCTGTAAAATATATAAACTGCTGATGAAACTGACTGGGAGACGGGGAGACGGGGAGACGGGGAGACTGGGAGACTGGGAGACTGGGAGACTGGGAGACTGGGAGAGGATTTACTACTTAGTAGCTGAACTTAATAATATATAGCAATTTTCATCTCAATAGACTAACGATTTCAATAAAAATTCCCCCCACACTCCCCACCCTTCCCACACTCACTCAACTGAAATATTGATAAACCCAATTGAAAACTGCTATAGATATCTGAACCATTAATTAAGTTAAGCCGGGGAGGCCGAAACCTCCCTGATGTCTCCCCCGAAATGTTAATCAATGGATATGGTTTGGGGACCACTACCGTTATCTTTGGTATGATCGCTATAAGCAAAGTCGGTCATTCCTTGCTCTTTTAGCCAGCTTTTTAAGGGATCTTCTGAAAGTTTAAGCTTGAGTGCGCCGGAAACCAGTCCCCCGGCAAAGGCGAGGGGTTGCTGCATAAATTCTTTGAAAATGGGCTGTAATTCATCGAGAAACATGATAATTCTCCTGGCATAATTGAGATGTCCTTATAGATTGTAGCTAACTTCGCTCATCGTCCCCAAAGGGCTAAACCTCCCCCTCTTCCCCGTGCAGCGATTAAATTATCTTCTATTAAAAAGTAAGTAAAAAAGGCTTGTTTTTTCACTTTTTCTTCGTAAAATTTAGCTTCACTTTCTTTTCCACCACGGATTTTTCCCTGATATAAACGAAGATTACCAAGAGTAATAGATATCTGAGTAAAATCAAAGGCGAGGATATTTTTTGGGGGTAAAAATTTAGCTGGACCCGTTAATATCAGGTTTAATGCACCTAATTTAATGGCGTTTTCTAACGTACCTGATTGAGATAGGTTATCGAGATGATAAGTCAGTTCAATGGTAGCCCAACGGGGTAAATAACGTCCCGATCGCAAGACAACCCCGGCTCGATTTTGCGCTTGTTTAGTCCCTGTAATAAAACAAAGTCGCCAAGTCCCTTCTAATTGTTGGGGAGTATAAGTCGGTTTGGTTTGACGACTGGATTTTTCAGCAGCAACTAAAGCAATTACTAACTTATCAGCAGGGGGTTTTTCCTCTCTTTTTTTTAAGATCCAAGTAACCGCTTCTTGAAGACTTAATAGATAATTCATAAGTTGATTAGTCTGAGAAACTGTTTGTTAAAGTAACATTAAAAACCAGTTTTGTACGGTGGGCAAAGTTTTCTACTTTACAGGTTGTTTAGATAAATTTCTGATTTGCCCACCCTACCATCTTAAAAGTTTGTTGATAAATAGTCTCTAAGTTTGGAATAAGAAAAAGAGACTTTTGTTTAAATTAGATTATTCTAGCAATTATTTGTTCATAGGAACGATACAAGGTACGATAATCATAATTTTTGGCGAAAATCAAGGCATTGGCTCCAATTTTTTGCTGCTTCTCCTGATCATTTACCAATTCAGCGATTAAATGGGTATATTCATCCAGGCGATCGCAGATTATCCCTTCTTTACCAGACTCCACAGGATAGCCTCTAAAGGCAATCTTAGTCCCTAAAACCACTTTTCCGTAAGCCATTGCTTCAACGGTTTTTAAGGAGGTTCCTGTGCCTGACAGAATGGGTGATACGATCAAAGCTGCACTATTATATAACATTGAAAGTTCTTGGTCTGTCACTTTTCCAAGAGCAATAAAATTATTATTTTCTTCAGGTTGCCAACAACTTCCCACCACCACAAATTGACAGGCAATCTCAGGATAATCAGTTAAAAATTTAACGCCTATCTGTTGAATAATTTTAACAGCTTCTATATTAGGTTCATGTTGACTACCAACAAAGAAGCAAAAAGGTTTCTTTATCTGGGAAAACGTTGTTTCTAATACTAACTTATTTGCCATATTTTGCTCTAAATTTACTGGATTAGGAACCACAATAGGTGACAGTTGATATTGCTTTAAAAATCCTTGATCATCATCAGACACACAGATAAGATGTTCTGCTTTTTCTAAGGCTTTAATTTCTTCGCTTAACGTGATTTTTCCGATTACCGTTTTTTCATCAAGTTGTTGAGCTAAAATATCATGAGCAGTGATTACTAATTGGGTTTTATATTGCTCACAAATATCTGCCACTGTTAATGCCCAAAAAGGATATTCTAAGATAACAGTATCTGCCCATTCTGCTATGGTTTTGACAGAGTTAATAAACCCTGAATCAAAGCGATATTGATAGTAAATCCAAGGTAACCAATGGTCTAAGGTTTCAGAATCTTCTAGATTTTTATCTATTTTTTCTACATCAAAAACCAACCCATCAAACCATGATTGATAAGCATCTTTATAAAGTTCATTCACTAAACAATAGTCTTGATAAGACTGCTGATAATAAGTGTAATGAACCTCATCTTGTCTAAAATCTTTTGCTTCTCCTGTCGTAAATAACCAAACCTGATACGATCGAGATTTTAAATAATCAATCAATAACCCAACTCGTTTACTTGCTCCACTTTTTCGCTCTAAAATATCTCCCCAAGGATATAAAATAGCGATTTTTTTACCCGTTGCTTCTAAAGATATAGCCTTTTCATTTAGTAAAGACTTAAACACTTGATCCATTGTTTGAGAATAATCACTTGTACTTAATTTATAATCTACAGAAATTACATATCCTTGAGGGTTGCTTGCAGTTTCTTTTATTTTTTCCAGTTCATATTGATGATGAAAAATTAAGGCATCACATTGATTCAATAATTGACATTCTAGTTGATAGTCATCTTCATTAATATCCCGATGATTATTCACAGCATATTGATAAGCAAGAATCTCAGGAACTTCACAAATTATTGAAGATTCTGTTATATTAAATCGGTTAATAATACTATAACTAACAATAGAATTTAGAAAGATAACATCAAATTGATTCGTTTGTAATAATTGACTTAACTCTGATGGAATACTTAAATGATATCGCTCAACTAAATCTCTTTTTAAGCTATTTTTTTGTTCTAAAACTTCTTGTATATATTCTTTAGGGTTAATATTGTAAGGAAAAACATCAGTTTGGCTATAATTAACAATCCATCTTTGTTTGATCTTAACAGAAAATTCTTGAAACAGTTTATCAATTACTGGATAAACTTGATGATAGAAGGGTTCATAATTCTCACCTTTTCGTTCTTGTTTATTCGTAAAAAATAATCCATAAATCTCATAACCACAAAGTCCTAAATATTCAAGATAATTAAGATATGAAGGATCAATGGTTTCTTGATCTAATAAAAAGTCACTCTCGATAACTAAAAGAATTTTGGGAACTGACTGAGGTATGTTATTAGAAACTATTTCATGATTAGTATTAATTTCTGATTGATTAGATTCTGTAGCATCAACATTAATATTATCCTTATTTGATAATAAAATTTTGACTAAATTATCGGGAGAATTTTGTTCCAACCATCCTTGAGAAAATCTTTTTGCTGCATCTGAAAAATTATCTAAATTTTCAACAACTTCAATCACTTTATTAGGAATTTCATCAGGATTTCGATAAAAACTTGCTCTTGATGAATCTACTTGCTTTGCTAACCAACTATTTTCAGGAACAATTACGGGTTTTCCTGCTGCTAAAGCTTCAGTTAATACCCCTGAAGTACGGAAACGATAACTATTAGGATCATAAGGTAAAATTAAAGCATCTGCTTCTGCTAAAAGTTGGTAATAATCATCAGCAGACATGGCATTTTTAATTAATGTTACTTTACTATCTGGATATCTTTCTAAAGCTAAACGTGCTTGAGGAATTATCCCTTCTCCTCCTTCAATACTAAAATTAGATTGAATGGTTAATTTAATTTTTTCGGGTTGAATATAATCTCTCCATAATGATTCGACAATATTCGGTAAATATTGATAGCCTTTCTCTGGTCTTGCATCCCCTAAATAACCAAAATGAATCGGTTTATCTTTATCTAATTTTTGTTTTATTTTTTGTAATTTTTCTTGTCTAAAAGGAATAGGTATTTTGTATAATTTCACCTCACTTAAACTATTATAGCGTTGAATTAAATCATCAGTATCGGTATAAAATTGTATTTTGTTTGGCCATAATTGAGATTGAATACAGTTATCAAAAATTGCTTTTAAACCCATTCCTGGTGCATAAACCACCAACGGATCATCAATATCCCGACGTAATAAAATATGGAATCTGGGCATCTTAGATAAGTGAGTAGAAGCTAAATAGTGATAAACTTCTTCCACTTGATAAATACCAATAGTATGAATAAAAATTTCATCCTCTGAACTGAGTTTTATCCCTTTTAAAACCTTGGATAAAGTATATTTAAAGGTTTCATGTTTTGGAGTTAATACCTTAATCAATGCCTGATTAATTTTTCTAAAAAATACAGTGACTATATACCTAACTAATCCCCAGATAATCTTAAAGATTCCCCATAAGGTATTAGATAAAGGAATAGAACGCAATAAGTTAATATCTTGTTGTATCCAGTTTAATAATCTTGACGTGCTTCCTTGAATTTTTTCTAAAAGAACCTTGAGTTTAGGTTGAGTTAATTCTAAATATCTTAAGTAGAATTGAAATTTATTGTTAAGTTTGTGTGATAACTTGTCTATAGGATTATTTTGTAAAAAGTCAAAAAACTCTAAAATTTTAGTTTGTTTCTTTGAAGAAACTGGGTGATCAAACCAATCAACTTCAAAAGCTGAAATTACTTGAATATTGTCAGGATATAATGAACTTGGAAATGCCTTATTAGCAATAATCATCGGTTCATATCCTTGTCTAGCTGCTGCTTCAGCAACGGATAGACTACATTCGTAATGATGTCCTTGAAGATTGCATAGGGAGTGATCAATAATAATAAATTTTTTCATAATTTGCGATATATTTATAGAGTTTGATATTAAATGACAATTTATTTTGAAACTAACTTCATTGAATCAGCAAAAAATAATTTACCATGATAGCCATCGTATTTGAGAGGAAGATGTTGTCCACAGGCACCAACAATGCCATTTTTTTGAGGAAATAAGTTTTTCTTAGCTATTATCCATAGTCCATCCCAACTTTGACTTGATTGTTTAGATGTTGTTTCTTGATTAGGATTAAGTAAAGCATTTTTACTCATTATTGTAGTACCAACAGTCAAACTATCTAATGCTTTATAGAAAGGTTGAAACCCACTTTCAAGCATTTCTTGTGAATTGAGATCAGTAGAAGAAGGAAGAATCTCATGTTTAAAATCACTAATGCGGATATTAGGTAAATAAGTCCTGTTAATTACATCGTCTGTCACTAAATTAATAGAAGAACCTCGACTATTATAAAAGTAAATCGCTTCTGTATCAGTCGGACAATATATTTGTGAAAATTTAGGTTGAGAACTAAGAACTTTAGTCATTATCGTTCCTATAGTAACCAGCAAAACTAACCCAACTGTAAAAATAGCTAAAAGAGAAGAGACATCCTGAGATTGACTTATTCTTTTAGGTAAAAAAGTTGAGAAACAATTAATAATAAAAGCTAACCCTAAAGCTGGAAAAAGTGCAAGAAAGGGAATCGTTGTTGCATAAACTCGGATTCCTGCATCCCAAGGAGGAACAAATGGCAAAGACAATAAAATACCTAATAATCCAGTTAATATAAAAGATGGAATTAGGATTTTCCGTTGACGATAAAAGTTAAAAAAACTAAGGAGACTAAGAACCTGTAACAGAATTAGAATTTGAGGACTTCTTATAAAAGAAAAAAGAAAACCATCCTTAAAAAATTCTTGACTAGCACGCCAAAAGCTTCTAACTAATACTAAAGGGTCAGCCCATATTGCTTGAAATGCTAGGCGATAAATTTCTTTATTATCTACTATATTTGGATAATCTTCATGAAAAGAAACCCAACTACCTTCAACTGCCATCCCATATAAAACGACTGCAAAATTGCCATTAGGTTCAGCCCCAGGAAAAGCAACCAGTTTAAAGATTAAAGAATTAATAAAAAATCCTAAAAAAATAACAGTAAATTCACTCATCAAAAAGTTCAAAGAAAGCTGAGATTTATGACGAAATATCCAAGCTCCTAACAAAGCAAAAGCGGGTAAAATAAAGTAGGTTCCTGCACGAATATTTAAGCCTAATGTGAGGATCAAAAGACCACCTAACCACCACATTTTTTCTTCACGTTGTAAACCTCGCCATAACATGGTTAAGCCAACTACTCCAAACGCAAACCCTAAATTTTCTGTGCCTACAGAACCAATAAAAGGTTTAATGAATACGAAAATTACTGTTAACACTAAAACCCCGGAAGCTGTACCATGACTAAATTGAACTTCACGGGCTAAAAAAAAGCAACTAATTGCTATTAATAAAACAATAATGGTAATAGTAAGCTGCAAATTTTGTTGAGTTAATCCTAATACAGTTCCTATAGCTGCATGAGATAAAGGTCGCCAAGAACCGACAGGATGAAATGGTTGACCTTCTAAGAGCTTCAAACTGCTTATATAATAAAAATTAGTATCATTAAAAGGAAACAGACCAATCAATGTATAGTAACCAGCCAAATTATGCCATAGTCCTGCTAGTTGTCCAGCAAATAAAGTTAGAGTAGCCGTAAAACTTGTGAAAATTCCTAGCCAACCATTAGGTAAATAAGCTAAATATAAGAAAGTAAAACTAATAATAATAAAAATAGTTAAATGATTGGTTACTAAAAAAATTTGATTAATGGTTTCAGGGAGTCCTAAAAATAGAATTAAGTAATACCAGCTTATGCTAATAATTAATATAATGAGAAGTAAATATATTTGAGGAATCTTGAAGGATAGTTTTTTAAGTTTCATTTTTTATGCTACATATTTAAAATTCAACAATATCTTTTTCTGATTGAGAGTTTTATAAATAAAGTCAACTTACTTTGGATTATTTTTGATAGATTTGCAATATAAATTAGCTGATGCTAAGGGAATAGGAAATTCCGTTTTCTCATAACTATCTAACTGAAACCATGAATTTGAAGTCTTGAAAAAATCATCATCTAAGCCATCAAAAACAACCACTGTAGAAATTTCTTCTTTTTTATCGAATGAACTGATTGTTCCACTATCATAGTGATCAATGACCGCTTGAGGTGCAAGGTATGTCAAATAATTCTCAGCCTCTTGGAGAGTATCAGAAAAAAATTCAGTATCTTTCAATCCATAAGTGGCAATCAACAGATTTTTTCGATTATAAACATAATCAAGAATATTTGGCGTTACACTAGCAGCTTCATATCGAACTCTTGGATTAACAGCAAAAAGAATGGCTTTATTATTAGGCGTACAATCAGCTATTTTTTCAAAAAGTTGATTAATATTAGAATTATTGTAGGCAATATTATTATAGACTGTCCAAACTTGCGGAATAGTAGAGGTGATAACAGCGATTGAAATACCGATAAAAATATAAGCAGTGACTTTTGAATGATTACGAAGCAGTTTTATTGAATAAGTAATCAAAAATGCTGAACCAACAGTTGCCGGTATCAAGTAATAACCCAACATCCCTAAAATACCAGACTTTGTGTACAGTAAAATTTGGGGTCCTATAATTAATAACGAAATAATCAGAGTAGGTAATAATTGCTTAATAAAGCCCTGAAGAGATTTCTTTTGATAAATAATAATAATAATTGTGGCTACCAATGAAGCCATAAAAATCCATAAATGACTACTATAAAACAAATCCAAGGCTGTACTTAAAATTTTAGAAAGTTGAAAGGTTTGTTGATCAATTCCTGCATAGTTCATTCCATTGGAACCGATCACAAAAAAAATGTAGCATAATTCAGCGATTAAAATTCCCAGAATAATAAGATTTGTTTTTAGGGTTTTTTGAACTGATTTATACAATGATGTACCATTAAAATGACTGTAAGACCAAATCCTAAGAGCCATTAAAGCAGGGATACAGATAATATAAGACTCTTTGATTAAAGACGCACAAAGGGTTGATAAAACAAACAAACTATTCAATATTAATGTTTCAGTTTTATGTTGACTTTTAGCAACAATTACAGTTAAAATCATAGCAACTGCGAGAAAAAAGGTTCCTGTCACTTGAGTATAACTAGGCTGTGTCCAGATTGATGCTTGTGGACCGATTAAAGCGAACGCTGGAAAGAGACAAGCTATTAATAAGGGAATATTCAATAGTCGGGCAAACCAAACCATTGCAAACGCAGTTAAACTAAGTAATAAAGCACTACAAGTAAACCAAACACTGGCATTAATTCCTAATAGTTGAGTGAGCAAAACTTGATTCGTATAATAAAGCGGGACAAATCGACCCATGTTATGATCAATCAAAACCCATTGCTTTATGGTAGCCCAGAGTCCCATTTGTTGAACTTGTTGGTGCATGGTGACAATGGTGTGATCATTCATAAACAAATTCAAGCCACTGAATAATAGCCCTGTTTGCCAAAAAAAGAAAAAACAAATTAAGGTAATAACTCCAGCAATTAAGAGATTAGTAATCAGAAAATTTCCTATTTCTTTTTGATGGTAATTGCTATTTTTGCTCCATTTTGTTTGTGATTCGGTGGTTGATTTCATGATTGTTTTATTAAATTAATTTATGAGTAAAAACTAGATCAATATAAGTTCTTTTTTTGATTTCTTGTTTTATAATTGTTAAATCAGCTTTCAGTAATTTACCTCCTTTGTTAAGAATATACATAAAATAACCTCGTTTCTGAAAAAATTCCAGTATTTCTTGAGGAATAAACCCTAATTCAGTAATCATAGAAGGCATATATTCTAAAACAATTGCTGCATCAGGATTATTGTGTAAAGTCTTTTCCATTCCTAAACAAACCGGTAATTCATACCCTTGGACATCAATTTTAATAAACTTAACGACACCATTGTTTAACTCATTTTGAACAAAATCATCGATAGATAATAAGACAACTTGAGAAACTTCTTGTAGGGCAACTCCAGATGATTTATAAGTCTTGGTAAGAATTCGATGATCAGCATGATGGCTTTCATTGTGCCATAATTCAATCGTTCCTTTTTCTGCACCAACAGCAGCTTGAATAGGAATCACTTGACCAATTAAATGATAAATATTGAGAATTTCTCTTAAACTATCAACATTTTTTGTTTCAGGTTCAAAAGCATAAACCTGAAAACCTGGGGTAATAACTTGACTAAATAAGGTGGCTGTGTAACCAATATTAGCCCCTACATCTAAAATGTGACCTCCTTTAAAAAGGTCTGGATATTGTTGAGTTAATCCAAAAAATGGATCTTCTATATGTTTTTTATAAAAAAAGTAAGCCCAATAAAAAAAATTTTTAAACCAAGCTGTTTCTAATAAACCTATTTTTTTAAATAGGGCATAAATCCAGAGTAAAACTTGCTGTATGATTGACATAATTAATCTCCTCTAGGGCTTGGGAATAGCAAGAACATTGATGCCACCAGCTTTATGACAAAGCTTTTCTAAGGCGGTTTGATTCATGGCAATAGGTTGACAATTTGTTAACTGTACTAACTGATAGTCAGCTGCTTGTAATGTTATCAGTAACTCATCGATTTGTTGCCGTTCTTCTTGTACATATAAAGCCATTTCCATGATAATTTTTGGTCGATACTGTCTTAACGTTTTCTTAGCACCGTTTAATACGGTAAGTTCATAACCATCCACATCTAATTTAATTAGATCAATTTTTTCTATTTTTTGCTGTTCGCAATATTCATCTAAAGAAATACCTTGAACCCCATCTGTCGTCATTAATTTACCTTGATGGAGGGGATGAATACTCGGATTATTATCAACTTCAGCCGTTAAATCCCAACTTGAATAAACTAAAGCAGGAGGATTTTCTCCTCTATCTAATAACATGATTTGTTCAGCTTGAACACGATGCATTAATTGAGGATTAAGGGCTAAATTTCGTTGTAATTTTTCGTAGGCCCAAGTTGTCGGTTCAAAAGAAATGACTTGACCCGTTTCTCCTACTGCTTGCGCTAACGGAAGGGTCATGGCACCAATATTTGCCCCAATATCTAAGACAATATCCCCAGGTTTAATAAGAGATTTAAAAGAATTGAGGGTTTCTGGTTCATAGACGTTTAAATAGATAGCCAGATCAATTCCTTCTCGTAAATCTAGGGACCATTTAACCCCTCGACGTTTAACTCTTGTTATGGAAGATAAACCAAACCAAGAACGAATTGTCACAATCAAACGACTCAGTAAACGAGCAATTTTAATCTTACCTTCTGTGGAAATTTTCATGATTTAAACTTCCCTTTTTTCTAAAACGACTAAAATACGAAACGCGAGCAATTGACTCATAAAAGATAACATTTTTTCTAAATTGAATAAGGGTTTATATAAAAACATTGGCACTAATGATGGTTTTTCAAAGCCTCCACTTAAAGGATAAATAAAAAATGCCAAACGACGATGATAAACCTTTAAAAGTTGGGGATATTTATTTCTAAATTGGGCGAACTTTCGTTCAAACAAAATCGTTGCAAAAGCTTGATTGGAATCAAACGGTTGACGATTAGGAGAAGGGTCAACAAAGATTAAAGGATTTTGTTTAAAGTTAACAGGTTCCGGGTGTAAAAAATGATAAACTAGCCAAGAAACTGGTGAGATATAAGGCTCCATCATAATAATTTTGCCCCCAGGACGAAGAATGCGTAATGCTTCGTTAAAAAATAGGGTAACATTTTCAATATGATGAAGAACATCAAACATCACAATATTATCAAAAGATTGATCAGGAAATGGCATATTTTGAGCATCAGCCACCACATCAATCCAAGGGAGAGGAACAATATCGCTGGAGGTAACATTGGGAGCAAACTCTTTAAAGTTGCCACTACCGCCTCCTAATTCTAAGGTTTGTCCAGGAGAAAGTTGAGCCGTCATTTCTCGATACCAAGTGGTATACAAGGCTCGCAGAATGGGCTTTTTTTGCCAAGTTACTCTATGTTCTTGTAGGATTGTTTCAGTCATTTTTGATATTTTTAATTGTCATTCCCAGGAACTGGGAAATCTCATTAACGCCTCAACCAGAATAAGTAGTATTAGTAGTTAACGGAATTTTATTTTTCTGGCTGCAAATAAACACATTTTTAAAAGAACGATTCCCTCCTTAAAATGTTGAATATTAGAAGAGCCATAGGTTCTGGGGTCGTATCTTACTGGCACATCTTTCATCTGTAAGCCCAGTTTTGCAGCACCAAATAACAAATCAAAATCCCCAAAAGGATCAAATTCTCCAAAATAGGAACGGTTTTCGGAAATCTGTTGATAATGATGACGAAATAATACTTTAGTCCCACAAAGAGAGTCTTTGATTTTTATACCTAGTAAATAGGAGAGTAACCAAGCAAAAAATCGATTGGCCATACGATTTAACCAAGGCATGGCTTGAGGATGAACTGGATAAACCAAACGACAACCATTAGCAAATTCACAGGCACCTGAAGCCAAGGCATCAAAGAAATGGGTTAAATCTTCGGGTCTAACGGTCAAATCAGAGTCCAAAATCATCAAAATGTCCCCTGTTGCCATCGCAAACCCTTGACGCACCGCATCCCCTTTTCCTTTGCCGGTTTGCTGACAAATTTTGATGTCCCATTGATGACCATATTTTGCTTGTACTCTTTGAATTTCTTCCCAGGTATTATCCTTGGAATGACCTTCAATAAAAATAATTTCCGTGTGTTTTCCTAGTTGGGGCATTCGGGTGACACAACTTTCAATATTTCCGGCTTCATTTCGGGCCGGAATAATCACAGAACAAGTTAAGGTTTGATGTTGCTTAATTGTATTGCTTTGATTGATTTTTGGTCGAGCAACAATGGATTCAGTTAAACATAATTGATTAATTAAAGGCAGTTGAGCAATTATTTTATTAAAAAGCCAAGATAACCCAATAATACGCCTGGGTATTAGCATTTGTTTATGATGGGAAATTATTTCAAATCCGTTTAAGTTTAAAATATTTTTTATGTCTTGATAACTTAACCAATTTAAGTTATCAATTGGGGTTCTTTGTTTCAATAAAGTTGCTAGTTTGAGGACGATTTCCCAAGCTGGATTATGAAAAGTCAAAATTAAACGGGTGTTAGGATGACAAGCATCAGCTAAATTGTTAAAAGTTTTGTGCAAGTTATGAAGATAACTGACCGTATTCGCTAAAAGAATATAGTCAAATTTTTGTTCAGATTGATAATATTCTCCATCTTTTAAGAGAAAATCTAAGTCAGGAAATCGATATTTAGCATATTCAATAGCTTGCTCATTGATATCAATTCCTAAACCATAGTCAGGATTAACAGAGGCCAACAAATATCCTGTTCCTGAACCTATTTCTAAGACTTTAGAATTGGATTTGACATAAAAACGATAAAATCTTTCTATGTCTTGATAGTATAGTAAGTTCTTCTTTCTCCAAGTTTCAGGAGGAAAAAGATTATTTTGATTTGTCGGGTTATGGGTTGTTTGTTTAGCTGTTGTAGATTTCATCAGTGTTTATTTTGATAGTAATGTTAAACAGTCGGTGTTGAAAAATTTAATAAGCTTTTCCCAACGTTGAGAAAAATCTTAAGGGTTTCTTGAGTTTAAACCAAAAATTTCTTAATTTCCAGAATTTACTGGTTTTCATTGCTGCTAATTCTTGTTGAAGTTGTTGTATTTGATGCTTCTGATTAATCACGGAAGTTTGAGAGACTTGAAATTGCTTATTAATATTATCTATTTGATTCTGCAACTGTTCATTGTTTTTCTTAAATAATATTAATTGTTCCTCAAAATATAAAATGATATCTTGATACTTTAGAAGTCTTTTTTTATCCCAATCATTTCCTTGATAAACTTGAGCAGTATTATGAACTTGCCAATATTCTCCCCTCGTTAATTTAATATCTTTAGTCGACAAACCATTGAGAGCATAAGAAGCGATTGTTCGCGGATAATACTGCCAATTAATTTCATTATATTTTAAAAGATTGAGATACCATTCAACATCAGCAACTATCTTATAACCTTCATTAAATAAACCATATTTCTCAAAAATATTGGCTTTAGCTAATGTGGCTTGATGAGGCATACTACCATAGATCATCCACTCTAAAATTTTCTGAGGTTGAGGCGGTTTAACCAAGATAGTATTATCTTGATCTCGTGCTTCTAAATCCCCATAAATAATATCACAATTAGGATGCTCATTTAGATAATTAACTACATCTTGAATGACATCATTATCCAGCAAATAGTCATCAGAATTCAGGAAATAAATAAAGTCTCCTGTTGCTATTTTTATACCTTTATTCATCGCATTATAAATGCCAGTATCAGGTTCGCTTACCCATTGATTTATCTGTGTTTTATACTGCTCAATAATTTTTGAGGTTTTATCATTGGAGTTGCCATCAATTACAATATATTCAATATTTGAATAAGTTTGATTGATGACGCTTTGTATGGCTTTTTTTATGGTTTTTTCAGCATTTTTGCAAACGGTAATAATTGAAATTTTCATGATAGTTAGTAATAGTCTTTTAAAACAATTAGTCAGTGGGTAAGCCTAATTTTTGCTTAATCTTAAACCAAAGCGATCGCAATTTCCAAAACTTACTGGTTTTCATGGCTTCAAGTTCTTCGGTTAAGCTTTGAATTTGTTGTTGATACTGCTGCATCTCAACTGATAAATCTTGAGAGGGTTGAGATGATTGATATTGATTAATTTCTTGTTGATGGGATTGGATAATGGTTTCCATTTTCTTTTGAGTTTGAGTTAATTCTTGTGATAAAGAATAACGTAATACTGACTCTAGTACAGGACTAGAAGCAGAGTTTAATTGAGTATTAATTGGAACAAAAATTCCTTTTGTTTTTTTGTCTGGAGATTTAAGGTCATATCTATTAACTTCTTGAGGCTCTAACTCCTCTAATGGATGATTACTCAGTAAATCTTTGTACAATTCTAAATAATTATTTGCTTGCACTGAAAGAGAATACTTTTCTTCAATTAATTGGCGACAATTTTCTCCCATTTTTGCTCTTTGTTCTGGGGTTTTAAACGCGGTTAAAATGGCTGTAGCTAAAGCAGAATAGTCTCCTGCTGGCACTAATTTTCCAGTGATATTATCCTGAACTAAATCAGGTAAACCGCCTATCTCAAATCCCACGACAGGGGTACCACAACTCATGGACTCTAACATAGTATTAGGTAGATTATCTTCTAAGGAAGGTAAGACAAAAATATCGGCTGCGGAATAGATTTCTGCTAACTTATCATCAGACTTAATCTGTCCTAAAGAAACCACAGGAATTTTTAGAGAACTCAGTTGTTCATTAGGCACACCAAAGGATAATAATTTAATTTTTTCCTGTTGAACAGCAATATAAAATTTTTCATCTTCTAAACACACTTCAAGGGATTTGATCATTTCCTCAAATCCCTTGCGCTTTTCATTACCATTATCGGCACCAATTAATAAAGTAAAGCTATTTGGTTTAATGCCTAAACTTTCTTTCGCTTTTACTTTTGCAATCGGCATAAATCTATCGGTTTCCACACCATTAGGAATCACTTCAACCCGTTGATGTTTAAATAAAGCACTTTTTCCCACACAATCAGCTAACCAATAACTAGGGGTAACAAGGGTTAAATTTATCCCTGATAATAAATCTAATTTATCTTTCAAAATAGCTGCTGCTAAACCAAACTTATCGTCTTTTAATTGAGGACAATTATTACAACTGGTTTGATAGCCTTCACAGCCAGCAGAATAGTGACATCCCCCAGTAAACCCCCACATATCATGAAGGGTCCAAACGATGGGTTTCCCTAAACTGGCTAAACGTTTGAGGGTTTGAGGGGACTGAAACATGGCCACCCAATGTAACTGAATAATATCAGCCGTTTGCACTTCTTCCACTTGACTGATATCCCATCCAGGATAGGGAAAATTGAATAAGGTATTAGATAAATCCGTACGATTTTCGTTGATATAATGGGTCTGTAAAGCGGTAAAGGGGTCGGTTTCCGTTGTATCTGAGGATGGGAGAGATTGAACGACACCCACCGTTTCATCGCTAGAAAGCTTATATTTAGCCAACAGTAAAGATTGTTGTCCGGCTTGTTGCAGTCCCTTGTGTAAACGATAAGCAGCCCTAGCGGCCCCTCCACCCACATCAATGGTGTTTAACTGGACGACTTTTACGGGGGGTGTCTGATGGCTACCTGAAACAAATATTTGTTGCCAATAATTGGGGCGAGATTCCACTGCTTCCACAAATAGAGAGTCGGGTTTACGAATTCGTCCCTCTTTGGTGACATCTAAGCCAAATTGCTCAAAATTTGTAATTCTTGACTCGTGGGCTTGACAAACTTTGACATCAGTAAAGCCTGTTTTTGTTAAAATCCGTTCGAGAGAATAGCGGTCGTACATCCACTGATGAACTTCTCCACTGAGACGAAATTTACCCACTTTGAGGGCGACTTCATCAAAATCATCGGTTTTGGGATTAAACGAAAAAGGAGGCGGAATTTGATCTTTGAGGGGACGCAATAACTTAATTAAATTTTCCCCTTCTATACCAATCCGTTCGATAATAAAAGATTCATTAGGAATATTTTCATCCGCTAAATAAAGGGCCATTTCGCCCCCAGATTGATGACGGGCAACTTGATCGAACATTTCTAGTAAAATCCAATCATATTTAGCCATTGCTTCGGTTGACCCTTGGCTGGCTTCTTCTAAGTATTTAAGGTATAGTCTAGCCAAACTTTCTAAATTAGGAACGACCACGCGAATTAACCCGTTTGGCCGCAAAACACGGTGACATTCTTCTAAAAATCTTTCCGCTTCTCCTTGGGTAAAATGTTCGAGGACATGGGAATGATAAACCACATCAAACGAAGCATCTTCAAAGGGAATGCCTTGCCGTAAATCATGGGACATGACTCCTTCTTGAGTGGAGACAAAATCAACATTTGTCCAATCAGGATGAAAGTGAGAACCGCAACCTAAGTTAAGGTATTTCATGGATTATAATAGTTTAATTAATTAACAATAAAATCAGATAGTATTTAACAGCCCTCCTACCTGCCCTCTTTTTAAAGCGAAGTCAGGGGGTATCATCTCCTGTCTCCTTTAACCAATTTTCTTAAATTCGACATAAAGGGTTTGCCCAGGAAACCACTTTCTTAATCCTTGATTTAAAATAGTTTCGTAATAAGACATGGCTGGTTCGCTGAAGACAAATTTACCCAAGGGAGAAACGGAACACCAATAGTCTCGATAACTGGTTAAATAACCGGTTACATGACAATCTGCTAAGGGTTCTATTTTGACTTTTATCAGTTTAATAGGAAAGAGATTTTCCAAAGACTTAAACGTTTCGGCTGACCATTGCGTCATGTGATGGGGAGGCATATCTAACAAACAATATTGATGTTTCAAAAAGCTGTGGGCATTAGGAACCCCGAGAATTAATTTGCCCCCTGGTTTGAGAACTTCTACCGACCAACGAATAAAATCTTTAGGATTACTAACGTGTTCTAACACTTGAAAACTACACACAGCATCATAGGATTCGGGAGCATTTTCAGCGACATTTTGTAGGTCTAATGGTTTAACAGGTAACTGTTTGTCTTCAGCCACTTTAACCGCGTGTTCATTGAGTTCGAGTCCCGTTATCTTAATACCTTTACTTTGTGCTTTTTCAATAAAAAATCCAAATCCAGATCCCACTTCTAAAACATTGTTACACCCTGATAAATCTTGTAAAGCCAGAGAATATTCCCATTTATCATCGCTATAATACCATTCAAATTTATCTAACTGAGCGTACAAATTTCCCGATCCCACTGTATCAAGAGGAGCAAAAAAGTTTAATTTCGTTTGCTCGCATTGATAAAGATAAATTTCAGGATGTCCTTTTAATTCTTCTGTAATATCCAGTTGGGTATGAAGTTTCCAGTCATCAATCAACTTTTGGGCTGGCATTCTTTCTAAGAGTCTAACAGAAGACGAACCGGTTAGAGGACTTACTACTGATAGATGAGGTGGGGTTTCTATCGTTCTGGCATTGGCTTTAAATTGTTGCCTAACACTCATTTGAGTGGAAAATAACGGAGAGTTTAAAATCGCCTCTTTTAACCGAATCCAGCGTTGTCTGAGTTTCCAGAATTTGCTCGATTCTATGGCTTCAACAATGGCTTGTCCTTGTTGAAGTTGTTCCGTTAATTCAGATGTCTTACTATAGATCGAATGATATTGAGATTCTATGATTTCTTTTTTTTCTGCTAGATGTTTGTGTTCTAATTCTTCCCGTTTTTCTTGTAATTGTTGGTAAAGATCCAACCCAGGATCAGTCACTAAGAATTGAGCCGCGATTTGCAGATCATTAGTCTGATTAGCTAATACATATTTAGGATGATTAAGGGTCAATTTACCCCCTCTCATGAAGAATGCAGATCCCTGGGCAACAGTAGGATAAAAACTAGGATATTCTTCGGTTTCTAACCCATAAACCAGGTCAACAGAAGGGGTAATGGCCAGGCCATGTTGAGACCAACAAGCTAAGTTCCAAGCTAAAGTCCCATCCTTTGAGTCTCCCTGAAAACGACCTTTAAGTTGTCTTGTCCAATATTCCTGTTCTTGGGGGTCAGCAAACAGCCCTTTGAGTAACCCCTGATGATACAAGTGCGGCCACTGTTTGAGTTCACTATCATAATGCTGCCAAACCCGTTTCCAGGTCGCCCAACCTAAATAATGAGGGTATAGAGAAAAATCATAGCTAGTTTCTGTGACAGATGGCTGTTGATGTCCCTTAATGCCGTTAATATGGGTAATCCGTTCATCTTGGCCATAATCGGTTAATAAGCGTTCACAAAAGGCAAAAAAGCTTAGGGAAGGATAACAAGTTTCCTCGACAATAACCACTTCTTCTACCTGAGAAAAGATCCAATCCAAGGCCGTTGCCATTTTTTGAGCGGGATCTAAATAAGTATCACACAGATGGGTTAACACCTGAGTTTCCCCATTGATCTGTTGAATGAGTTCCCGTGTTTGCTGACATTTCTCTTCGGTTTCGGGAGATGGAGAACCATTAGCAAAGATCAATAGGGTTTGAGGACGAACTTGAGCAATCGCATTGAGGATTTTTTCGGTCAACTCTGGACGATGACCGATAAATAGGGCGATGGGTGCAGAATATACCATTATTTGTTGTGAATGATTAAGGGCAATATTAAAGAAAAATAGGGTAACTTAAGTTAGGGAAGACGACGCAAAACGATCATAGAATCTCGTTCTACCAGTGCTAAATCAGCCGTAATGACGCTCCATCCTGCTTGTTGAGCGATCGAATACATAGTGGCGCGATTATTGCGGGGCCACCAAATTTCCTCGTCTGGTTGTTGTTGGAACCGAACCGGAACCCCTCCTTTTTCCCAACCATAATCATCTAATTTATTCCAGTCCCCGTATTGGTGAATGGCCAACCCTCCTGGCTTCACTTTAGGTAAAGCATTTTTGAGAATTTCAGCAATATTATCTACATTGTTGTGACACAAAACCCCAAAAGACCAAAAAAAGTCAAAATAGTTATCTGGCACTGCAGAAAAGGAATTATCTTCAGCAAAATGACAAATTAATCTCCCTCCATAATTTTCCGGTTGAAGCCATTGTGTTACGTCCTGAAAGTCAATCACTTGTAATTCCCCTTCGGGAATATATTTTAAAATTGCTCTTGACCAAGACCCTTTTCCTGGACCGAGTTCTAAGACCTTCGCATTGGGTTTGAGGTGGGGAACGACGGCTTTGAGGAACACTTCTCGATAGGAGGCCCCTGAGAGTTTTTCTTCTTCTTGACGGGTGTCGTTGGGAACGAGAGAAAGGACGTCACCGCTATCGTATCCGTAGTCAAATTCTTGTTTGAGCCAGTCTAGGGTAGGCATGATTTTTACTTAGTTTCCTCTTAACTGTTGTTAATTAAAAAAGTTATCCTAAAGTTTTTGAATCCATCGAGCAGTATAATCCACTTCGTGCAATTTATAAGAAAGTTGCCGTTCTTGGAAGAATTCATCTACCGCTTTTTTGCATCCCGGCCAATGACCATAGTCATCAAAGGAAATAAAACCACCCGGAACCACCGCATCATAAAAGGTTTCTAAACAGAGTTTAACGGGAATATACCAGTCTGCATCAATATTGAGTAAGGCAATTTTGGGAATATTAACGGTGGGAAATGTGTCATCAAACCATCCTTTGAGAATTTCCACCTTCGTCATATCCGCGTTAACTAGGTTCAATACGGTTAACACTTTTGAGAGATCCCCTACCACTTCTCCTACATATTCTTTAGCTTCTTCTTCGTCTTCTTCGGTGGTTTCTGGCATTCCTTGAAAAGAATCAAAAAACCAAGCTTTCCGCTCATACTTATAAGAGTTAGTGGCAAAATGGGCTAAAATGGCTGCTGTTCCGCCATTAAAAACCCCACACTCTACCACATCCCCTGGAATATTCTCTAAATCAATCCGTTGGGATAAATTATAAAGACTTTCCATCCTTTCTGGTCCCACTAGGGTAAAGGGTTGAATTTTGGCTTTAATATATTCTAAATGCTTATTTTCTTGAATCATTGGAGAAGGTGTTGGATTTTCATCTCTTTCGATCCCCACTTCATTACTCTCAGCAACGACAGCAACAGTCTGGGGAGTTTCTGGTACATCCAAAATCATCGATTCACTCACGGTTCCTTCCCATTGAGGGAGATCGTTTTCTGAGTTAAGTCCCAGTTTGCCTTTGACTTTAAACCATTTTTGTCTTAGTTTCCAAAATTTACTGGACTTCATACCTGTAATCTGTTCTTTGGTCGTAATAATTTGTTGTTGAAGTTGAAGCAAATTGTCTTTTCCCTGTTCAATTTGCTGTCTTTGTCTAACCATTTGATCCTGTTGATAATAGAAGTTTTCTTCATCAAGAAAGATATAATAACGAGTGTAAGCATCGGCTGCTTCATTCACCATGACAAACTCAGGGTGTTTAATCTTCCCGATGGATTGAATGGGTAAATTGGCTAATGGATGACTGACTTTTTTAAAGGTAGCGTCGATACCAAACCCAATATTGCTAACTAAATTGACATCCGGTAAGATGGTTAAACCGTTTTGTAGCCAACAACTGTAACACCAAGGAAAATCCCAAGTGTCCATTTCTCCTTGATAGGTTCGCTCTAATAAATCTGTCCAATAGGCTAGTTCTTTGGGGTCAGGAAAAACGCCAGCTAGTTTACCACTTTGGCGAAATTCTGGCCAATCTTTGAGGGTTACGTCATAATGTTTCCACGCTCTTCTCCAAGTTGCCCAACCCCAATTATGAGGATATTTAGAAAAATAATAACTATGTTGAGTCCGACTCTGGCCAAGTTGAAAATTATCACCACTGATGTGCATTATTCTTTCATCATGGCGGTAATAATCTAGTAAGGTTTGACAAAATTCAAAAAAAGATAGCCCTGGTAAACAATCATCTTCAATGATAATGGCTTCTTCTACTTGTGAGAAAACCCAATCCAGTCCGCTAGAAATCCGTTTTTTACAGCCTAAATTTTCATCAGCAAAGTTAGTGAGAACTTCACAATCCCAATCCACTTGTTGAATAATAGCTCTAGTTTGTTGGCATTTTTCCTTATCTTGCTCTGATGCCGGACCATCGGCTACTACCAACAATTTTTTCGGTTTTACTTGAGCGATCGCATTAAATACTCTTTGAGTCAGTTCAGGACGCTTAAATATAAGAAAAGCGACTGGAGTTGTCAGATTCATAATGATTTAGTTTTAATGAGTTATGGTTGATCTTGTGCTATTCTATATTGACAAAACACTTTTAAAATCAAGTGACTTTAATTTTAATTTGACCATTATTACATAATTTCATTTATAGAGTATGCCTACCCGTAGACGTTATCAGATTTTATTTGTTCCATCAACACAACAAAGAACATAAGAACCAATTAAATCTGTATTTAGTTCTCACGATTTTTTAACGAGGATGGGTTATGAAAATAACGATATTTAAGAAAAATCAAATATCAATAAAATTCAAAAAAAAAAGAAATAATGTTATCAGTTTTACCTGGATTTTCTTGGCAACTATTTTAACTTATCCAATCACAAAAACTTTAATTGATCTTGATATTTTACTCTCAACTGGTCGCCTTATTGGAACAGAGGATTGGTTGAACTTAACTTTAACACATAAAGAAAAAACCGCTTCCAATGTTCTTCCTAATCAAAGAAAAATTTTAATTGTTTCTGGAAGTAATGCACTGTTTGGACTCTCAGCGAAACAAATTTCCGAAACCACTGGAATTAAAGCCATTAATTTAGCATCTCATGCTGGTTTAGGGGGTGAATATATCCTCAATCGTTCAGAAAAATTTATTAATAAAGGAGACATTATTCTCCTTCCTCTAGAGTATCCATTGTATTCTTCACCTGGTATTTCCTATGATTTTAATGAGTATATGGTACTGTCTAAATTTATGATTTCCTATGATTCAAAATCCCTCTGGAAAATCTCACCCATCTCTTTTCTGACTTTTGTGTTAGAAAATGCTTTTTCCTGGCCCAATTATAGTGAATACCAAAATTATTTTCGTGGCCACTTATCGAGAAAAGTGATTGAAGAAAGACTTCAACAACAACGTATTTTGTATGGTTGTTACAGTGGGTTAACACTCAATGAATACGGAGATGAGACTTGTAATATAGGAAAAGAAGATGATCCAGTTATGCCCACAGTTTCGGCGACAGCACTACCCCATTCCCTAGGAAAGATCGATTCAGGTGGATATCTCAAAAGCTTTATCGAAGTTGCAACCGAAAAAGGGGCGATATTGATTCCGCTTTATCCAGTATCAACCCGTACGGATGATTATCAAAAACCCCCTTTTCAAGCATCTGCACAGAAAATCAAAACGTTTTGGGAAGAGCAAAATATCCCGTTTTTAGACTCTCTGGATAACTCGTTATTACCTCCAGAACTTATGTATGATACCTATTATCATCCAAGGGATAGGGGAAGAAAAAGAAGAACTAAAATTATTATCGATCTCATCAATCAACGGTTAGATCAGTCTCAGGATTCGCCATCGTATGATTGATAACTTAACACCGTATTTTGCAATAACATGGCCACTGTCATCGGACCCACCCCCCCAGGAACAGGGGTAATATAACCACTCACCTGAGACACGGAGTTAAACTCAAAATCTCCTACCAATTTAGACGCGCCCTCTTCCGTTATGATACGATTAATCCCCACATCAATGGCCACACACCCCGGTTTGACCATCTCCCCAGTAATTAAATTGGGTTTCCCTACCGCAGCAATAATAATATCCCCTTGACGGGTCATTTCTCCTAAGTCGGGAGTCCTGGAATGAGCAATACTAACCGTTGCATTTTTTTCTAACAACATCAATGCTAAGGGTTTCCCCACTAAAATGCTGCGTCCCACCACCACCGCGTGTTTCCCCGCTACGTCCAAATTATATTCTTCTAACAAACGCATTACCCCCGCCGGCGTACAACTGCGTAACCCGGCTTCTCCTCGGATTAAATGGCCCAGGTTCATGGGATGTAACCCATCCGCATCTTTTTCAGGGGCGATCGCATGGAGTAATTTAACCGTATCTAAATGGGGAGGTAAGGGTAACTGGACTAAAATGCCATCCACCCGTTTATCTTCATTTAACTGCTGAATTAAGGCTTCCACTTCTTCTTGGGGGGTTTCGGTGGGTAAATGACGACCAAAAGAAGCAATTCCCACCTTAGCGCAAGCCTTTTCCTTGTTACGAACATAAACCGCACTGGCCGGGTTATCTCCTACCATAATCACCGCTAAACCAGGGGGACGACCGATCTTTCCTTGTAACGTTTCGACGGTTGTTTTTAATTCTCCCTGAATTTTTTGCGCTAATGCTTTACCGTTTAACAAAGAAGCAGTTTCAGAAGACATGGATAACCTAGATAAATATGGAACGGAGGAGTCTTTTATGGTGTCCTATTGTTTAGCCTATCTCAAGCCAGTTAATTTCACGGCAGTGATCATGAAAGTTTTAAACATTCGAGGGGTTCATGGGGCCATTTTTTCCCTCTTGGTAGGGGGAATGCTAGGATGTACGCCCCTAAACCATTTAGGGTTAGCGCAACCCTCTAGAACCCCTATCGGAAACATTTCCCCCCAACCGTCCACAGAAAGCACTCCAGAGGATAACCTCATCTATTTAGAAGGAAAAGTGGTTGATCGTGCGCCTTTTTTAGAGAGTGGTTCCTATCAACTGCAAGATGACACAGGAACCATCTGGGTGCTTACGGATAACCCCCTTCCCCAAACAGGGGAAACAGTCCAAATTACCGGAAAAGTGACCTATCAATCCATTCCTCTAGGTGGTCAAGATGTGGGAGAGTTGTATATCTTAGAGGTTGAAAAATTAGAGGCGAATGCGCCACAGACTCGGCCAACGGTTCAACCTGTAGCGGATACTGAAATCGAGCCTTCTGACGTTAAACCCCTTTCTAAACCTGATCCTAATGAGTTTCTCCTCCCCCACAAACGCAATACCAAATAATGTCCGTCGCGTGGCTTTAGCTATTCTGCATCAAGAAGGTCGCTTTTTGATGCAGTTACGGGATAATATACCCACTATCATCTATCCCGATCGCTGGGGTTTTTTTGGCGGCCACCTCGAAGCAGACGAAACCCCAGAAATGGGGGTGAAACGAGAGGTTATTGAAGAGATTAATTATCAGATTAGTGATCCTGTCTTTTTCTGTCGCTACGATGATGAAGTGGCTTTGCGCTATATTTTTCATGCCCCTTTAACCGTACCTATAGAAGAGCTAAATTTACAGGAAGGAGCCGATTTAGAGTTAGTGTCTCCCGACGCGGTTAAAAAAGGAGAATGTTACTCTAAAAAGCTTGGTGACGTTCGGCCTTTAGGGAAAATTCACCAAGAAATTTTACTAAATTTTCTGGAAACCATTAAGAAGTAAGGGTGGGGAGTGTGGGAAGGGTGGGGAGTGTGGGAAGACGAGAAACAAAATTAATCTTTTTCTCCCTCTGCTCCCCCTGCTCCC
>JASJDN010000067.1 GCA_030065205.1 Crocosphaera sp.
GAAACTGAGGGGATATAATTTTGTTTTCTCCTAAAAACTCTCCTACTTCAACGTATATTTTATCTTTCAATTCTAAGACTAATACTGCTTTTTTTTCAGGGTCAATAATCCAATATTCAGGAATAGCACAATCTTGATACTGTATCCGTTTAGCAATATAGTCTCGATGTCGTTGTAATTCTCCAGGACTAACAATTTCTACTACTAATAAAGGAGGGGGCATAAACAAACGAATAGTATTACGTTTTGCTAATAAACTGATATGTTCTTCTCGAATTATGGTAAGGTCTGGATAACGGTTTCTGGGTTCTCCTCTCACTTCTAATTCTAATCCTTGACCCCTCACTTGATCCGTCCCTAAGAACAGAGCAAAAATAAGAAATAGACGATTGGCAATCTGTACATTAATTCCCGATTCTGGGGGCATTTCTATCAATTCTCCGTTAAATAGTTCATAGTATTTATCACTGTTGTCATCATAAACTAAATAATCTTCAAAGCTTTGGAATTTAGGTTTAGTTTCTAACATAATTATGATTGTATTCTATTTTATTATTGATATTCAAAAAGTTGCGATGCCGATAAATCTAATTGAGGAAACTGAGGGGATATAATTTTGTTTTCTCCTAAAAACTCTCCTACTTCAACGTATATTTTATCTTTCAATTCTAATACTAATATAGTTTGGGCTTCAGGATCAATAATCCAATATTCAGGTATAGAACAATCTTGATACTGTATCCGTTTAGCAATATAGTCTCGATGTCGTTGTAATTCTCCAGGACTGACAATTTCTACTACTAATAAAGGAGGTGGCATAAACAAACGAATAGTATTACGTTTTGCTAATAAATTGATATGTTCTTGTCTAAGTATGGTAAGGTCTGGATAACGGTTTCTCGGTTCTCCTCTCACTTCTAATTCTAATCCTTGACCTCGAATCTGACGATAATCAAGCAATCGCGAAAACTGAAGGATTAAAAAGATGCCAATTTGTACATTAATTCCTGATTCTGGAGGCATTTCAATTAACTCTCCATTAAATAATTCATAGTATTTATTACTGTTGTCATCGTAAGCTAAATAGTCCTCAAAGGTTTGAAATTTAGGTTTAGTTTCTAACATAATTATGATTATTTGAGACTGTAGAATGGATGAGAGGGTTATCATTTAGGTTATCATAAGCAGTTTCTTATCTGTGTTAACTCACCATTGATAGCGGTTAGTTTTTATCATAAATTTGCTCCTATAAGAAAAAATTTAATAAAAATAGAAGATTCTTTTGGGATAATTAGTTCAAAATAAGCATTTTTTAAGGGTTTATTCTGCTAGACTTGATAAACTAGAGAAAGCCCAGTAATGATGAAGGATTCATAAGCAATTTCTGATGACTATTCACTCTTTACTGCTCACTGCTCACCGATAGACCATTCTTAAGCATCAAACATGATTTCTGATACCCTTTTATCTGTCTCCCCACAACAACAGTTTAATGCTGCAACTATTCGACCGATTGCAGCCTCAGAAATTCATGGAATTGCTTTTTATAAAAATAAATTATATGCCTTAGATAATCGTAATGGTTATTTATTAGAAGTTGATCCTATTACCCACAACACAAAAGTTCTTAATATTAATCATTGGGAAGATTTTATCGGGGCGACAGGACTAGCGATCGCCAATAATCAACTATGGTTTACCTCCCGTTATAGTGTTTATTATTGTAACTTAGACGATCCCGATTTTAAATGTGAACTATTTACCCGACTTTCTGATCCTGTTAATGGTGTCGCCATCTGGGAATCAACGGTTTATATTTCCTCACAAAAATCGGGTACTATTTCAGTTTTCAATAAAGACAGTGCGAAAGAAATCACCCGTTTATACGCTCCAGGAATTGGGGTTGAAAATATTACCATTAAAGGGGAAGAACTCTGGGTAAGTGATACTTTAGAACAGAGTGTTTATTGTTTAGATCGGGCAACAGGGAAACAAAAATTTAGTTTATTAACCCCCTTTGAATGTCCCACCGGCATCAGTTTCTATCATGATCCCAACACAAACCAAGACACCTTATATGTCTCTTATGTGAATCATGAACCCTACATCCGAGATAATCCTAACGCCGATCCTAACCATGAACTCCTCTATCGTATAGAAACCTTTATTCATCCTTTATATTTTCGCTACTATGCCGATGATCATTATGCGTTGTCTAATGGTTATCTAGTAGAAATGATCTATGTAGAAGAGTTAGCCCCCCTTGATCCCATCGAATTAAACAATTTAGAGTGGCGTATGGCCTTACCAGCCGAAACCCATCGTCAAAAAGTTCGTCAAGTGGAACCCATTGGCCTCCCTTTTACGGAAATACTAGAAAATGGTCAACGGGTGGCCGTGTTTAAATTTGATACGCTAACGGAACATACCCGTTGTATTTTTGGTTGGAAAGCCTTAATAGAAGTATGGGGAATTAAATATAACTTAACGCCACGTGACTGCGAAACCCCCCCAGAAATGCCCTCAGAATACAGCGATCGCTATTTAGTGGATAATGATAATTTAGCGATGGATACGGATATTATTCAACGGGCCGCCGTCGAAGCAGTGGGACGGGAAACCAACCTTCTCAGAAAAATCTATAGTATTCGTAACTACGTCTACGATCGCCTATCCTATGGCATTAAACCCCATATTGATACTCCCGATATTGCCCTAAGACGGGGTATCGGATCTTGTGGGGAATATGTAGGGGTGTTACTGGCTTTATTTCGTTTGAATGGTATCGCTTGTCGTACTGTCGGCCGTTACAAATGTCCTGCGTCTGCTTTAGTTCGCCATCTCCCCTTAAAACCGGATTATAATCATGTGTGGTTGGAGTTTTATATCCCTGGTATTGGTTGGTTACCGATGGAATCAAACCCCGATGATATCTACGAAGGTGGCCCTTATCCCACAAGGTTTTTTATGGGGTTAGCTTGGTATCATGCGGAAATGAGTAAAGGGGTTCCTTTTGAACGGTTAATGATCGATGGCCTTGTCTTAAACAAGCAACAAGTTTCTATTGGTAATTTAGCCATTAACCATGTACAGTTCACTATTTTAGAGGAATGTTCCCCCTCGTGAACGACCTCAACACTCATCAAAGATGATAGTTGAGGCTTCTAACTTCATTAGGGATGAGTGTCTTGAGCGCGTCTTACCTTCGCCGTGCGACGGCGAATTACCCACTCGCAATATCCGTAAGGCTTCATTTCTGATAGTTATTGATGCGTTGATGTCACGATTATGGGGAATCTGGCAATTTAAAACAATCCTTAAGCTTTGCGAAATACGAACTGACCATTACATATTTCGACCAGTTTAATATCTCTTCTTTTTCTGAACTCATCAACCGCTTGTTTTACACCACCTTTCCACCAACCACCACTGCGATAGTCATCTCCAGTTATGAAGCCTCCCGATTTAGTTTTCTTGAAGGATAATTCTAAGTCCTTCAAGACATACTCATATAAATGGTTCCCGTCAATATATATCCAGTCAAAGTATTCATCTGGAAACTGCTCAAGAATATCAGTCGAATAACCTCGGTGAACCTGTACCTGTCCAGATTGTATTTGCGAGCAAAACCGATCACACACTCCTAAGTAACGTTCATCCATCGTTTTTTGACCTTCTTTAGCCTTACCACCGTACCGCGCGTTTATGTATGTGTCTGAAACCTGATACTCCCAAGGGTCAATCAAATGTAGTTCTTTGGGAGCAATCGAGTTAATAATTTTCTCAGAAAAATTACCGGTATCAACTCCTATCTCAGCACCTATTGATTGTTTAGGTAGCATTTCTACGAGAAAATTGCGTCCACCTGGGATAGATTTCGTCATTGTAGTCAGCCCTAATGCCTGAGCTAACTTTTTACTTCCGGGGATTTGTCGAATCAAATTTTTTAAATTCATTTATCTTAATAAAAAACAAACCACAAACATAGGAATCATACCCCAATTTCTGTAAATTGGGATATTCAATTTAACCCAGATCTACAGAATTCCATATATGCTGTAGCCATCGACCATATTTGGGAAGCCTCAATCTATCATAAACTAATCTGTTGTAGATGTTTACGGGGTTCATAGGTACGACTATCGCGAATTTTTTCGTAATAAGTTCGTTCTATGTCAGTGAGATGTTGAGGTGTGTCAATGGTAATTTTCACAAATTGATCCCCTCTTCCCTTTTTCTGGTTAACCCATCCTTTGCCACGCAACCGTAAGGACTGGCCCGAACGAATTCCAGGAGGAACTTTAACTGTTACCATACCATCTGGGGTGGGTACGTCTATGGTGGTTCCTAATACCGCTTCATCAGGGGTAATAGGAACTTCACAGACCAGGTTATCTTCTTCAAACTTAAAAAAATCATGGGGAGTTAGTTCTACATTGAGATACAAGTCTCCTCTATTTTGACTGTAGGGACTACCACCCCCTTTCCCCCGAACACGAATACGACTACCATTTTTGGCCCCTGGAGGAATACGTACATCTATAATCTCATCCCCTAAGTTAAGGCGTTTTTGTACCCCGCGAAACGCTTCAGAAAACGTCAGTTTTAGGGTTGCTTCTCGGTTTGGCGCTGGGGTTTGGTTGCCAAAACCACTACTGCTATAGCCACTATATCCTCCCCCTGGACTACTATAAGCATAGTTTCCAGTTCTTGCTCCCCCTGGGGTGGAAAACCGCCCTAATAATTCGTTGATAAACTCTTCAAAGTTACCATACTGGCTAAAATCAAAGTTTCCCATATCCACATTAGCACCAGCACCGGGCCAAGTGCTTTGACCCGCTTGTTTCCAATATTGGCCAAACTGGTCATATTTTTTGCGTTTCTCCCCATCAGACAATACTTCATAAGCTTCGCTGATCTCTTTGAACCGTTCTTCAGCTTGCTTATTATCAGGGTTTCGGTCAGGATGATATTTTACCGCTAATTTGCGGAAGGCTTTTTTGATCTCGTCTGCGCTGGCGTTTTTATTGACACCCAATGTGGCATAGTAATCTTTGTAATCCATATCTCCTGTCGAACGATCCTCGAAAACATTGTCTTATATTTTAATAATAATCGATAAGATAGCTATCAGTCTTCTCTGAGAAGTAGAAAATACCGAAACCTGATCAATTCTTATTAGCCTAAATTATTAACTAATTATCAATAATTCCGCCACCGAAGGTGCGCGTAGCTTCCTCCGAACTCCTAAGTCTGAACTCAATTAAGATGAGTTCTATCGGTTAAAATTTCGTAGCCTGTTGTTGTTACTAAAACTGTATGTTCAAACTGTGCCGATAAGCGATTATCTACTGTCACTACTGTCCAGCGATCGCGTAACGTTTTTGTATATTTAGACCCTTGATTAACAATGGGTTCAATGGCTAATGTCATCCCTTCTTTGAGCTTAATCTTGGGAATTTCTTTGGTGCGATAATTAAACACGGGGGGTTCTTCATGTAAGTTTTGTCCCACTCCATGACCCGTATAATCTTCTACGACAGAATAGCCGTATTTTTTAACCACATCTTCAATGGCTCCGGCAATATCTGATAAATAATTTCCTGCTTTGACCTGACCAATTCCTGCATATAAAGCTTCTTCTGCTGCCTGAATTAAACGAGCGGTTTTAGAAGACACTTGATCAACAGCAATGGTAATACAAGAATCTCCATGATATCCTTGATAATAAGCCCCCGTATCGACTTTTAAAACATCCCCTCGGCGAATTCTTCTTTTAGCATTAGGAATGCCATGAACGACTTCATGGTTAATACTGGCACAAATCGATCCTGGAAAGCCATAATAACCTTTAAAGCTAGGTTTAGCTCCCATTTCTCTGATTCTTTGTTCGGCATAATTGTCCAAATCTCCTGTGGTCATTCCTGGTTTAACTATTTCTTGGATTTCTTTGAGAACCGTTGCCACAATTAAAGAAGATTGACGCATAATGGCAATTTCTTCAGAGGATTTTATGTGGATTCCTCGACGACTTTTTTGGGTTCGAGGCAGTCCAATTTGTTCTTTTTTTTGAGTTGATTTTTGGGTTGATTGAGGTGCAGCAAAAAGATTGGTTAAAAAATTCATCTTTTAAAAGGTTATCTTACAAGGATTATTCTATCTTAAAATGATGAACTTATCTGAAATTATCTGCTTCTAATTGCATAGATGCAATCATAATTGAAAACTGCTATCATACCAAATCCGCTTATCATCGTAGAGTAATATTCTTTCTCCCTCTGCCTTCTTAATATGATTATCTACTGTCTAAAGCAGATCTAGTATCAGTCCCCCATCTCCTTTTAATTCATAATCATTATGAGTATGATTAGAAAAATAACAAGGAATTCATTTCAAAATTGTTCAAAGCGTCTGTTAAAATCTTGGTGGCTTCTATCGTTTTGAGCAATGGCAGGAAATCGCGCAAGAATAGCAGTAGATGCTATGGGGGGAGATTACGCTCCCAAAGAAATCGTCGCCGGGGCAATCCGAGCGTCCGAAGAGTTGGATGTAGACATTTTATTGGTGGGCGATCGCCCATCAATTGAAGCGTGCCTTCAAAATCATCATCCCTCCCCTAACATAGAGATTGTAGACTCAGAGGGGGCGATCGAGATGCACGAAGGCATTAGCGAACTTCGACGCAAACCGAAAGCTTCCATCAATGTATCAATGGACTTGGTCAAAAAAAATCGGGCTGATGCCGTGGTATCCGCCGGACATTCCGGGGCTGCGATGGGGGCAGCAACCCTGAGATTAGGTCGTCTCAAAGGCATTGATCGTCCAGCCATTGGAACCGTCTTTCCGACCCTTGTAGCAGGAAAATCGGTAATTGTCTTAGACGTAGGGGCAAACGTAGATTGTCGTCCCAAATATCTAGAACAATTTGCCCAGATGGGGACGATTTACAGTCAATATGTGATGGGGGTAAAGCAACCCAAAGTAGGGCTGCTCAACATTGGGGAAGAATCAAGCAAAGGGAACGATTTAGCCCTAGCCACCTATCAATTATTAGAAAATAACAAAACCATTCCTTTTATCGGTAATGCGGAAGGACGGGATGTGCTTTCGGGTAACTTTGATGTGATTGTTTGCGACGGTTTTGTGGGCAATGTTCTCTTGAAGTTCGCTGAAGCGGTGGGAGAAATCGTCTTACAAATCATGCGCGAAGAACTACCCCAAGGATGGCGCGGGATATTAGGAACGGCTATTCTTAAACCTAACCTGAAAAAACTTAAACAACGGATCGATCACGCTGAACACGGAGGGGCCCTATTATTAGGAGTCGCTGGTATTTGTATTATTAGTCATGGTAGCTCCAACGGTCCCTCCATTTTTAATGCCATTCGTTTAGCCAAAGAAGCGATCGATAATCAAATATTGGATCGCATCAAAGCTTCCCAACAAAATCCTACCCCCGATACAGTTCAAGCGTCGGTGGAAAAATAATGGGATAATGAGGGGATGAGCGTTTGGTCATTGTTAGGAACCATTAGGGGGAAAGGCTATTGAAAGCAATCGGGGTAAGCATCATAGGTTGTGGTTCGGCTGCACCGAAGCAGGTGATGACCAATGACGATTTAAGTCTTTTGGTCGAAACCTCTGATGAGTGGATTCGCACCCGCACCGGAATTCGTCAGCGACATTTAGCCACAACAGACGCGTCTTTGAGTGAACTCTCCGCTCAAGCAGCCACAAAAGCGATCGCTATGGCCGGGCTAACCCCTGGAGATATAGACTTGATTATCTTGGCTACGTCTACGGCCGATGATCTCTTTGGCAGTGCAGCGAAGGTACAACATATCTTAGAAGCTGATCAAGCAGTGGCTTTTGATTTAACGGCCGCTTGTTCCGGTTTTGTGTTTGGGTTAATCACCGCAGCCCAATTTATCCGTACAGGAGTCTATAAGAACGTTCTTGTGATCGGGGCTGATATCCTTTCCCGTTGGGTTGATTGGTCAGATCGTACCACTTGCGTTCTCTTTGGGGATGGTGCCGGGGCGGTGGTGTGTCAAGGCATTCCAGAGAATGATCACCTGTTGGGGTTTGCTATGTACAGCGATGGGAAACAACATGATGCCCTAAACCTGGGCTATCACGGCACAGACAAAGGGTTAAAAGAAGGTGTAACGGTCAATCAAGGCACCTATCAGCCCATTACCATGAAGGGACGGGATGTTTATCGTTTTGCGGTGGAAAAGGTGCCAGTAGTCATAGGAAAAGCACTGTTTAACGCCCGGTTAACCACCGATGATATTGACTGGCTCATTCTACATCAAGCCAATCAAAGAATTATCGATGCGGTAGCCAAACGTCTGAAAATTCCGCCCCAGAAAGTTATTGCTAATTTAGATAAGTATGGCAATACTTCGGCTGCCTCCATTCCCCTTGCGCTGGATGAAGCCATTAGGGAAGGAAAAATCCAATCGGGGGATGTGGTAGCTACGTCAGGGTTTGGTGCGGGGTTAACTTGGGGCGCAGCTATTTTCCGTTGGGGTGTTTAAACCAGAAACAATTATTCGGTTATTAATTATGAAAACAGCGTGGGTATTTCCAGGACAAGGATCACAAGCAGTAGGGATGGGGGGAGATTTAGTCACAACGCCCATCGGAAAAGATCGCTTTGAACAGGCTAAAGATATCTTAGGTTGGTCGGTGTTGGATAAATGTCAAGGGGATGAAGGCGAATTATCTAAGACGTTATATACTCAACCCTGTTTGTATGTGGTAGAAAGTATTTTAATCGATTTGTTGAAAGATAAGGGTCAAACGGTAGATTTAGTAGCTGGTCATAGTTTAGGGGAATATTCGGCTTTGTATGCAGCAGAAGTGTTTGATTTTGCCACCGGGTTAACCTTGGTTAAACGTCGGGCCGAGTTGATGAGTGAGTCGGCTGGGGGTAAAATGGTGGCGTTGATGAAGTTTGATCGATCTGGGTTAGAACAAGCGATCGCAGCTATTCCTGATGTGGTGTTAGCTAATGATAACAGCGAGCAACAAGTGGTCATTTCTGGAACACCTGAAGCAGTGGATCAACTTTGTTCTCAAGTTAAGAGTAAACGGGCTGTTGAGTTAAAGGTATCCGGGGCGTTTCATTCTCCTTTGATGGCCGAAGCAGCCGGAAAGTTTAAACAGCTATTAGAAGAGGCTGATTTTTCCGATGGGAAGGTTCCTGTGTTGTCCAATGTTGACCCCACTCCCAGTACCTCAGCAACGGTTTTAAAAGAACGTTTAACCCAACAAATGACGGGATCGGTGCGTTGGCGTGAGATTATGTTAGCCTTACCTCAACAAGAGATTACTCAAGTATTAGAAGTGGGGCCAGGTAAAGTGTTAGCGGGTTTGATCAAACGTGCTTGCTCTGGAGTTGACGTGAGTAATGTGGCAAGTCTTAATGATTTTTAGCCGTCAATTTTGGTACAATTAATATGCTAACGGGATGTAGCGCAGCTTGGTAGCGCACTTCGTTCGGGACGAAGGGGCCGCTGGTTCGAATCCAGTCATCCCGATTTTTTTTTGTACAGTGACACATTATTTGTCATCAGTGACAGTGTACATTAAATAATTATTGTCCAAAATTAAAGAATTATTGTCACAAACTAGAAAGGGAAATTGGTTATAAGCTGCTTTTCATAAGGTTTTTAATGATGATAAAGAAATTCTGCTCTCCTAAAAAATCTTATAAAATAGACTTTGTTCCTATGTTAAAGAATTAATGTCATAAAATTAATTATGAGCATACAAAAAAATAGACACCAACATTAATCTGGAGCTAGTGTCTAAATCCCGAACGAAGTGCGCCTTTCAATCTCTTTAACTTTGAATAGTAGCTTAGAGTTATTTTTTGAGGTTTTAAACCGAGTCAGACGGCAAAAAGTCCGATGAAACAGGGAACTAAATCCTATCCAAAATGGCTATCTTTCTTTCAATCAATTGTAAGGTCAAAAGCCCGATGAAACTCTATCTTCTAAAGCCCTGATTAAACAAAGCTTCTAACCACTATTCTGACGGCTCTGTTTGAAAAACTTATTTCAGCCTCCTTGTCATTTTTTTTTATGACAAAAAAACTACTGATGAAAGTTAACACAGGTCGTGATTTGAGCGATTTGTTGGCTCTCTGGGAAATTTAACCCCACTATGAGCCATCAGATTGAGTTCCAAAAGAGATTCCCCAAAAGGGGTGTTTGAGTACCGTCCTTGACGACGTTGCATCACACTAGCCATAATAGAAACCAAGATGATGGTTTTTTTTATGGTGCGCGTTAGGTTCTGGGACTCCTGATCGGAATAGTCTCCCCAGAAATCCATACCCCCTTTGCTTGGGTACGACCTTACCAAGCTATAATCAAAGCAGATATGTTTTGATTATGTTGGATTTTGTCAGTCAAAGCGAGACTTAAGCCTTGACTCAGCTTCAGAGGCAGACAGTACTGTAGGGTACAGAAAGTAGGACTGCATCGCAGTCAAACAAACCCTCACTCCAAACATCCGTGAGCTTTCGCATGAATGCTGGCGCACTTCAATTATAGTTGATTGTTTAGATATTCAACATCCGAATTTTGAGCAGTCTCTTGTTGGCTTTTCAAGTAGTTGAGGACAAGTTGCCTCGATTTTTGTTGTGGAGTTCCTTTGGTATTTTGGCGAACGCTAGTAACTTCAATGCCAACCTTAAGGGCAGCACGGGAAATACATTGAGTCAGTTGGTTATAGTTCCACTGATTAACACTAGAGCGAAAATTCTGAGCATATTTCTGCTGTAAATCTTTATTTCCTGGATATTTTAACTCTGCTCTAGCTCTGACTTCAGCTTCTATAACTTCTCTAATATTTTTTAAGTTACTCACGACAATAATATGAGCTTGATGAGTTCGAGCGATTTCTATGATGGAGTTGGCAAAGAGTCGGCTAAAGTATCTGCCTGTATTAGCTTCAGCAAATTGGTTATCAGCGAATTTTTTCTGGGCTTTATGGCGTTGATGTTGATTGTCGTGTCTTTGCTGTAAATAATTTAGATAGCGTTGATAATCACTGACTTTTCGTTTTTTTCGCTGAGAAGATTGACGAGCTAAGATAGTCTGAGTTCGGCTCAAAAGTTGTCTAGGAGAAAGAAAACCCAGATTGGCTTTAGTTCGTATATTGATGATAGCCAGGGTAACAGGAATTTTGAGTCCGAAAGAGACACCGATAATAATGTCAGAATGTTTGTCAAAATTGTGGGATTGAGTGGGGTTTAAATGCTTAGTATCAAAAGTTTTTAGTTTTTCGAGGGATGTTTCTAAGCGTTGAATATTTCGCTTTTGGTGAGGAGTCAGAGATGTTTCTTTTTCTTTGGCTTGACAGGAAACGAGAGTCTGTTGAGTTTTTTTGACAAGTTCTTGTCGAGCTTGTTCAATACCTCCTTGTGACCAAAGGCATTGATCAATGGAACAATGAAGATAGAGGTGATGGTTATTCCAGGGTTCTCCTTTACTGGTTGCGGGTTTCCAAATTAATTGGGCTGAACGCAGTAGAAGTAAACCAGCCGGGACAGAGATATCTTCTCGTCGATAGCTTTGATAGTCGTATAGAATACGTTGAAAGTAAGGTAACTGTCGTCGATCGCAAGTCAGTTCAAATAAAACATTCTTACTTTTTAGTCCGTTAAAGGTAAGACAAATCCGTTCCTGGTCATTGAGTGACCAATAGAGATCAATATTAGAATTGTAGAAAACGGGATAGGGTAAATGGGGAAATTTTAGTAGTAGTTGTTGTTGTATTTGTTCGAGATCGTTAACTTCAGTAATAGCTCTTAAAGATTGATTAAGAGCCTCTAACCAAAGACGCTCATCAAGAATTCTTGGGTGAGGGGCCGAAGCTTTAAGTTGTTTCTCAAGACGTTGAATTTGTATGACTTTGGCTTGGCGACGAAGTTGATAGGCTTGGGGGTCTTCGGGTTGATTAGGGAGTTGATGATTGTTTTTGATGAGATAAGCGATGACAGAGCGTTTTTTGACGGATTTGGTTTGATCGTACAAGGAATAAAGATGATTGGTAACTTGCCAGAAAATAGCTTCTTCATCTATGGGTCTAGTTTGTTCCTCTTGCCATTGTTGTTCAAGTTGAGCTTGAATATCCTGGAGTAATTTTTCAGCCTCCCTCGTCAGGGTGTAAAGATCATATCCACTGTCTTGTTGTAGTTCTTCGTCACTTTTGAGAATAGCAAGAAAACGTTTTTTTCCTTGAAGGGAAAAGAGTTTCCGTTTTTTGACGGCAAACCAAGATTTGTAAATGGTGGTGACTAGGATAACGGCTGAATCTCGAAAGCGTCCAGGTAAGTCTTGATAGGGAGATTCAGTTTTAAGGGTTTTGACGTAATCTTTGATGAGGGTATTGGGAAGTCGACATTGTTCGAGCCATGTGGAGAAATCGGGATGATTAGAGATATATTCTAGTAAAGTTGCGATCAGTTCGCTGTAGGGGTGCGCCATAAGTTGCCAGAGAGAACAAAGGGTGTCCTCAGAAGCAAGGAGGCGAGCGCGAATGACTGAAATGGACTTCATGGAACTAGGAAAGCGCAAAGGGGCTTATTTCATCATAATCAAACCATTGGCAAAAAAGTCAATTAAAGGGATTGACGAAAGATTGTGATTGTTTAGAGAGAAAATAAAAAAGCTAAAATACTCTCGAAGCGACATAAACAACTTGCACAACCAATGACCTCCACCTTAAGCAACAATTTAACTGTGGACGGGAAGCCTTTTGTCGACTACATCAGCAAAATATAGCTGTGGCTACATTCTACCATATAACACTTGTCGAGCTAGTTTTTAAAGATCCAAAAAACGCAATTTTTGACTTCAAACTTCTGACTCCTGCTATAAAACTATTGTAAAAATGACTTTCTCTGTTAAAATAAAATGCTTATGTTATTAGTTTTTTGCTGTCAAAATATTTGTGATGGGTAATCAAAACAAGATTATTAAACCTACTGCTGATCTTTATTTAAGCTATTCTTATTATGATGAGATAGATTTGTTTGCTCAATATCAACGTTATATGAACTTTGATCGTTGGCAAATAATTGGAAACAAATTACAAGCAACTGTCTTAAATATTACGAGTGATCAGGTTCTATGCTCATATCGGGACTATAATTGTTCGTCTAGATTTGAAGGGATCAATTTACCAAATTATTGGTTATTTTGGATTCCCTTTCGTCCCTTATGGTCACTGTTTGAGAACAAGTATGACCTCCAAGATAATTACCTTTTATATGGTTCCCCTAATACAGAATTTACTCTTCTAGAAAAGTCTTTTTCGACAACTTATGCTTTTCATATCAGAGACACTTACTTAGTCCATTTATGCGAGCATTTAAACTTACCTAAACCCGCATTTTTTTTGGAGACAAAGTCTATTCCTTCTGTTGGACTTCTTTCGTCCACACAAATGCAATATTTGCGTTTTTCATGCTTTCTATTATACAAAACAATGTTGAATTTGAATCAATCTAATGATAAGAATCAACGCCAAATATTAGTGAAGAATTTACGTCAAATATTAACGGAAAAAATTCCTATCCAGATTCTTTTATATTTAGCAAAAAACTGCAATATTCAGCCCGAAAAAATAGTTATCAAGAAGCGTTCTTTGCTTGAAAAAGCTGAAGAATATATGATTAATCATTGGCATAAAGATATCGTCACTGCTGATATTTGTCAAGAGGTTGGAGTGAGTCAAAGAACTCTAGAATATACTTTTAATCATTATTATAATATTTCCCCTAAAGCCTATTTAAAGAAAATCCGTCTTAATAAATTTCATCAAGCACTTCTTGGCAAGGATATAGATATTTCAATCAAGGAATTAGCCGAACAATTTGGCTTTTTACATCGAGGTCATTTAGCCCGTGATTATAAAAAATTATTTGGCAAGCTTCCTTCGCAATCTACTGATAATTGACCCCAATAATTAACAGATTGAAATTGATAATTGTGGGAAACAGATAAAAATTGCGTTTTTTGGATCTTCAAAAAAGTAAACTTCTTTTATCTTAACAACTAAGAGGATATTTATCAATAAAGAGCAACAATTCTAGAAAATCCTAAATATTTTGTATAATTCCTTGACAAATATATGGTTTTTGATAATTATTACGTATGTGTGACCACACTTGGGAATAAGTAGAAAAAAGAATGCTTAATTCTTTCCTAAATTAATCTTATTCTTGTCTGAAAAATTTGATTGTAGGAGGAGTTTTTTCGTGCGAAAAGCAATGAAAACGGGGATAGCTTTAGCTATATCCCTAATGCTTGTGCTGTCAGGAATTTTGCCTTGGTTTCCCACAGGTGTAGCTTCTGCTCAAACCGCTCCCCCCAACATCCTTGTGATCATGGGAGATGATATCGGTTGGACTAATATTAGTGCCTATGAAAAAGGCATTGTCGGATACGATACCCCTAATATCGACCGCATTGCCAAAGAAGGGATGTTATTTACCGACTATTACGCTGAACAAAGCTGTACAGCAGGTCGAGCATCCTTTATCACAGGACAAAGCGGTTTACGTACAGGATTACTGAAAGTGGGATTTCCTGGCGCACCCTTTGGTATCCAAGATGAAGATCCAACCTTGGCCAAAATGCTCAAAGAGCGCGGCTATGCAACCGCACAGTTTGGCAAAAATCATTTAGGAGATAAAAACGAGTTTTTGCCCACCTTACATGGATTTGACCAGTTTTTTGGGAATCTTTATCACCTAAATGCGGAAGAAGAACCCGAAAATGCAGACTATCCAGGGGGCCCCGATGGTTACTTTGCCAAAGTCCTGGGACCGCGTGGAGTCTTAGATTGTAAAGCGACCCCAGGAGTTTACCACAGCGAACCCATTCTTGTAGGGGAGAATACAGAACCCGCCGGTGAGAACTTAACTAAGTTGCAGTTAAAACGCTTTGGTGAGTTAGGTTATCAAAGTTGTAAGGATACCGGAAAGCTGACTATTGAGCGGATGAAGACCGTAGATCGGGAATTTCTTGATCGAACAAAGCAGTTTATTGAAGAATCGGCCGCCAAAAATCAGCCTTTCTTTACCTGGTTTAATCCCAGTCGGATGCACTTCTATACCCACATTAGTGATGAGGTAGAAGGAATCAGTGGACAGGGTTTCTACGGCGATGGAATGCTTGAGCATGATGGCCATGTGGGCGAATTGCTCGACCAACTCGATAGTTTAGGGATTGCTGACAATACCATTGTTATTTACACCACTGACAACGGACCTCATTATAACCAGTGGCCCGATGGCGGTTTGAGTCCCTTTCGTGGAGAAAAGAATACCAACTGGGAAGCAGGTTATCGCGTTCCCACATTGGTACGCTGGCCAGGTCATATTCCTGCCGGAAAAGTATCCCATGAGATATTCTCTCACTTAGATTGGGTTCCCACTTTGATGGCAGCCGCCGGTGATCCTGACATCAAAAAAAGCTTAAAAGAACCTTGTGTCGATGACTCCACCAACCTTTGTGGAACCTATCTTGACGGGTTTAATCAATTAGATTATTTAACCGATCCCGATAATAAACGGGGACGGCGCCCTGGTTTCATCTACTTCAACGATGAAGGGCAATTACCAGGGGTTCGGGTTGGAGACTGGAAAGTCGTCTTTGCTGAACAACGGGCGCACTATTACGATGTCTGGCGTGAACCCTTTGTTAAGTTGCGTTTACCCAAACTATTTAACCTGCGTCGTGATCCTTACGAACGGGCTGATACAGATTCCAATAATTACAACGATTGGTATTCTCGTCGACAGTTCTTGCTATTGCCAGCAATTGGTCTGGTGGAGAATTTCCTAGAAACTTTTGAGAAGTATCCTCCCAGTCAACCTCCTTTTAGCTCCGATCCTGACAAAATCATTGAAGATATTGTTGATGAGATTAACGTGAGTACAGGTGACTAGCAGCGTTCGGAACGCTACAGGCCATCCCAAAGCCATCCAGATTGTGTTTTGGGATGCGGCCTGAGATTTTGTTAACCCCTTTTTATGAGATTTTATCTATGTTTTTCAACGGTCTTTTGCACCGAATGTTGAGAGGCGTTGTGGTGTTTGCGATCGCCACCTCTCTCCTGCTCACAACAACTGTCCCACCAGCAATGGCACAGCAAATTCTGCCCCATCCTGACGACCCCTTTTCGGGAAAAGTTGGGCTAACCGTTCCTGAGTCTGTACCCGATAAACCAGAATTGAAACTGCCTTCTACCTTTGGTATTGAAAATGCCCCCAATATCCTGGTGGTGATGCTGGATGACGTTGGCTATGGTCAATTCGGTACCTTTGGTAGCCCGATGATTAACACCCCGACAATGGATAAGGTGGCAGACAACGGCTTACGCTACACCCAATTCCATACCACTGCACTCTGTTCCCCCACACGAGCTGCTCTACTCACTGGACGAAACCACCACTCCGTAGCCACTGGCGCCCTAAGTAATGGCTCAACGGGATACCCTGGATATAACAGCATTATTCCCCAAAGTGCCGCCACCTTTGCCCAAGTCCTTCAGGCTTATGGTTATGGAACCGCCTGGTTTGGTAAAAACCATAACGTTCCCGAATGGGAAGCCACGGAAGCCGGTCCGTTTGAACATTGGCCTACAGGGTTGGGGTTTGACTATTTTTATGGGTTTATTGGCGGAGATGCTGACCAATACCACCCTCCCCTTATTGAAAATACAACCCGTGTCCAACCCGCGGAAACCAACGCCGATGGTTCCCCTTATCACTTCAACACCGATTTAGCCGATCATGCAATCAACTACATCAAGACTCAAAACGTCTTATTACCCGAAAAACCCTTTCTAGCCTACTTTGCTACTGGTGCTACCCATTCTCCCCACCAAGTTCCTCAGAAATGGCTCGACAAATATGACCAATATAAGGCAGAACACAACGGGGAAAGTATGTTCGCTATGGGGTGGGACGAATATCGTAAACAAGCCTTTGAGCAACAGAAGGCATTGGGCGTTATTCCCCCAGAGACTGAGTTAACCCCTCGTCCGGCTTCCCTACCCGCCTGGGATTCATTGACTGCTGATGAACAAGCCTTATATGCCCGTATGATGGAAGTTTGTGCAGCTTTTACCGAGCAAACCGACTATGAGATCGGTCGAGTTATTGATGCCATTGACGAGATTGGTGAATTAGATAATACGATGATTATCTACATCGCTGGCGATAACGGCTCCAGTGCTGAAGGAGGTTTTGAAGGACTTCTCAATGAAGTAACCTTTTTCAACGGCTTGGAGGAAACTCTCGATAGCAAACTAGCCGCCATGGATACCCTCGGTGGGGAGATGCACTATAATCACTTCCCCTCTGCTTGGGCTTGGGCAATGGATACACCCTTCCAATGGACAAAACAGATTGCTTCCCACTTTGGCGGTACTCGCAACGGTATGGCAATTTCTTGGCCGGCTCGGATCACGGACATTGGTACCACCCGCTACCAGTTCAGCCACATCATTGATATTTTCCCGACTATTTTAGAAGCAGTGGGTATTCCGGCTCCAGTTAAAGTCAATGGTGTCGATCAAAAGCCCATCGAAGGCACAAGTTTGGTGTATACCTTTGATGATGCTGATGCTGAGACTCTTCATACCACTCAATATTTTGAGATGTTGGGCAACCAGGGAATCTACGATAATGGCTGGATGGCTAGTGCCATGCGGGGTGAGCCTTGGCTTGACCAAAACGACGACTCCATTGATGTGCTGCACATGAACTGGGAGCTTTACAACATTAATGCAGACTTTTCCCAGGCCAACGATCTAGCTGCTCAAGAGCCCGAAAAGCTGGATGAAATGATTAAGCTGTTCTATGCTGAAGCCTCTAAATACAACGTCTTTCCTCTGGATGACAGCAAAACTGAACGATTTGATGAGTCCTATCGCCCGACGATTACCGAAGGGCGCACCACCTTTACCTATCCCGATTATTTCCGCACCAGGGAAACTTCAGCCCCTGACATGAAAGGCAAGAGCCACAGCATCACAGCCGATGTGGTCTTTAACACAGGTGATGAAGGGGTACTGCTCACCGTAGGGGGGCGTTTTGGCGGTTTTGGACTATTCATCAAGGACGAGCAACTGGTTTACCACTACAATCTTGCCGGGATAGAGCGCTATGAGATAACGTCCACTAGCCCTTTACCGACAGGCAACGTTACCTTTAAGGCAGAATATCTCACAGATAGTGAGGAACCTTATGCTGGAGCAACAGTTGCTCTCTATGCTAACGACATCCAGATTGGTCAAGGTCGAGTTGAAAAAAGTCTTCCGGTTAAATTTAACCAGGACGAAACCTTCGATGTAGGCTTTGATACAGGGACACCTGTAACTGAAAGCTATGTCGATGAAATGCCCTTTGACTTTACTGGAACCTTGAATGACGTGACGGTTGATTTGCTCGATGAATCTAATCCCCAGTCACCTGAAATCACAGTCAGGAATCAAGAATTGTGGGACTTAATAATTCAGGAAGTTATTCGATAAGTGACTGTAACTTTTATGAGGTTTTATCTATGTTTTTCAACGGTCTTTGGAACCGGATTTTGAAAGGAGTAGTGGCGGTAGCGATCGCAACATCTCTCTTATGGGGGACTATTGCTCCCCCTGTATTAGCCCAAACTGCTGATGGCACCGCCCTACCTTTTCCTCCCGTGCCTTCTGCTAGTACCGCCAATGAGACTCTACAAGAGTCCACTATGATTCGGCGGGAAGAACCGAACTATCTACCCGACGATGCCCCCAATATCTTGGTTATTCTCCTGGATGATGTGGGATTTGGGCAGGCTGAAGCATTTGGTGGTGAGATTCATGCCCCCACCATTAAACGCCTGTGGGATGAAGGAATTGCCTATAACACTTTCCATACCACTTCCATTTGTTCTCCCACTCGTGCCTCCCTGTTGACCGGGCGCAATCACCAACGTGTTCACTCCGGCACGATCACTGAACGGGCGGTAGACTGGGATGGTTATCTCGGTGTCATTCCCGAAACGACGGCCACATTGCCAGCAGTATTGCACGAATATGGTTACAAAACTGCCGCCTTTGGAAAATGGCATAACACCCCCGCCACTGAAACCACCAAAATGGGACCCTTCGATCGCTGGCCTACTGGCTATGGCTTTGACTATTTCTATGGCTTTATGGCCGGAGAAACCTCCCAATATGAGCCACGGCTGTTTGAAAATACAACCCCGATCGAACCCCCCCACAATTTCCCTGATGGAAGTCCATACCATTTAAGTGAAGACATGGCGAATCAGGCGGTGACTTGGCTGCGTCAGCGTCAAGCGTATACTCCCGACAAGCCCTTCTTTCTCTACTGGGCTCCTGGTGCTGCCCACGGTCCCCATCATATTTTCGGAGAACTTGCCGATCAATATAAAGACGATAATGGTGAGAGTCTATTTAAGGATGGTTGGGATGAGTTGCGTCGCCGCACGTTTGAGCGCCAGAAAAGTTTAGATTGGCTTCCCCTGGCAGCCGATACCGTCGATACCCCTCGACCCGAAGAGATGGAGGCTTGGACTGAAATTCCCGAATCCGAACGGGATTTCCAAATCCGCTTGATGGAGCTTTACGCTGCCTTTGTCGAGGATGTAGATACTCAAGCAGGGAAGATCGTTGACGAACTCGAAACCGAAGGTATTCGAGACAACACCCTGATCTTTTACATTTGGGGCGACAACGGTGCCAGTGCTGAAGGGCAAAAGGGCAGCATCAGCGAACTGCTCGCCCAGAACCAGATTCCCAATACAGTAGACGAACAACTTCTTGCTCTCAGCGAGCAATTTGGCACCACAGAAGATCCCTCTGGTCTGTCTGCCTTGGGAACTGCGAAAACGGACAATATGTACAATGCAGCTTGGGCTTGGGCTGGCGATGCACCGTTCCGCTATACCAAGTTGATTGCCTCTCACTTCGGTGGGACTCGCAACCCCTTGGTGATTTCTTGGCCGGCTAAGATTACCCCAGACTCCACAGCCCGTTCCCAGTTCCATCACGTCAACGACATCGCCCCTACCATTTACGACATTCTCGATATTACCCCACCAGAGGAGTTCTATGGCTTTATCCAGGAGCCACTTGATGGCACTAGCATGGCCTATACCTTTGACGATCCCACTGCACCAGGTGAAAAGGAGATCCAGTATTTTGAGAATAACGGCAGTCGTGGCATCTATTTCGATGGCTGGTATGCCTGCACGTTTGGTCCTCTGACTCCCTGGACTACTGGTGACAGTGAAGCTTTAGCACAGTGGGATTCTAGTGAAGATGTGTGGGAATTATACGACCTGACGACGGACTTCACGCAACAGAACGATCTTGCAGCCGAACAGCCAGAGATTCTGGAGATGATGAAGCAACTGTTCTTGCAAGAAGCAGAAGAAAATAAGGTCTTTCCCATTGGCGGCGGTCTCTGGACGCGCATCCATCCTGAAGATCGGGTCGCGACTCCTTACACCAGTTGGACGTTTGATACCACCACGACTCGGATGCCTGAGTTTACCGCACCAGGTTTAGGTCGTCAAAGCAACTTGGTGACAATCGATGTTGACCTAAACGGTAACGATTCCGGTGTCCTCTATGCTCTCGGTGGTGCGAGTGGCGGTTTGACCTTTTTCATGGAGGACGGAAAGCTCAAGTACGAGTACAACATGATGTTGTTGGATCGGTACAAAGCTGAATCCGCAGCGATTCCTTCGGGTCCCCACAGCATTGAAGTGAAAACTACCTTCACTAGCCTGGAACCCCTTGCTCCAGCCAATGTGGTGATTAAGGTTGATGGAACTGAAGTTGCTAGTACCACGGTTGAGCGCACGGTGCCTGGTGCTTTTACCGCTAGTGAGAGCTTCGATGTTGGGACAGATTTGGGTTCTCCTGTTTCGCTGGATTACGCCGATGAAGTTCCCTTCCCCTTCACTGGCACCGTGAATAAACTGACAGTTGAGTTGCTCGACGAAGTGGCTCCCCAGGAACCTGAAATCGAAGTGAGTAATGAAAATTTTTGGGACTTAATAATTCAGGAAGTTATTCGATAACGAAGTCAAAAGCCAGAAATGGTTTTTGTAACAAGGTTAGAAAAATACTCCAAAATTATTTCCACTGGAACCCGAATGAAGCAGTATCTAACTCTCCTTGGTCAAATTAACTTACTAACCTAAGTTAAACTTAATCTCCCGGTTGACTATGGCCGGGAGCTTTTCCCTCTCATATTAAATAAATCAAGTTTCTCTGTACCGAAATAATTCTGCAAATCAAATGATGAATAATTCTCAAAATTACATTCAAAAACTCCTAATTGTTCTCAGTGTTTTTATTCTGACTTTTACTATTTTTAGTCCGAGTACGTTTGCTGTCCCCTCTTCTTCTTCAACTTGTCCTGAAAATATGGTTTTAATTCCCGAAGGAGATTTCAAAATGGGGTCGGAGCAACCAGAATTTATCGAAGAACTACCTGTTGAAGATGTTACCGTTAGTTCATTTTGCATTGACTCCCACGAAATTACCAACGCTCAATTTACCAAATTTGTTGAAGATACAGGTTACGTTACCATTGCCGAACGTCCCCTATCAAAAGAACAATTTCCTGATTTACCCGATGAGCAGCGATCGCCTGGTTCTCTGGTTTTTGAACCTCCCGCAGAAGGCATTCAACAAGTCGCTTATATGAGTTGGTGGCATTGGGTTACGGGTGCAAACTGGCAACATCCCTACGGCCCCGATAGCGATATTAAAGGGAAAGAAAAGCATCCCGTTGTTCATATTGCCTATGAAGATGCCTTAGCTTATGCCAAGTGGGCAGGGAAACAACTTCCCACCGAAGCACAATGGGAATACGCAGCTAGAGGTGGTTTAAAAGACTCTACCTATACTTGGGGCAAAGAATATTCTGCCAAAAAAGCTAATACCTGGCAAGGGATTTTTCCTTTTCTAAATACCAAAGCGGATGGCTACTTGGGAACGGCTCCTGTGGGTTCGTTTGAAGCCAATGGTTACGGTTTGTATGACATGACGGGTAACGTTTGGGAATGGACAGCCGACTGGTATCAGGTTGAACGAAAGAACATGGCTCATAGCGTTAACCCAGAAGGTCCCAGCCAAGCTGAAAGTTTTGACCCGAAAAAACCAGCATCGGGGTCGCTACACGTTATCAAAGGGGGTTCACACCTCTGTGCTAAAAATTATTGCAGTCGATACCGTCCGGCTGCACGGGAGTCCCAGTCACCCGATACGGGAACCACCCATATTGGTTTTCGGCTCATCAAAAATTTGGGATAAATTATGACATCTCAAAATTACAGTGAAAAAGACGAATTGGTAGAACAATGTTTCAAAAGAAGTTGAATTTGCACTTTAATTGGCAAAAATGGGAGTCAGAAAAGGCCAACTTGAAAGTATTCTCCCCCTCTCTGGCAGTAAGGATTATTTTCAAAATGTTTATTATCAATGAATTTGAAAACGTTCTGCTAGAGCTAGAAAAGGAGGGATTGATTAGGGGACCAATTCATTCGAGCATCGGCCAGGAAGCGATCGCCGCTGCTACTATAGCAGCATTGGAAAAATCAGATCAAATTAACGGAACACACCGAGCGCATCATCTGTTTTTAGGGAAATCGATGCAATATGTGCTTCAGGATGATTGGAATCCTATTGAGCAAGATTTACCCGAAAAAGGACTTGAAGTTCTTAGACGAACATTTGCTGAAATAATGGGACTTGCTCCCGGATATTGCGGAGGACACGGTGGTTCGATGCACTTGCGCTACGGAGAAGCTGGTTTTTTTGGCTCGAATGCAGTTGTAGGAGGAGGAATTCCCATAGCCACGGGAGTAGCTTTTGCCCAAAAGTGCAAAAAAACCCAAAACCTAGTCATCAGTTTCTTGGGGGATGGAGCTACCAATCAAGGAACTTTCCATGAAGCCTGCAATTTAGCGGCCATCTGGGATTTACCGATCATCTTTTTTATCGAAAATAACCTTTATGCCGAGGCAACAACTGTAGAAAATGGCTGTAGCGTTGAGAATCTATCCCAAAGGGCGAGTGCCTATGGTATGAATGGCTATATGGTAGATGGTTATGACATTCTAGCGATTTATCAACTGATCGAGCAGATTAAATCCAAGAGAAAGCCTTGCATCATTGAAGCTAAGACATATCGCCATTATGACCACACAGGAAAGATATGGGGAAGTGAGATCGGCTATCGCAGCAGAGAAGAAGAAGAAAAATGGTTGGGTAAGGATGCTATTTCTTGTTTTCCCAATTCATTGATAGAAGCGGGAATCTTGACAGAAGCTGAAATTAGTAGGATTAAGGATGTCGCAATAAGCAGTGTTGCAAAAGCCTTGGATTTCTGTTTGACTGGCGAAACCCCAAGAAGAATTCGTCCGCAATTATGGCCAAAGCCAGAAACTGTTTATTATGGACTCCGAAGTAATGGTGATGAGTGGCAGGCGATCTCCTTCAGGGAACGCGAACAGTTTACTGATTTCCGAAATATACTCTACACCGAAGCAATAGCCGCTGCCATTACATATTGGTTTCAAAAGAGTCAGGATGTATGTTTTATTGGGGAGGAGATCGGTAGTCCTGGCAGTATCTTACATAGTGCCAATCCTGAATTTCCCCAACAATATGCTACCCAGATTTTTAATACACCCATTTCCGAAGCTGGATTTGTTGGTTTAAGCTGTGGAGCAGCGATGAGCAAGCTGCGACCTATTGTAGAGATTATGTACTCCAATTTTTCCTTGGTGGCTGCCGATCAACTCTTTGCCCAAATAGGTAAATCAAGGTATTTGTATGGGAACACTGTGGATCTCCCCATTGTTGTTCGGACAAAAGTGACTCTAGGTTTGGGAATGGGGGAACATCATTCGATGAATCCAGTTGGTCTTTTTGCCCTATTCCCCGGATGGCGGATTTTAGTCCCCTCTAATGCTTTTGACTACATCGGTTTGTTCAATTCTGCCATGCAGTCCCTCGACCCAGTTTTAATCGTCGAGTTCAAATCCCTTTATACCCAAGAGTTTCCAGTTCCTGATGCCGATTTGGATTATTTTATTCCTCTGGGAAAAGCTAGGATTGCAGAAATTGGTGAAGACATAACCATAATTACCTATGGGTCAATGGTTGGGCGTTGCCAAAATTTAGCTAAAATACTCGCAACTGAGGGAATTTCGGTGGAAATCATTGATTTGCGATCACTGGATTTCCCTAGTATTGATTACGATACTATTGGCAACTCGGTTCAAAAAACTCGTGCTGTTATCATCGTGGAAGAAGCGGCAGCCAGTCAAGGGATTTGTAAAACCATAGCCGCCAATATAACCGAAAAGTTTTTCACTCATCTTCAAAGTCCAGTGGTCTGTATTACAGGTAAAGATGTTAATCCTGTTGAGGAAACAACTTATACTCATCCTGTATTGTTTGCTCTGCAATATGCTCTGTTTGAGCTATGGAAATCTTGGGGAATTAAACCAGATATAATTATGGGGTATAGTGCAGGGGACTATTTTAGTGCTTATGTCGCTGGAGTTTTTAGCCTAGAAAATGGTTTAAAAATGGCTACTGAACGTAGTCGGTTGATGTACGCCTTACCAAAGGAAGGTGCATTTGTAGCAGTGAAGGCATCGGAACAAGAAGTTCGCACAGCAATTGCACCCTTTGCTGCTTCCGTTTGGATTGGTGCCTTCAATAACCCCAAAAATGTGTCAATTTCCGGGAAGAGCGAAGACGTTCGCGCAGTGTCTGCGAAGTTAGAAGCAGAGGGATTTAAAACTCAGAAACTAAAGGCTTCTATTGCCTTCCATACACCTTTAATGGCACCAATGTTAGGTGAATTTAAACATATCCTCCAAGAAATCAATTTTTCTCTACCACAAATTAAGCTGGTTTCCAGTATGACTGGGAAAGTAGTAACACAGGAAGTGACTACTCCAAATTATTGGTGTCATCATATTATCCAGCCAGTCGAGCTTTTTGCTAGTGTGGATACTCTGAAAAGGGAGGGAGTTGAGGTTTTCCTCGAAATCGGACCGAGGCCGATAGTCTGGCGGGTGACTAGCAAGGAGCAACCAGAGAATGAGACTTTATGGCTATCCAGTTTGTCTTCAAACGAAATGGATTGGCAACAAATGTTAACAAGCACTGCTAAACTTTATCTGCATGGTGTTGCAGTAGATTGGGTGGGCTTTGACCGTGATTATAACTGAACTTCCCCCGTACATTTGACCTAAAAATCGCTGAAAGCCTTATTTGACAGAGGATACACTAGATAGTATATCAGTTCTGTGTCCATGTAAGGGGTTGCTCTATGCCTGCGATCGCATTACAATTTAGATCCTAGGTGCGATCGCTCAAAACACGCTCCAGTTAAGCTTCAGAGTGGGTTGTACCCAGTAACGGGTAGTTCAAAAATCGCTAGAACTACCTTTGGGAAAGGCTTTCAGCGATTTTTCTATGGGGAAGTTCAGTTATAACCGTTCTTCCCTACCTCTGCCAAGTTATCACAACAACTAAATCACTGAATTATATTAAATTATGACCTTTTTGATATCGCCGTCAGGCGAGTCGAATTGTTTTGAGCAAAATAGAAGTTTCTTCAGCATTAAACTGGAGTTTCTCTTCTCCTATCTTTCCTTTCCCATACGCTTAAACGCCATGCCACATCGTTGACACCTCCCCTCAACCCAGTGAGAAGGAATCGCAAACCGTTGACGACACGATGGACATCTCGTTAACAACTGAACACCATGCTTAGAACAATTTAGTTGCGATTGATATTGCCATTCCATGCGATGATAAGGTTTTTCCCCATAACACAACCCACATAAACGAATCGGTAATAATTTTATCGGTTCTTGGGGTAACATCGCCTCTAACTGTGCCACCGATAACCCAATTAACTCCCCAACCGCTTCTAACTCCTCCTCACTAGGAAACGGAATAAAGCGAAACTTCTCCCAACGTCCCAAAACCGAACCAATTCCAGCCGCCTTACCCAATGCAGACAGAGAAACCGACTCATGGCGACAATAACGCCCCAAATAATGACTGATACTCTCACCCTCGTAAGGCTCTAATACCCAAGGGGGTTGAAAATTTGCCTTAGACTTCATTGATACTCCCCTATCCTATCTTTTGGGTGGGAGGTTTGCGATGACTAAGATAAGCCATGATATTAGAGGGTGTGAACTCAAAATCAGGGTCATCTACCGTAAACATGGCAAGTTGGCGCAAAATATCATATAAACTCTCAATGAGTCCCCCTGACTTTTCAGTTAACGTTTCCACCACTTCTGGATAATGGGTTAAATTTAAGCGGTTTTTCTGTGTTAAAAAGGTTTGTTCCCAATGCTCAATCACCATTGCCACATCGTTTGAGGTTAAAGCGGGAAACTCATGCCATTCCAAAAAAGAATTATTAATCGCCACATAAGCTGGATGATTTCGCCCTAAAATATCCTCTAAATAATGTGTCCCTGCCAAAATCACTGAAATTTTTTGATGATCATATAAATCCATCAACTCGTTCAACGCTTCCAACTTCAAATAATCTGCCTTGCCAATAATCAAAATCTTCACCCCATAACGCTGGAGATTATCCCAGGTACGTGAGCGTAAATGTCTTAAGGTGCCTAAATTTGATAATGGATGCCCAAATTGTCCCAATATACCCCGATATAAATCCGTTGCTTTCCCCCTCTGCAACATCTCCACATAAAATACTGTTGCAGGTATCTCGAATAAAGATCCTCGTCGTCTCACGTGGGCCATCCGATAAAATTCACAAGCTTTCAATAATCCAGATCCTCTGGTTCCCACCACATAGCCACACAACTTCAAATCTCGTTGATCGTTCAACCAAGTAAATAAATCCTGATCCCGATCTAAGGGACAATAAGTGTCAGCCTTCCCAATGCGCTCAATTTCTGCCTGTTGTGCTGGAGTGCGACCATTTACTGCTTCTGAAGGTTGTCGATGATGAACCTTCGAGGATTTGGGGGGAGTGGGACTGTTTGCTGCTAAATTAGCCTTGGCCATGATGATTTACCAGTTATTTTTCTTATATTCGTGCCAATCCTCAATATTGGTAATAATACCTGAATTGCGCCGTCTGAGTCTGGGATTGGGTTTAGGGGGTAATGGTTGAGTGATGACTTTTGTTCGGCACTTGCGTCCTATTTTAGCTGAGGCGATCGCTTCTTCAACTACTTTTCCTGAATCAAGTTCAGGTTGAGGGATATTTTGGGGGAATATCTCGGTAAGAGTCGATTGATTAGTCGCTTTATCCCGTTTATTCTGGGCAGTTTTTCTTCTTTTGCGCTTTTCATGACGCTTTTGAGCTAGAAAATTGAGGTGATTATATCGCTCATTGAGAATAGAGATATTATCGGTGTCTTTTGATTGCTTTCTCAGTTTTTGTACAATCCACTTTAACTCATCAAAAGTCATTTGTTCTTGCTCAAAATATCGGGCTTTAATGATGCCAATAAATGCACTGGTTTCTCCCTTTTTGGCGGCGGTATAGGCAAGTAAAGTAACAATATTTCTTGGGTCATATCTTAATGAAATCTCCTTTCCAATAAAATCCGTTAAACAGTCTCCTTGATAAATAAGGTTTTCAAACTGAATGGTTCCATATTTTTGAACTTTGCGATGAGTTTGCTTGAGGAGACAGATATCTAAGGTTCTTTCATCAACTATCTCTGCTCCTCTGATTAACCCACTGTGCCATCGTTCTGTTCGTCGTTGTATCTGAAATTGAGGCTCAATCTTTGTCTTCGGATAATGATGTTGATTGTAATGATCGACAAAATATTGGACTAATTCTTTTTCCAATTCTTCAAATATCATACAGGCATGAGTTTCAGCGTTTTTATCTCGTTCTTGTACTGTTGAACCTGTATAGCCAGGTAAATTTTTTAGGATTTCGTTATTAGTTTGATTGAAAACGGTTTCGACTAATCCTCCGGCTGAAGGAAAGGCTCTTAATTTCCATTGAAACCCTAATTGGGTGGCGATTAGTTGGGCATGATTACTTTTGAATTCTTTGGCTCTATCGGTGACTAAATATTCGGGGATTCCATGCTGTTCCCATTCATGTTGTAAGCCATACTTTTCTTTGACTTCTTTGGGTAAAATAGCATGACGCAAGGCTAACGCTACTCGATGAGAATTAGCGGCAACAAAGCCTAAATAATAACCCATTAAACACCCTGAATAACTATCGATAATAACGGTTAAAAAAGGACGGATAGGTTCTCCTTTTCTATCTCGTATAATTTCGGATTTAGGGTCTGAATGTTCATGCTCAGTTTTCTCAATGATAAAAATATCAAGTTTGGTATGGTCAGCTTGCCAAATTTGATTACTATGGGTGATATGTAGGTTTTCATCAATAGTTTGTACAATTTGATGATCAATATCGGCTCCAGGATGTCTTGCTTTAGACTTTTTCTTCCTATCTAGTTCATCGTTAATTACTTTATAAACGGTCACATGGGAAGGATATTTTCCGATAATTAAGTCTTCTAAAACTTCAGGATAAGGTTTGAGGAGTTTTGCAAAACCATCTTTTTTTTTGATATCTGTAGGCAGTGTTTCTCCTTGGGCAGCTAAGGCCATTAATGCGTTATATATCTGACTGATATTTTGCCTGGCTCCTTTTTTTCTGCCCCATTTATAGAGTTTGATAATAAAATCACGCCATTGCTGAGAAATACGGTATTGTCCTTTATCTTGACGGCCGGCGGTTATGGTTGCAATTCCTTCATTGGCTATTTTGGCTAACATCCGTCGAATGGTGCGAGGACTTTTGCCAAGGGTTTCGGCAGCTTTTGCGATCGCTTGTGATCGTTGCTGCTTGTTGGAAGCTTGCAGTATGGGTTCAAGTGCTTTGAGTTTTTGTTCTGCTTTGGGAGTAAGTTCAGTATTAATTAGTTTGAAGGGTTGAGGGTCTGATTTTAGACTTTTTGACGAGTTTACTTCAATTTCACCTGAATTTATGCCTGATGAATCCATAATAAGCTTATCCCGAAGGATGGATAAAAAACAATAAATGACATGATTTACTTTAAGGATTGTAGCAAACCTTTTCAAAAAATGACACTTTTTACTTTAAAGTAGTTAATAGGGCGATCTGAGGTTACACAATTCTTGAAAGGTATATGCAGAGCGGACTTTATCCTATTCAGGTTCTCCAGAAATAGGTGACATTAATTCTTTAAAAAGTGACAATAATTATTTAATGTACAACAAATTAATTGTCGTTGTGACACATTGTTGTCGTTCAAGCTTCAGTGACACTCCCGTTACACCGACGTAGGAGGTTAACGGTGAGACGGCGCGTTTAAACTGCGCGGGAAACCCACGCAGACAGCACCTCATGAATTGCGACAAACCAATAAAATCCACCAACGGGAGAGGATTTACAAAGCCTGGTAGGTTTTTGTAGATTATGTTAAGTTGATTAAAGGAGTATACAAATGTCGAGAAATTGATAACCTTAACTTACGAGTATAAGCTCATTCCAGATAAACGGCAGATTGAGGTAATTGAACACACCTTAGATGTTTGTCGGTCTGTCTGGAATTATGCTTTGCGCGAACGTAAGGATTGGTTGAACTCTCGTAAATCCCCTGTTAATACCTGTTCATTAGTTCAGGAATATATTATCCCTCTAGATATTTCTTATCTTGGCTACCATAATCAAGCGAAAGCATTAACAAAAGCCAAGAAAACTAACGAGATTCTTACGTCAGTTAACGCTCAAGTTCTACAGCAAATCCTAAGAACTTTAGACAGAGCTTTTACTGATATGAAGTCTAAGAAGTTGGGTTTTCCTCGCTTTAAAAATAAGTACAGGATGCGCTCTTATGTGTATCCTCAGATGTTAAAAGATTGTGTCAAAGGTGAGCAAATAAAGTTACCACAAATAGGATGGATAAAATTTAGGAAATCTAGAGAAATACCATTAGGGTTTGAGGTAAAACAAGCTCGTATTGTTAGGAGAGCATCAGGGTACTTTGTCATGCTATCAATGCAATTAGATATCAATAATGCGAGTTTAAGAATCTCCCGTTACAGCGACGATAGGAGCTTAACAGGATGAGTGTCAATAGAGGCAATTTATCCATTTCCAACGATCATCATCAAGCGACCGCTTATTACCAATTAAAAATGATTATAATAATTAGGAAAAATGAATAACAATATCAAAAAAAAAAGCAAAAAGCTGGAATCTAAAATTGAACTTCAACATCTGATTAAAATTTATGGAAAGCAACCTCATGTCGCACTCCAGTTATTTCGAGAAGGCAAAACTAGAGATGATATTTTAGAATTAACCAACCAAGTTGTTAGTATTGCCGATATTTCCCTCAAGATTAATCAAGGGGAATTATTCGTGATTATGGGATTATCCGGTTCAGGAAAATCAACCCTAGTTCGTTGTATCAATCGTTTGATTAAACCCACCAGTGGACATATTTACATTGATGGGGAAGATGTTGCTCACATTGATGAGAAGAGAATGCGAGAACTTCGTTTAAGCAAAATATCAATGGTGTTTCAACAATTTGGGCTATTTCCTCATAAAACGGTCAGGGAAAATGTAGCATATGGTCTGAAAGTACGGGGAATTAAACCTCCTTTACGCCATCAGAAAGCAATGGAAACCTTAGCCTTAGTGGGTTTAGAACAATGGGCCGATTATTTTCCCTCTGCTTTGAGTGGGGGAATGCAGCAAAGAGTGGGTTTAGCCAGAGCTTTAGCCACAGATGCAGAGATTTTACTGATGGATGAACCCTTTAGCGCACTTGATCCTCTGATTCGACGAGAAATGCAAGAGGAATTACTTCGTCTGCAAAAAGAACTCCACAAAACCATTATTTTTATTAGTCATGATATTCACGAAGCCTTTAAAATTGGCGATCGCATTGCTGTCATGAAAGAAGGAAAAATTGTGCAACTAGGCACACCCAAAGAAATCATTAGTCAACCTGCTAATGACTATATTCGGGCTTTTCTTCAAGATATATATGATTCCAAAGCTATTCTAGGATAGTTGATTCATTATCCCAAAATTTTCATGAAACAATTGTTAAAATTCAGAAGCACAATCTTCTTACCCATCTTGTTAACAAGTTTTGTAATCGCTTGTCAACCAACACCCCAGTCAGAAGACAACACAACCGAATCAACTCAAAACGTGACTGTCCGTACTGCCCATAGTAACTGGATCGAAGAACACTTCCAAACAGAAATTGTCAAGATAGGGTTAGAAAAACTAGGGTATGAAGTTGAAACCCCCAAAGAAATCGATTATCCAGCCCTTTATGTTTCTGTAGCTAATGGAGATTTAGACTATAGCGTTGTTTACTATTATCCTGGACACAAAGACTTCTTTGACAATGCTGGTGGCCAAACTAAGTTAGAGGGACTAGGTACTTTAACACCGGATGGCATACAAGGATATCAAATCGATAAAAAAACGGCACAGCAATATAATATTACTAACCTCGAACAGTTAAAAGATCCCAAAATTGCTCAACTATTTGACTCTGATGGTGATGGAAAAGCCAATTTAGTCGGTTGTAATGCAGGTTGGGCTTGTGAGTTAATTATCGAGCATCATCTTGATGCTTATGGACTTCGGGATACGGTTGAACACGATCGAGGACAATATACTGCCTTATTGGCCAATAGTCTAACTCGTTACAAAGAAGGACAATCCATTTTTTTCTATGCTTATAATCCCCATTGGGTTGGGGCCGTATTAAAACCTGATCAAGATGTGATTTGGTTAGAAGTTCCTTTTACCTCTTTACCCAAAAAAATGGCTAATCTCACAGAAAAGGATACCTCAGTTGAAGGAAAAAATCGTGGTTTTCCTGGCACTGAACAACGCATTGTCGGTAACAAGCAATTCTTAGAGGCTAATCCCATGGCCAAGCGTTGGTTTGAGTTAGTGCAAATTTCGGCTGAAGATATTAACCAAGAAAGTCTTCGCATTAAAGAGGGGGAAAATCAACCAGAAGATATTCGCCGTCATGCTCAAGAATGGGTTGACAACAATCAAGCGTTATTTGATAGTTGGATCGAAAAAGCCCGTAATAATTAACCTATGGCGACTAACAATCCACAAGGATTAGATATTATCTTAAATCCCTTTCAACTGTATACCATCCCCCTTGATGATTGGATTACCAATTTTATTAATTTTATTGTTGATCATTTTCGTCCCTTTTTTCAGGCCATTAGCCTTCCCATTAGTTGGGGATTGAAGCAGATAGAATGGGGGTTTAGTGCCATTCCTCCCGTAATTTTTATCATTATCATTGGTATCATTGCCTGGCAATTAGCAGGAAGAAAAATTGCCCTTTATAGCATTATCGCTTTAACCTTAATTGGTTTCGTCGGTGCTTGGGAACAAGCAATGGTATCTTTGTCTTTAGTCGTAACGGCCCTGTTATTTTGTCTACTGGTGGGGATTCCTGTGGGTGTTCTCAGTGCTAAACATGATCCCCTCGAAAGAGTCATACGTCCGCTTCTGGATGTGATGCAAACCTTACCATCCTTTGTCTATCTGGTCCCTGTGGTGATGCTGTTTGGTATTGGGGAAGTTCCTGGGGTTATTGCCACCATTATTTTTGCTATTCCTCCTCTCATTCGTCTGACTAATTTAGGTATTAGACAAGTTTCCCCAGAAGTGGTCGAAGCAGCGATCGCTTTTGGTTCAACCCCTTGGCAAGTTTTATGGGAAGCGCAAATTCCCCTAGCCATGCCTACTATTTTAGCAGGGATTAATCAAGGGATTCTCATGGCTTTATCTATGTCCGTCGTAACCTCTATGATTGCTGTGCCAGGACTCGGACAGATGGTGTTACAGGGAGTCGGTCGTTTAGATGTGGGACTGGCTGCTGTAGGGGGATTAGGCATTGTTCTGTTAGCCATTATGCTCGATCGCATTACCCAAGCAATTAGTCGTTAATTGCGGAGTTTCTCGCTTCTTCTACCCAACTATCAAATAATTCCTGATTGTTCTCAACCCATTGTTGAGCATGACGGCGGATTTGTTTGGGGTTACTTTCTCCTTCTCGTACCAGTTTTTGTTGAGCATTAACATCCTCAATAGGAATCTTAATCAACTCAAACAAGCGTTTTGCTGCTGGATTGGCTGTTATGAATTCTTTATTGGCTATAATCCGAATCTGATCAATGGCAAAGCCAAGATTTTTTCCTTCTACTGAGGTATCTTCTGCTGTAACTTCCCCCAGTTCTTTTGGCAAAGAAGTGAAGGGAACTTCTAGCCACGTCGCATCTTTCCCTACTTCTAAGACTATACTTGACCAATGGGGAGCATAGACATAATAGAAGATGGGTTTTCCTTGTCTTTGGCGAGCAATGGTCGCTGCTAGTAGGGTGTCGTAATTACCTTGATCATGTTCTACTGTATCCCGTAGTCCGTAAGTGTCAAGATGATGCTCGATAACCAACTCACACCCCCAACCAGGATTACAACCTGTTAAGTTGGCTTTCCCATTCCCGTCTGAGTCGAAGAGTTTAGCAATTTTTGGGTCTTTCAATTGTTCAAGATTAGTGATTTTGTATTTATCGGCGGTATTTTTATCAATCTGATAGCCTTGGACAGCATCCGCTATGATAACCCCAATCCGCTCGATTTTTTCTTCACCGCCACTTTCTCTAAAGAATTTTTCATGCAACTTTTGCCAATGAACACCATAAACATCTATGTCCCCATTGCCAATGGAAACATGTGCCACAGGAATATCCAATTCTTTGACCCCTTCAGTTTGATAACCAAGCTTTTCTAAACCCATATTGATGATCTCTACCGCAAATATTCCATAGGTTGAAACACTGGCACTAGAGCTTACTCTTATCCCTTTACCGGGCATTGTTTTTTCTGGAGTCGTTTCCGACTTATCTGTTGAGTTTGGATTAGATTGGGGAGTTTGTTCACAGGCCATTAAACCGATTAACAAAGTTGCTAGGGCTGCTGCTAATTTAGCTTTTTTGGATTGTCGTTTCATTATTGGTCGTTTTATTTAATATTCAAGTTAATTGGCGATTTTTGTATGCTATCATCATCGAAAATTTTAGGTCTGAAACCCAGTCCTTTTTTAATAAAACATATTTACCCCCTTTAACCTCTTCCTGGCGAGAAATCCCCGATTGAGGTACGAAAATCGAGGGATTTCTCGCCAGGGCATAACCGACTGGACAAAACTAATAGTTTCTTGTAAAATCAACTACAGCGAGGCAAATAACAGTAATAGACCCGCTTGCTACCAGGGATGACAACCTTCTCCATAGTGCAGTAATGCCGTGAAAGCTCTTATCTACCCCTAAACAATGCAGTTGGTGGCAGTATTCGGAGAGCAAACCCGTA
>JASJDN010000068.1 GCA_030065205.1 Crocosphaera sp.
TTACTCTTTTTTCTAACTGTAACTGATTTAATCTTAAACCCATCAGGTATAGGACGAGAATTATAGAATTTAGTCCATCCCAACTTAGGTAAATAGATTTTATTTCCTTTGATTTTTACCCCAGTAGCATAAGTAAAAGAACGAAAGGTACTGCGATTCTTAAATTTAGGAAATCCTCGCCCTTGATTAAAAAAGTTATTATAAGCGTTATCTAAACGTCTCAAATTTTGTTGTAAGACAGTAGAATCTATTTCTGCATACCAAGGTCTTGCTTTTTTCAGGTTAGGAAGTTCAGTGATTTGGATATTAACTGAACTTTTTTTCTGACCTTTATTAGACCAAGGATTACCTGTTGCTCCTCCTAATGAACAAGTTAAAGGAGTAATAACTACTTTTGTTCTTAAGTCGCAATAGTCTCCACAAATATATCTTTGATAATAAGTATCTATGCGGTCAGCCAATGACCAATTATAGGTAGCCCTAAGCATATCTATCCATCTGTCAATCTTTTCTGACTGACTGACATTTGGACGGAGCTTATAGCAGTAACCTAAAATCACTTATTTTCTATTAATTGTGGACTATAATATACTTATCTACATGATTTTAGCATTATTTTTTGAAGAACAACGGCACCATGATACCACTTAATGTCTTCCCATGAGTCGATGTTCACGGCATTTAAAAATGCCGAGTCGCGCTTCATCTCCTACTTGAAAGATAGACGAGCGACCCCGGCGATTCGCACCGTCGAAGACGCGCCGTTAGGCAACCGCCTAGGGAACGCGCGAGGGGAGTTTTCGCGCTCCTGTGTTTGACGATAAATTTAGGAAATTTAGCTCTTTTAGAAAAGAAATTCTTAAAAGCCGATTCCAAATTTTTTAGGGTCTTCAGCCGACATTTCCAATAAATTTAACCAAACTGGTCAATTTATCCCAAGCAGCCCCACTTGTTAGGATATCTTTGGCCGTTTCTACCGCTTTTTGATGATCTTGCCAAGGAACAACATCACTCACTTGCAGAGCTAAAGCAGCATTTAAAGCCACCGCATCCTGTTGGGCTTGGGTTCCTTTTCCCTGTAACACATCGGTCAAGATGGCGGCATTTTCTTCCACGTTTCCCCCTTTTAAAGCGGTTAAAGGGGCAACGGTTAAGCCCATATCTTGAGGGTTAATCTCCCCTAACGTTACCTCACCGTCCTTCAAAAAAGCCACATCGGTAATGTCTCCTAACCCCGCTTCGTCTAGGGTTTCCCGACCATGTAAGACCATTCCTTGGGCAATGCCTAATTGATTTAAAGCTTGGGCCATGGGATGAATAAACTGAGGATGATAAACCCCAATAATTTGACCGGTGGGACGTAACGGGTTCACTAAAGGGCCTAATAAGTTAAAAATCGTTCTTACCTTTAACGTTTTCCGTAACGGGGCAACGTGCTTCATCGCAGGGTGCCAACCTGGGGCAAAAAGGAAAGTAATCCCTACCGTTTCCAAGGCTTGGGCGACCTTTTCAGGGGTCGCTGAGAGTTTAACCCCTAAATATTCCAAAACATCGGCTGAGCCAACTTTACTGGAGGCCGAACGGTTGCCGTGTTTCGCCACTTTCACTCCGGCCGCTGCTGCCACAAAAGCGACTGCAGTGGAAATATTAAACGTTGAAGCCCCATCTCCTCCCGTTCCACAAGTATCAATAACAGGGACAGCATGGGAAATGGGGGTTTCTTGTACCGACTGTTGTTGTAATACTTGAGCCATTCCTGCTAACTCATCAGCCGAGACACCTTTAGCTTGAAGGGTGACTAAAATAGCCCCAGATAACACGGGAGGAATGGCCTCATCTAACCATCCCTGCATCAGTTGAGATGCTTGGGTTTGGGAGAGGGACTGACCATCGAGGAGTTGTTGTAATAAGGTTTGGGTGAATTCTAACCCTTCTTGAGTAACCATTAACAATTTAACCTGAGAAACTTTTGGACTTGAAAATATTAACAAAATAAACGGGAATACTAACCCTAGAGAGTCAAGATTGATCCCCATGACACCAGCGCATAAGTCCCGAAAGAGTATTGCTGTTACCGAAACCGGCAAACATAAACTGAGAGAAGCACAAAAGCGAAGGAGTGGTAAACGTATTACCTATGAAGACATTGAGGAAATGTTAGATTTCCAGGTGTCTCGTAGTACCATTGAACGATTTTTTCGGGGAAAAGCAGTGGAAGTTGATAATGCCATTAGTATTGTCGAAGCGTTGGGGTTAAAGCTAGAAGATGTGGTTGATATTGCCGTTGACCGAAATCATAGGATGTGACGGACTCCTACACTGACGCAAGGCGTACAGTGTAGACTTCTCCAGATCGCTCTTGACTAAAGCCTGGCTTTTTCAAGCGAAAAGTTTTTACTTCTGCCTCCTGCCTCCTGCCTTCGTTAAGGTAGCCAAGGATATTGCCGAAAATTAGGGGGACGCTTCTCTAAAAAGGCTTGTTTTCCTTCTGCTCCTTCTTCTGTCATATAGTAAAGTAAAGTAGCATTTCCTGCTAACTCTTGTAACCCAGCTTGTCCGTCGCAGTCAGCATTGAAAGCGGCTTTGAGACAACGGATGGCGATGGGACTCTTGGCTAAAATTTCTTTTGCCCATTGAATGCCTTCTGTTTCTAATTGTTCCACAGGAACGACACAATTAACTAACCCCATTTCTAGAGCTTGTTGAGCGGTATATTGACGACAGAGAAACCAAATTTCTCTCGCTTTTTTTTGCCCCACAATTCGAGCTAAATAACTAGCCCCGAAACCACCGTCAAAACTGCCAACTTTCGGACCGGTTTGCCCAAAAATGGCGTTATCAGCAGCAATGGTGAGATCACAGATCAAATGTAAGACGTGACCTCCACCGATTGCATAACCAGCCACTAAAGCGATGACCACTTTCGGCAGCGATCGCATTAATCGTTGTAAGTCTAGCACGTTTAAACGAGGAACCCCGGCATCGTCTATGTATCCTGCTTGGCCCCGCACACTTTGATCGCCGCCAGAACAAAAGGCGTATTTTCCATCGGTGTGAGGTCCGGCTCCAGTGAGGAGTATGACCCCAATGGTACTATCTTCTCTGGCATCACAAAAGGCATCGTATAACTCAAATACAGTTTTGGGACGAAAGGCGTTGCGTTTGTGGGGACGGTTAATAGTGATTTTGGCTATACCATCGGCTTTATGATACAAAATATCTTCGTAAGTTTTGGCAATTTGCCAGGTTATTTCCATCGGTTAAGGTAACATAAGCTTCAATAGTTCATTAAACCACGATCTGAGGGAAAAAATTGGAGCTTTAAAGTAACGTGAGTTTAACGGAGGAAAAGAACGATTTACGCTTTCCCCAAATAAAATTCACCCGTGAAAATTCGCAACGATCTCAAAGAGATGATATTCTTGAGCCATAGTATATCTCATTTACAGGTAAAGTCCAATATGGAGAAAGTTGCGTCCATGAAACATATAGCCAACACAATAAACAACAGACTTCAAAAACAATATAAAAAATTACGTCAAGATCATATTGACAATTTTATCTTTATTCATATTAACAAAACAGGTGGAAGCAGCGTTGCCAAGGCACTTAATTTATCATTGCAGCATAAGACTGCTTTAGAAAAAATAGCTCAAGTAGGCTCTAATAAATGGAACAAAGTATATACATTTACCATTGTAAGAAACCCGTGGGACAAAGTTGTTTCTCACTTTCATTATCGTATTAAAACAAACCAGACCAATTTGAAGAACAAACCTATTGATTTTAAGGACTGGGTGAAATTAGCCTATGGCAGTCAAGACCCATTCTATTATGACAAACCTAAAATGTTTATGCCTCAGTTAAACTGGATCACAGACGAGCAAGGAAACATTTTAGTTGATTGTATTTGTCGCTTTGAGAATTTAACAGAAGATTTTACCAATGTTTGTCAAATTATTGGTAAAAATGTAACGCTACCCCATGTAAAAGCCTCGAAGCGAGGCAATTACCGTGAATATTATGATGATGCGACGATTGAAATTATTGCCGAATGGTTCAGGAAAGATATTGAACATTTCGATTATCATTTTTGATCAAAATCTTTGATTTAGTTCTCTTAATGTGACTTCATTTTTCAGTAAAAACTGTTAAACGATAGGTTTCTGTCGCAAAAATTAGTGATCGCTTGTTGATAAGGGGTTAACATTAGTTAATTTTTTAGCTATTAAAAAAACAAAGCGATCACAAAATTCTAAATTAGATACGTTAGCATATTTTTCTCTCATTTCTATTAATCCTTGCTCAATTTCTTCGTCATTAAACCTTGATAATAAGGACATATATCTATTTTTTACCATGTTAAAGTATTGTTTTTTAGGGATAGAAACAGTATAGTCTATAAATTCAACTGTTGTTTTAAATCCAACCTTTTCACAAAGATTAACTAAATCATTATAGTGAGGTTGTACCGACTCATAAACTGACAATGCTTGTTTAAATAAAGGATATTCAATGGTAGGAGGAAGTAAAATAATTAATAAAATTCCTTGTTCATTTAATCGATTAAACAATCCTTGTAAAAGTTTTCCTTTATCATCAATATGATGAATCATTTCTTTGATGAGAACCTTATCGTATTTTCCAGGCTCATTAGCAAACGCTACCGCATCTTTAACCACTATTTGATAATGATTATTATCTGATATTTTCTCTAGCATTTTATCAGACGGATCAACACAAAATATTTTATTATCTAGGTTAATTTGTGATCGAATTGCTTTACTATAAATTCCTGTGCCACATCCCAAATCGACTAAAATATCTGTTGATTTTAATTGTAAATGTTCAATAATCTTTTTAGTTAAAAATTCAATAAATTCAGCAGAAGTATCCCAAAAATCATCATATTGTTTAGCTAAATTTTGATAATGCTCTTGAATTGAATATTGCAAAATCTTACCTCGCCTCAGTCAGAAAAATAATAAAAATAGAAGCCCCAACTAACTATAAATCGTTAAGTTGGGGTCTTTATGGGGAATTATTTACCCATACCTAACTGTTGAGCTTTTTGATAAACCTTCCCTTCCGTTAACAACGAAGGTGCAATAACCACCTCCACCTCTTGCATTTCCTTAATATCCTTAGCCCCTAACGTTCCCATGCTGGTTTTGAGCGCCCCTAATAGATTATGGGTGCCATCATCCAATTTAGCTGGACCGGTGAGAATTTGCTCAATGGTTCCTGTGGTTCCCACATTAATACGAGTACCTCGCGGTAACACAGGAGAAGGAGTGGCCATACCCCAATGATAACCCCGTCCCGGGGCTTCGGCTGCACGAGCGATGGGAGAACCAATCATTACCGCATCGGCACCACAGGCGATACATTTACAGATATCTCCCCCCGTCACGATACCACCATCCGCCACCACCGGAACATAACGGCCCGTTTCCTGTTGATAATCATCCCGCGCTGCTGCACAATCTGCAATCGCCGTCGGTTGAGGAACCCCAACCCCTAACACCCCACGGGAGGTACAAGCAGCCCCCGGTCCAATGCCCACTAAAACGGCTGCTGCCCCTGCTTTCATCAAGTTTAAGGCTACTTCATAGGTCACACAGTTGCCAAAAATCACAGGCATGGGCATTTCTTGACAAAATCCCTCTAAATCAAGAGGCGTAACAGACTCCGGAGATAAATGGGCCGTTGATACCACCGTCGCTTGTACAAATAATAGATCCGCCCCTGCCTCAGCTACAATCTTGCCATATTGAGACGCTCCAGCAGGGGTTAAACTGACGGCAGCAATACCACCATTGTTTTTAATGTCGGTGATGCGCTGTTTAATTAATTGGGGTTGAATGGGTTTTGCATACAATTCTTGCATTAACCCCACAAATTCGGATTTACCCACCGATGCAATGCGATCGAGAATGGGTTCGGGATCATCGTAACGGGTTTGAATCCCTTCTAAGTTGAGAACGCCGATCGCTCCTAACTCTGAGAGTAACCCGGCCATTTTCACATCAACGACGCTATCCATCGCACTTGCTAAAATGGGGATACTACGTTCAATGCCTCCAATTGTCCAACGGGTATCCGCTAAACTAGGATCTAAAGTACGAGTACCGGGGACCAGTGCAATTTCGTCTATGCCGTAAGCTCGTCGGGCTGTTTTACCACGACCAATAATAATCTCCACGCTTCTATATCCATTCCCTAAGTATTAGATTAGGCTACCAAATTTTGAGGGGTTTGGGGAAGGGGGTGTTTGCTTTAGGGTGTGGGAAGGGTGAGGAGTGTGGGAGGGGTGGGGAGAAGGAGAAGGGTAGAAAGAAGAATTAAAGTGGTCAGGAATTGGGGAATTTTCTGATTTGATATTCTTTAGTTTCAATCATTTCATAACGATGGTTGTTCATCTGTTGAGCAAATTTTTGTTCTGTTTCTTCTAAAATGTTTTGAGGAACGCTTTTCCATTGTTGACGAGTTTCCCAACGAATAACCAAAGTAATTTCTTGAGGATGATTAGGGGATATCCAAACTTCTTTGCCCAAAAAACCAGGAAACTGCTCTAACGTTGGTGTCCAAATTTCATGATCTAACTGGATAAACTGATCCCTAGATTCAGGAGAAACCTTAAACTTAAGCCACTCAATCACCATAATGTAAATTTTTACTGAATTGATACAACAAAGTCTTATCTTTACGAGAAAATGAAGATAGGGAGATAAAGAATCAAAAAAGTTGAGTTCAGGATAAGCTGTAAGTCTGAATAAAACCGTTAGTGAAAAGAACGATTTGCTAGTAACAATTACCTCCTCAGTCCGAACTCACGCTGAAAACCTTTCCTCGGGAGGGAAAATCATGATTAATACATTTTTATATCCTGATAGCATTACCTATCTAATTGTTAAACTTTGTGTTCTCTTTTTAGCCGTTGTCTTGTACTTGATGGTCACCGCAACCCCTGTCACCTAGTCACTTCCAGTTACTTTATCCTCAGAAGAGAAAAAGGGCAATAGCTCGTGTCGAGGGAGTGGAGAAATAGGTGGGGGTGTTATCGGTCCAAATAACTGAGGTGTGGACAAAGGCCTTTCGTAGTCCGCCACCACTTCCCGCAGTTGACTAACTCGGAACACCAGTTTAAACTTTTTCCCCAACTCTTTCTTAACTAACTTTTCAACCAAACCAACCTGGGTAGGGGTAATGGGGTTTTTAGTGTTTTCTTGAACGGTGATGAAGATAATGGGATACTCTTTACTCCAGGGAAAAGTCGGCCACTGAACTTTTAACCCGACTAACTCACTTTGTTGACCAACGGTTACGGTTTTATTTTCTAAGAAGGTTTTAATTTTGCCTTCAAATCTTTCCTGTCGAAGAAGATTGCCAAAACTAATAAACAAAGGAAAGACTAAGATGCCGGTCATGGCCACAAACCCGCCCAAAGCTTGACTGGTTTGACTATAGTTAAGGTAATAACCTCCAAGAATAAAAATAATGATACAAGATAGGGTAATTCCTAAAAGGTTGGTTAAATACAATAAAAATGCGCCACTGGCCAAGGGTAAAGCCTTTTGAGATAGGGCGATACCCACAACACATAGAGGCGGCATCAAAGCGACAGAAATGGCTGTACCGGCCAAAGCATCGCTCAGTTTGCGGCGAATTTTAGCAAAACCACTAATGGCCCCAGCTGCCACTGCTACCCCTAAGTCGGCAAGGGTGGGTTGAGTTCTGGCTAAAATTTCTGACCCAAAAGAGGCGTGAGGGACTCCAAAAAAACCCCCTACGACCCCAGAAATGAAAATGGCTGTTAGAGTCCCTATAATCAGGTTAAATAAACTACTTCTGACTAAGATGCGATCAGTATCTAACAGTCCTAGAGCTAAACCCCGCAACGGTAACATTAAAGGGGCAATCAACATGGCACCAATAATCACCGCAGCACTGTTCATTAAGAGTCCCAGAGTCGCAATAAAACAAGAAGTGACCGTTAAAACCACAAACTCTGTATCCAGTTCCGCCTCTTTCATCAGTTCTTGTCGTAGGTTTTCTCTGATATCTGGGGGAACTCTAGGAATTTTCTGTTTGAACCATTTTCTCAAGGGGATTAACATTCATGACCTCGAAGCCTAGCAAATAAGGTATTAATTATTAGCATAGCGATAACGATAAAAAATAGCTGAGATTTCTTAGTTCTTATATTAAAGAGGAATCAGGGAAAATTAAACAAAAAAAATCTAAAAATAACTGTCCTAATCCCGATTTTGCTTATATATTATTGATGGTTTAACTCAATTTTCTCAGCTTTCCCTAACTTTGTGTTTTTTTGATGACACGATCGCTGATTTTTGAGAGATAAATGTGTTATCCCATAATCAGTAAACGAGGAGTTAATGATTTAAGTCTCCCGTCAATTGACAGGTTGTTTTATTTCCCTTAAACTATGACCAAAACAGGTAAAATTTACTGTTTTCAAGCAGATTATCGAAAATCCAACCAGTTTGATGAACACCGAGTTCCTGACTGGTTATCCCTAGAAGTTCACTGGAAGGGTTATTGTATCTCAACGGTTCCTTGGGTTGCAGATGTGGCTAGAGTCCTGGGGATTTTGCCCGTTGAGGATACTCCGGAAGCTTGGATGAATTATTTAGAAGAGTTAGGGCTAAAAGGGGTCACTCAGGTATGTTGCGAAGACTTTTTTGAAGACAGATTATATTCCTAATTGAGACTCAGGAAAGATTATCGGTCAAGGGGGCAATTTTGCCCCCATTTAGGGGCAATTTCCCAGTCAAAGGTATTATGAACGAGAAGCAGGAAGAGCAATTCCTTCAGCCGCTTGACGAAACGTCTCGACCTCATCGCTATAATCAATCGGTAAGACCCCAACCACATTTTCATGAGGACGAGGAATAATCACCCAAGTTTCTAGAGTCGCCCCTTCAGTCCGTTCAATGGCATCAATACCGGCTGCCATAGCGGTTTTAACTTCTTGAACATCCCCTCGGATATTTAGGGTAAAACGTGCGCTTCCGGCGCGAATATAACCGACAATGGTAATTCTTCCCGCTTTGACCATGGCATCAGCAGCCGCTAAAATGCCAGGAAACCCTTTTGATTCGATTGATCCAACAGCTTTTTGAGTCATAGTTAGTCTCCTAAATAATTATTGATGGGGTTGTTAACAATAGGATTAATTTTATGGTGAAAAGGGACAATCCCTTATGAGACGCGGAATTGTTCCACTGCTTCTGTGAAATCTAACGGGAGAACGGTAAGCAGATTTTCGGGTGGATTAGGGACAATATAATGACTAGAGATTTTACCGTTGTAGGATTTTTCAGCCGCTTCTTTTCCTGCTTCCATCGCAATTTTTACCTCAGAAACGGGGCCACGAATCGCCACTAAAAATTCTCCACGTTCAGCTTTATCAAAATAGACAATTGTCACCCTTCCCCCTTTAACCATTGCATCTGCGGCCGCTAAAACGGCGGGAAATCCTACGGTTTGAATGACACCAACGGCTTGAGGCATAAGGGTAATGATGGGAAAAGCATGGTTTTTGTTGCTCACCTATCATATCACGATAGGGATTCTCCTATGCTAAATCAAGAATGAACGATACGAAAGCCAATATCATAAAGGGAGGTGAGGGGGTCAATTTTACCCCGATAGGCAGAACGACATTTATGAGGAGAACAATTCCATGATCCCCCCCGCAACACCCGTCTTTCTTCATCGGTGTGGGTAATCCAGGCTTGCCCATTATCAGGGGAACCAACATAGTTACTATGCCACAAATCCTCGCACCATTCTCTGACATTGCCGTACATATCATAGAGTCCAAAACTATTGGCTACGCCAAAATAACCGACTGGAGTGGTTTCTCTGCGATCCTCTCCCAATGGACCTTGACCATAAGACCCCTGGCTGCAAATTTTTCCTTGATATTCCCAATGGGTTCCTGAATAGTTGGCTAAGTCGGTGGTAATGGTTTCTCCAAAATGAAAGGGGGTGCTAGTGTGAGACCGACAGGCATATTCCCATTGCGCTTCACTGGGGAGGTGATAAAACCGTTGACTATATTCAGACAACCTCGCACAAAATTCCCTCGCATCATACCAGGAGATTTGCTCAACGGGATGATTGGGGTTGGAAAAATTAGCGGGTTCGGGATCAAGGGATTGTTTAATACTAGGGAGTTTAGCCACCATTTTCCATTGCTGTTGGGTGATGGGATATTTGCTCATCCAGAAGGGTTTGAGGGTAACTAAATGTTGGGGAGTTTGGGAAGGTAAACAGCCTTCTTCTGTTTTTAGAGAACCCATGTAAAAGGTTCCCCCTGGAATCGCCACCATTTCTAGGCTACATCCCTGTTCTAATTTTTCTAGGAAGTATAAGGTTTTTTTCTTTTCCCGTTGAATAATTTTGCCTTGAGGGTTGACTGTGACAACCTCGAATTCATAAGAGGATAGTTGAGTCGTCATGAAAATTATAAGATTAGGGCGTTTTACTAAAAGACTTTTAATCTATTGTTAGTTTCAACATAGAATACCATAGTTGTGTCTTAGAAATACAGAACTAGCATTAATTGATAGACAACAAATATTTTTATTCTTTTTTTTATATTTTTTCTTGTTAATCCGTAATAAAAATTTATATCATATCAAATATGGTTTCAGGTAAAATAAGAGAAGTAATTGCCGAAAAAATGTAGCTTTTAACTTTAAAATTAGGAGTCATTCTAATGACAACAAAAGTCGGTATTTTAGTGGTTCATGGTATTGGGGAACAACGGAAATTTCAAACAGTAGAAGAGATTGTCAGGGATATGGCAACGGCTTTAAAAGCGGATAAAAATCTTACGGTTAGAATTATTATCAATGAACAAAATACGGGGGCTTATGCAGCCAGTCAACAAACTTGGCAAGCTGATAATACAGAACCCTTAATTATTGAAGTAGAAGACCAAAATAAGCAAGTAACCGAGTTAGCTTTTAATGAAGTTTGGTGGGCGGATCTTGGCGATCCCGTTAGCTTACAAACCCAACTCAGTTTTTGGGCTTGGGGGTTATCGTTGTGGTCTAGGAAACAATATAGTGATCCCAATTTAGGAACCAGCGATCGGGTTAGACCCCCAGAAGACATGAAGGGAAACAAACCGAAAATGGACTTCAATGGTCGCTTACGCTTTTTCTGGGTATCCTTAGTCATCTTATTGGTTCTCCCTCTTCTCTCCTTCTTAAGTGTCATTTTACGTAAAGTATTAAGCTTTGACTTGCGACCTGATATTTTAGTCCAATATTTAGGAGACGTTAAACTCTATCAACAAGGAAAACGAGAAGGACTAGGACCTTTGATTGATTTAGGTGAACCGCCCCGTATTTCTGTGAGACGGCGAATGGTAAAAGGGTTAGTGAAAATGAGTTTGAGAAATTACGATCGCTGGTATGTTTTATCCCATAGTTTAGGAACCCTGGTTGCTTTTAATGGCTTAATGGAAACAGAAGAAGCCTTACCTAATTATTTGAATCAAGAATTATGGGATCAATGGAATTATCCCAACAGTGGAGATGAACTAGAACCGATTATTCGCAAAAAAGCCAGCAAACCCCTAACCGATGAAGAAGAACAAAAAATGCGTCCGCCTCGTCCCTGTTGGTTAAATAAAGATGATATTATTGCCCGTTCAGAGTTGTTTGAAAATTTGCAAGGTGTTGTTACTTATGGTTCTCCTTTAAGTAAGTTTGGAGTTGTTTGGCCGGCTATTGTTCCTGTGAATAAAGATAATAGTGTTTTTAACCCTAAGTTTGAGTGGTTAAATGTTTATGATCCCACCGATCCCGTAGCAGGAAGAAGTGCATTATTTAACTTCAAAACAGTTGGAGACAAGCAACAACCCCAAGAAATTGCTTATAAAGCAGAGGGTATTCATTTATTAAGTCATATTGAATATTTGAATTATAAACCCACTCGAACCACTCCCTTTGTGAAACAATTAGCCAAGTGGATATTAGAAGGAGAGTCCTTCAAACCCGGACAACCCTCTTTAGGATGGCCTCAGCCCTCTATGATTTCAATTTATAATAATATTCGGATCTTAATTTGGCTAGTGGTTGCCGTTTTAATTTCTTGGCTTTTAGGTTTCTTTGTTCGCTTTGCCTTACCAGATTCCATTGAAAAGGTGATCCAAGAAATTCCGTATTTAGATTTAATGAATCCCTTTACTTATATTGGGTTAGGGATCATTCTTGTCTTGATTGTTGGCCTTTTTATGAGAGGATTTGAATTAAATACTGACTCAAAATGAACCAAGCAGTGTGATGGGTTTTGCAAAAGCCCCAAACCAGGGATAATGTTTAAGACAACATCTTTTATCGAGACACGATTATGCCGTTACCGACGACTCTCACCACCCTTGAAGGAACACCTATCCCAGAAGAACAATTAAAAAATCAAGTGATTCTTTTTGTTAACGTTGCCAGTCAGTGTGGCTTAACCCCTCAATATTCAGGTTTAGTTGAACTGGACAAGAAATATGGGGAACGAGGATTTAAGGTTATTGGTGTTCCTTGTAATCAATTCGGTCAACAAGAACCCGGGAGTCCCGAAGAAATTAAAGATTTTACCAGCAGCAAGTATAACGTTGAATTTACCCTACTTGAAAAACAAGACGTTAATGGGGCTAACCGCAGTCCCCTCTATCAATTCTTGGTTCAAGATGGAGAAGATATTAGCTGGAACTTTGGTAAGTTCTTAGTGGGTCGTAATGGGGAAGTGGTAGCCCGGTTTGAACCAGGAACGACTCCTGATGATCCCCAACTCCAAGCTGCGATTGAGAAAGCGTTGAGTTAATCCGTGGGTTGAAGGAGGCAGGAGTTGAAAGGCAGGAGGCAGGAGGCCGATTAGAGGGGGATTCAGACCCGCCTCTAATCGAAGACCACCAAATCGAGGTGCGACCCAAGCGGATTTGCAATCCGCATTGGAAAGCGTACCTCAAAGATTTTGGTGGGGGACTCGAACCCAGTTGGGCGAGGCAGCAAGGCTTACTTTGTGATGAAATTTTCCCTCCTGCCCCCTGCCTCCTGCCTCCTGCCTCGCCCGAAGGGCTGTTGAACGGGTGTGACAGGACTCGAACCTGTAGCCGACAGCTTAGAAGGCTGTTGCTCTATCCATTGAGCTACACACCCATAACACGAACTCTATTCTAACTTGTTTTTCTCTGATTGGCCTAGAACTCAAATTCGTTTATCCGTTGTTGTAGCATTTGAGGGAATTTAGCGTAGTATCGCTTATTCAAGGGTGAGGGATGGGGTAAGGGTAGTAAGGATACTGGATGCTGGTGTTTATTTCCCTGAAAATCAACCGCCTCAAGGGTGATGGAAAGTTGCGCCTCATAGCGATCGCCTCGTTTCCAAAAGCCCTCTATCTCCTCTTTTGGTGCATAGGCAGTAAACCACTTAAATGCTTCTGTCCCTAACGTCACGATCTGATTTCCGCCCCAATGAATTACCAGTAATTGTTCAATAAAGGGACGAAATCGTTCTTTGACCTTAACAGCATAAGCTTTATTGCCGGGGGGTTTATAGGGAACCGTATTGGTGAGTAAAGCGCGATCGCAGATGGATTGTAAGTCTTCGGGAGAAGAAGGTTCTTGATGATACATTCCTCGATAAAAGCCTTTACGAACCATTGTTCCAGCAGACCCAATTAAAGGTTGTCCTTGGGCTACTTCATCCCGTCCTAAGTCTCGACCAAAAAAGCAAACTTTACTGTCTAAATTCCCCGCATAAAGAACCGGTTCAGTGGGAATTTTTCCTGCCGCTTCATAAATAGGAAGATCGATGGGAAAGGGTTCTCTTTCGGCTTCAACACGAATTTTCTCTAATAAGGTTTTAATTTCGTCCATCACTCCTCATAGTAGTTTTCAGTTGGATGTATTTATATTTTAGTTAAGTTGAGTGGGGGGAGTGTGGGAAGTGTGGGGAGAATTTTTATTTCTAAATTATTCATTTTTTCACCCATCTAATTCCCCTTCCATGACTACCGAAAGGGCGGATTTGGCGTTATCTCGAAACTCTTGAATATTGACTTTTCCTAATAACCAAATGGCTAAGATCATCCCAAATCCTTGAATAACAAACACCAAAGCGTAGGATAACACAGGAAGGGTAAAGATTAACTTGCCAAAATTTAACACCACTCCCCCTAATACCGTAGACAGTCCCCTGGCGATCGCTTGGGCTAACCCCCAGGCCCCGATGAAGGTTCCGGCGGTTTCGGCCACGGTTAAATCTAACATCAAACTGGTGGCCCCGGCTGTAATCATTCCGGATGCTAACCCAAAAAACAGTAATCCCGACTTGAGTAAACTTTGACTCGCCATAACTCCAGCTAAGATAATAATAACGAAACAGCCTACCGCAAGGATGCAACCGAGTTTCGTGGTGCGTTGTTTTCCTAAACGGGGAACCACGAAGAAACCCGTCGAAGCGATACCGAATAGGGTTCCCATACCAAAAAAGGCGTTCAGTTGGGTGGTTTCAGAGATACACATCCCAAACACTTCACCCCCATAGGGTTCCATAACGGTGTCTTGCATGAATAAACTGAGGGTGAGGATGAGGATAAAGCTAAAAAACAGTCCCGTTTGACGACTAGCGGTTAAGACATTTAACGCATCTTTTAACCCGATTTGATCTTCCCGTTGTACGGTTTGAGATCGCTGTCCAAAGCGAGAATAACGAGATTCTACTCCCCAAGTGGCAAAAAAACACATGGCCAAGACGATGACAGGCATAATAATGAAGACCGGGTTAACCGTTGCTTGTAGAGTGGCAATATTCGCCATTTTAGCCGTGTTTGTGGGGTCGTAGGATAAAATGGCTTGACCACAAATTTCGGGGGTATTGAGTAACTGGGAACTGACGATCGCCCCGACTACAATACCTACCATTAACATCGACCAGACAATGCCAATTAACTGCGATCGGTTATCGTCATCGGACACATCCACCAACATTGCTGCGAAGGGGGTGGAACTCATACTTAAGGCTAATCCATAACCGCCAAAAACGATTCCTAAGGCGATCGCCCATCCGTAACTGACCCCATTCCATCCGTTTGCTTGGATACTCATTCCCAGTTGCCAAACCACTTGTAGGGCGATAAAAGCTAGAGATGTAAACAGTAAGGCCCCCATCCAGACGTATCCTGTGCGATGATAACCTTTTATGGGTTTGGTATCTGAGAGTTGCCCAAACCACACCCGCGCCGGACTGACAAACTGATACATAGCGATGGCTGTTGCTGCAATCCAGGGGAGTACGGTTAATTCGTCGATCATGATACGGTTGATCACTCCTAATGTCAACAAGGACATGATTCCTAGTCCCATTTGAAATAAACCCAAACGGAACATGGTTAAGAGTTTGATTTTGGGTAGGGGTTTATGGGGTTTGGGATCAGAGGTTTCGGGGATATTGTTGATGGTCATTTTTTGGCTAAGTGGTCAAACAGATTTAAAGTTTACTGTGAGAATCGGCAACTCTGCAAGTTCTCTTTTTTATTATCTATTCTCATGTCTGATCAATCCATAAATTTTCGATAAATTTATGGGAGTTTCTCATATTAAAAAGAAGCTGTGATCAGAAATACAATTTTCTAGTGTTTATGATTATTGGAAATGACAGTATTATGTACCCAAAAATGAACGTTTATTGTAGGGATTTAACACTGTTAAATCCTTATGTTAAATCCTTAAGGTATTGGCTTCAAAACAGACAAGTTAAAAAATCGATCATCTTTCTTTTTATTCCTGCATAAAATTCTTTATGGGGAACCATAACGTTATGGGACATAATTTATGGGATATAATAGTGTTAGGGACATAACAGTGTTAGGGACATAACAGTGTTAGGGACATAACAGTGTTATGTCCCTACGGGAAGATATAAAATTATTGGAAATGACAGTATTATGTACCCAAAAAATGAACGTTTATTGTAAGTATTTAACACTGTTAAATACTTAACATATTGGATTTAATATTAGTAAGAAATTTTTGTAATCCAGAAAAGAGTTTACCCTCTTTTAACTGTTGTTCTGCTTCAATAATCTTCCCATGAGTAAACATCTGAGTTAACCAAGAAAGCAAGGCATAATTAAGAGAATCAATTCCTTCTCCTGCTAGAATAATCTGACTAATAGACTCACGAGAATATTGATTTTGATATAATAAATTTGTTAGCTTTTCATTGATATTTTTTATCCAAGGATTAATAACTTTTTCTATCATTTCTTGACGGTTAACCGACCAAGATTTTTGGGCTAAACTAGATGTAAATGCTTCTTGTTGTTGTAAAATTAATCGGGTTAATTGAGATGCTTCTATTAAAGCATTTCCTACACTATGATTTTTTAGGTATTCTTTTAAAGCTTTTCTTTTAGCAGTTTCGGGCATTCCAGGAGTAGGGAATGGTTGAGGAAGAGGGGAAAAAGTTCTGTCTATTTTTTCTGACCATTGAGGATAAATTAATTGACAGAGAATATCTTGATCTATTCCTTGGCTCCCATAAAACAATTGTTGAGTAATCATCCCTGACATACCTTGGGATAAATCAATGATAGATAGTTCTGTCATGGTTTTTGTTAAGTTAATAACACAAGTTAACAAGGCTTTATTTGATGATTTTTGTGAGGTATAATTTAAAGTTAAAGCTATCGGTTTAGGAATCCAGGTGATTTCTTTCGCTTGATCAATTTTAAGGTTCTCTCCAATCAGATTTTTTAGTAAATTTCGATCTTTCTTATTCCATTTAGAGGAACTAATTAAAACAATCGCCTTAATTTTTTCTAAAATAGTTCTAAGCGGTATATTTTTGTCAACTTTAACGAATGGTATATCAGAAATTTGATGATAAGCCTTTAATTTCTCTTTGACATTTTCTAAGAGATTTTCGTGGTGAAATAATTCGACATTAGCTAAACTTATCAACTCAGAGAAAGAATAGCTTTTAAAATTTCCCACAGTATTGAAAGTAAACAAATAACCTTCAAGTTGATTATTTTTGATTTCAAGTCCTAAATACCAGTCATCACGGATGACAATTTTGTTATTGGGGGTCTTTTCTTCTTGTAAAAATAATTCTAATTTTTCTTGCAAGCGATTCAAATAAGCGAGAAATTTTGTTTCTCCCTGTTGTCCTAAACGATACATTCTTTCGATTCCGTCTTCTAGAGAATCAGTATAAAGATTTAACGCTTCTAATAAGGGCTGACAATTGCTGTCGACTGAGTTGGTTAAAGACTCAATATTAAGGAGATTTTCTGAACATGAAGCTATATTTTTATGGGTTAATAAGTCGTGAGAAAGGCTAGAAAGTATTGCTTTTTTTTGTTGTTGGAGGCTGGCAATTTCTTTTAATAAATCGTCTCGTTGCTCATGTAGTTTCTGCACTTCTAGTGGTAAAATGCGATCGCTAAGGGTACTATCTAAGCGATGTAAGATCATTTCCCTAAGTTGCTCAACTTGAAGCTGATCATTATTTTTTAAGGTAGATTGACCCATGAGTAAATGGTGTCGTATTCTTTCGAGTAAAACAGACACATCTGGATGATCTTTGAGCTTATCTTGCCACAAAATATGCTCAAGCTCACGAATTAAGGATTGAATATTATCTTGAACCGTCACAATAACCTTTTAAACCGACAAAAAATAAGCAACTTTGAGAAACTTTAACAAATATGTCGAGGATTTTTGATAGGCTTAGCATAGCAGATCAATTTATAATCTGCCTATGAAGCTTATGGAAGATATCAAAAACTATCGTAACCAATCTCCTGACCTCCGAGACAGTCTCACAAAAGCTCCCTTCTTTAATGAATTACCAGAAGAAAGTTTAGAACTGGTAATGAGTCATGCGGTGATTCGTAGTCATCCGGCCAATCGTGTTATCCTTTTGGAAAATGATTGGGGAGGTTCTGTTTACTTTATCCTGGACGGATGGGTAAAAATTCGCACCCACAACGTTGATGGGAAAGAAGTGACCTTAAATATCGTCGGAAAAGGGGAAGTCATTGGGGAAATGGCTGCTTTAGAAGAAGTTCCCCGTTCAACCGATGCTATTACGTTAACCCCTACCACCATCAGTAGCATTCCGGCGCAAGATTTTGTTACCCTACTTCATAGTGATCCCATAGCAGGTATTCGATTAGCCCAAGTGATGGCTAAGCGTCTGCGTCAAATCAACCGACGATTAAGGTTAAGAGAAGCGGATAGTCTCTCACGGGTAGCTGATACCCTGCTATTCTTAGCTGAAGGTCAGGGAAAACAAACGACTCAAGGGGTCGAAATTCCTAATTTACCCCATCGAGAGTTAAGTAGTATTAGTGGGTTAGCAAGAGAAACAGTGACGCGATCGCTGACTAAATTGGAAAAAAAAGGTTTAATTAAACGGGAAGATGATATTCTCTGTATCTTTTCTCTGGACTCTCTAGAAAAAATTATTTCCTAATCTATGGATGATACTAACTGGGTAGATGAGGGGGATGAGTTAATTAATGAATCTCAACCAACTCCCCCCAAAATACCAACCGCTCCCTTAAACCTAAACTCGGCTAAAGTTCGCCAAACCTTGGCGATGGTAGAAACGGCTTTTTTGTCCAGTGCAGGTAGTTTAATCTGGTTAATTAATTATTATTTTCCCCTCGGTCCGTTATTAAGGATATTTTTTCCCATTCCCATTGCTTTACTGTATCTTCGTTGGGGAAATCGTGCCGCTTGGATGGGTGCTTTGGTTTCAGGATTATTATTAACGGTGTTGATGGGACCGACTCGTAGTATCGTTTTTTTGATACCCTATGGGGTCATGGGGGTTCAGTTGGGGGCGTTTTGGCGTAGAAGTGTCCCTTGGGAGTTTTCGATGATTACAGGGGCTTTATTGGGGACGTTTGGCTTCTTTTTTCGCTTCTGGTTATTCTCTATCCTCTTAGGGGAAGATTTATGGCAATACATCATCAATCAGATGACTGGGTTGGCTGAATGGATATTTTTACGCTTAGGAATTTTGGCGCAACCAAGCTCTGTTTTTATCCAATTACTAGCAGTTTTTATCATTTTTGTCAATAGTTTAATCTATTTATTTGCGGTGCATTTGGTGGCTTTATTGGTGTTAGATAAACTGGGAAATCCTATCCCCCGTCCTCCAAAATGGGTACAGATTATTTTAGATTATGAATAATTGAGGATGAATCATGACACAAGAACCCATTACTGTTCGCTATACCTTGGAAGATATCTTACAACAAATTAACGAAAAGTTGGATACAAGGTTGGACAAAATTGAACAAAAAATGGATAAGCAATACGGTGAGCTTAACCAGAAAATGGATAAGCAATACGGTGAGCTTAACCAAAAAATTGATAGGCAATATACTGAGCTTAACCAAAAAATTGATAAGCAATACGGTGAGCTTAACCAAAAAATGGATAAGCAATACGGTGAGCTTAACCAGAAAATTGATAGGCAATACAGTGAACTTAACCAGAAAATTGATACCCTTGAAAAAGATGTCAATGATCTCAAAATAGGACAAGCTCGTATCGAAGAAAAGGTTACAGGGGAAATCAAAACCCTTGATGCTAAAATCGATGGAATTACAAAACGTTTGGACTTTCAAGAGTTTATTAATCGTGGGGTGGTACTTGGGTTAATTGTAGCTATTCTGGGGGGTGTCGCTAAGATGTTAGGATTGATAGGAACTTGACCATTAATTATCCAAAGCATCTAGACGTTTTTGCCATTCTTGATCAATTTTATCTGATTGTTCAATTTCTTGTTCTATGAGGTCTTTTTCTGTGGTATAAGCAAGATCAGATTGTTGAAGAATGGCTTGATTAGCGAATTGAGAAGCGTATTCTAATTTATGTTGAGTCGTTGCATCTTTGTCTTCTAATACTTTAGTTCTTTCTCTCCTTTTACCGTTTCTTGCTTCAATTTTATTGTTTCTTGCTTGAATGACAAAGTAACGAATGATAGGAACTCCTAAAAAAGCGATCGCATACCCTAATAATAACCAATAAATTGAATTGATAAAGGCAATAAAACCGCCAAATTGTGCCACAATACTCGGATCTTTTAGAAATGATCCTAACACTAATGCTAAAATAAAATTAAAGGCTCCTAAGCCAATAGATAACATAATTTGACTACTGGAAGCTTCACTAAACTTATATAATCTTTCTCTCAAATAGCTAGAAATAGACTTTTGACTTGACTCTTGAACCGTTACTTGTAACTCAGGAAAAGAGTAAATTAATTCACCTTTGGGAGAGACTTCTGGTGTTCCATTAAAGCGGGTTAAAACGGGTAATATATAGTCTTCATTTTCTTGATTATAGCGATCAATATTATCAAGATAGGGAGCAACTTGTTCAGCAATGATTGACCCTTTATTATTTTTAATTACGGTTCCAATGGCTTTCCAGCGACGCTCTTCTAAATTATAATTAGGGTTACCATCTCCGAATAAAAAGGAAAAAATGGCTTCTAAAAAATTCATTTTATCAGAATCTCGATTTTGGGATCTTCTTGAAGATGAATAGCCATAACGATTATAATGATAATCGGGATAAAATATCCAAAAGAGATCACCAAAATTAGGGAAGAAAAAGAATCCGCCACCTCGATAACTTCCCCCGCGACTTCCCGAATTATTATCACTATCTCGACTGGAATTTATACCAATAACAATCACAGTGATAGCAATTATCATTAAAATAATAGAAGCAATTAAAATAATACCAAAGGAAATACGAATAATATAAAACAGAACTTTCCAAATTTTATCCCAGGTTTCTTTTAACTGTAGTTTCCAATATTTATTACGGAGAATGGTTCTGAAATTTTCAGGAAACAGATAGATAATGTCTCCTGACTCTGCGACTTGTAAATGGCCAGACACATCAGAGGCTAAGGCCAGTAATCCTTGCTGTGCTAAGTTAATATTAAGTCCTGATTTTGCTGCTACGTCCCCAACAGTGACACGGTAGCCTAATTGTTCAACGGATTTCATAATTTCAGGCTGAAGTGTCATATCATACCTTCCTTATTTTCCTGGTCACACTTCTATTATATTCATTTTAAGAGAAAAGTATGTCTCATCAAAAAATTTTAATTTGGTATCGCAATGATTTACGAATTCACGATCATGAACCATTATATCAAGCCATTAAAAAAAATGCCTTAATTATTCCTTTTTATTGTTTTGATGTTAGACAATTTGAAACCACTTCCTTTGGGTTCCCAAAAACGGGTAATTTTCGAGGTCAATTTTTATTACAAAGTGTTGCGAATTTACGAGCATCTCTCCAAGATTTAGGCAGTGATTTAATTATTAGAAAAGGTTATCCTGAAAAAATCATACCTGAATTCATTAAAAAATTAGACATTGATGCTATCTATTTTCATAAAGAAGTCACTTCAGAAGAAATAAATGTTGAAAATGCAGTTAAACAAGCTCTTAAACCGCTTAATACAAAGTTTAAAGGGTTTTGGGGAGCTACGTTATATCATTGGGATGATTTACCTTTTGAAGTTAATCAACTCCCCGAAGTTTTTACCAGTTTTCGTAAGAAAGTAGAAAAAAATTCTACAGTAAACCCTACATTTATTAGTCCGAGAAAATTGCTATCTTTTCCTGAAATCGAAGTGGGTAATCTTCCCAGTTTAGAAGACTTAGGATTACAAAAACCTGATTACGATTCGAGAGGCGTTTTAGAGTTTAAAGGAGGAGAAACAGAAGGAATTAAACGCCTACAAACCTATTTTTGGGAAAGAAACTGTCTTAAAGAGTATAAAGGAACCAGGAATGGAATGTTAGGCGCAGATTATTCTTCTAAGTTTTCTCCTTGGTTAGCGTATGGTTGTTTATCCCCTCGTTATATTTATGAAGAAGTCCAAAAGTATGAAGAAGAAAGAGTAAAAAATAATTCAACCTATTGGCTAATTTTTGAACTGTTATGGCGAGATTATTTTCGTTTTATTTGCGCTAAACATGGCAATAAAATTTTCTATGAATCGGGGTTACAAGGGTTAGATATTCCTTGGAAAGAAGATATAGAAAGGTTCAAACTGTGGCAAGAAGGTAAGACGGGTTATCCTTTAGTTGATGCGAATATGAAGGAATTAGCTGCCACTGGTTTTATGTCTAATAGAGGGAGACAAAATGTCGCTAGTTTTCTGACTAAAAACTTAGGAATTAACTGGATAATGGGGGCAGAATGGTTTGAATCTTTATTAATTGATTATGATGTTTGTAGTAACTATGGAAACTGGAATTACACCGCCGGCGTGGGAAATGATGCCAGGGGATTTCGCTATTTTAATATTCCTAAACAATCAAAAGATTATGATCCCAAAGGAGACTATATAAGATATTGGTTACCTGAATTAACAATGATTCCAGGGGACAAAATTCATGAACCCTGGAAACTTTCTCAAGACGAACAAAAACGCTATAATGTCAGAATTGGAGTTGATTATCCTCGTCCAGTGGTAGACTTTTTCAAATCAGTTAAAGCCAATGAAAAAGTTTATAATGCTTCGACAGAAAAGTAACCACTAAATACAACTTCTGACTTCATTCAAGGGGTTTTCCAGATCCTCTGATGATAGTCTTCAACCTTAGCATAGGGATCGATCGCAGTATGATGGTGATGAGTATGATCATGAGAATGATGATGATGACCATGATCATTGATCGCAGCAAGACGAAACTTGCACATCTCACAGTTCATCTGTACTTGTCCCTGTTGAATCTCTAACTCTCGTTTCCTGACTACCTGTAGTAGTTGGGGATGGATACCCATTTCCGGTAAACAAGTCATTTCGATGTGAGGATAAACTGCTTTTTGTTCTTCTGTAATGCGAAAAATCTTTTTAACTAACGCCCCAGTAAACAAGAAATAGGGTAAAACAATAATACGCTTGGGTTGATAGAAACTAGCGCGTCTAAACCCTTCTTCAAGACGGGGATGGGTGATACCAATAAAACAGGTTTCAACGGTTTGATACCCGCTACCTTCCCATACCATTCGCGCTAACTTGCACACATCCCCATTGGCATCGGGATCACTTGAACCCCTACCAACGAACAATAAAACCGTCTCAGACCGTTTAATTCCTTTGGGGTTAGCTTCGGGGCGATCGAGGGCTTCTAACCGTTCTTGCCACAATTTTAGCAGGTTGGGGGTAATACCGAAATGGCGGCCATAGTGGAATTTTAACTCAGGGTAACGCTGTCGAGTGCGATCGAGTTCGTTAGTGACATCAAATTTATTATGACGCGCAGCAAACAACAAAATAGGCAAAGCAGAGACATCAGTGTACCCTTGGGACACACAATAGTCAACCCCTTGCTGGATGTAGGGTTCTGTTAGTTCTAAAAAACAGGGAATAACGGGACGAGAGGTGTCTAATGCTTGATAAGCAGCTACAAAGTCCAGAAAGGTCTGTTTGCCGTCTATATCTTTGGTTCCATGACCAATCATCAACAGGGGACGGGATAAGGGTAACGGGGGAAAATGAAGAGAGGGATGCTTATCTAGCTTAGTGGTGGACATTAATGGTTTCAAACTCCTGTAATGGTGTGGGGTAGGGATGTTCATAGTCCATACTTTGTTATGGTAGCGAACTTTAAAGGTTGAGGAAATGGGGGGTGGGGGGGTGTGGGGAGACGGGGAGACGGGGAGTGTGGGGAGAGTTAATACTTAATTGAAAATTGTTATTAAGGGGCTAAGCGATGAATTTCCCATGCGTTTTCCTCTGTTAGACTATAAGAGAAGCGATCGTGTAAACGGTTTGGTCGTCCTTGCCAAAATTCAAACCGTGTGGGTTTGACTCGATATCCTCCCCAAAAAGAGGGTAAGGGAATCTCTCCATGTTGAAATTTATACTTTAATTCTTCAAACTTCATTTCTAATAGTTTTCGTGAAGAAATAACTGAACTTTGTGCAGAACACCAAGCCCCCAATTGACTGCCTTTGGGACGACTGGTAAAATAGCTTAAAGACTCTGCTGTAGACACTTTACAAGCGGTTCCTTGAATTTTAACTTGACGTTCTAGAGGAAGCCATAAAAATAATAACGCAACGTGAGGATTTTCTGTAATTTGTTGGGCTTTTCTGCTTTCGTAGTTGGTAAAAAAAACAAATCCTTGCTCATCAAAATATTTTAAAAGAACGGTTCTAATAGAAGGTTCTCCTGTGGCTGAAGCAGTGGCTAAACTCATGGCATTGGGTTCGGGTAATTCTGCTTCGGTGGCTTGTTTAAACCATTTTTCAAACTGTTTAAAAGGGTTGGCTTCTAGATCATTTCTAGTTAGACCATTACGGGTATATTCTTCTCTTAATGCAGTGAGATCCATTGTTACTTTAAACGTTTTAGTACAAGGTTTTAACTATAGCAATCAGGTTTCAGTTGTGAGAAAGGGTTTAACAATTTTAAACCCCTACAAATTGCTCTTGTAGGGACATAATAATATTATGTCCTAATGGGTTCTCATATATTATTCAGTGATTGCTATATTATAGTTTAACGTAATTGTTTAAAAATTAGGTTTTTCAGGTGGGCAAATTAGAGATTTATCTGAACTACTCGTAAAGTAGAAAACTTTGCCCACCCTACAATCTTAAGATTTTTTTCTTGTCAATATTTAAAATTCTTGAGGGTGATTTTTAGCTTTAATCACTTCTTTTCTCCTTGTTTCTAATAACTCACTAAACTCTTGAGAAAGTCTTGGCATTTGTTCTAGTAAAGTGGCCACCACTTCAGGGGATAAAACCCCTACTTCTAAGTCATCTAACGCCATCACAGAGACATCGCTACATTCTCCTGTGAGTAAGATTTTTTCACCAAAAAATTCCCCTTGTCCTAAGCGTGCAATTTCTTGATTTTGTCCGTTATTGTCCCCAACAAAAATGATAGCATGACCATTTAAAATTAAATATAACCCTAAAATTCTTTCTCCTTCTTGAAATACCCATTCTCCTTGAGCATAATAGCGAATATTACTTGCGTCTTTTTCTTCCATAAACCGTTCAGCAGCCGCATTACCAAAATTGGGTAGCGATCGCATAACTTCTGTGACTTGGTGGGTAGGGTTTGGTTTAGGCATTTGTGCCATATCCATATGATATTCTGTCTGAATGGGATAGGGAATGGTTAAATGATATCGTTTAGCTGCGTACCAAATACGCACAACAAAATCATTACGAATCTTCAGCATCGTTTCATAATTATCCACAAACAAACCAATTTGATAGGTAATAGAAAAATCGGCGTAATTTTCTACTCTTACCCAAGGGGAAGGTTCCTTTAAAATACCTGGGGTTGATAAGGCGGTTTCTTTAAGTACATGAATCACTTTATTCGGGGGATCATCATAGGAAAAACCAAATAAAAATCGTTCCACGTGCAAAGGAGTAGGGCGATTATAATTAGTAAAATTTCCTTGGGCTAAAATTGAGTTAGGAATGACCACACTATCTTGTTCTCGGGTTTGCAAATAAACCGATCGCCAATTCACTTTAATGACTTTACCTATGGTGTCCCCAACTTGTAACCAATCTCCTAAAGCAAAGGGTCGTTCAAATAATAATAAAATGCCCGAAAATAGATTTTTTAACGTATCTTGTAAGGCTAAACCAATCACCAATGAACCTACCCCGAAGGCGGTGAGAAGCGCACCTAAATCGATTTTCCAAACGGTAGACAGAATAACGGCTGTAATACAAGCCACTAAGAAAAAACGAATTAAATCTAATAGTAAGTCAGGAACTCTCTCTTGCCAACTCCCGGCAACAGCTTGGTCAAAAATCAACACTTTAAAAGCCGAAAGGATAGCATGGATCATGCCGATCCATACTAAAGTTTTTACTAAACGAATAATAGTTGTTTCTTCAGGAATTTCTAAAACTTTTGTCAAAAATAACAATAAAGCAACTAAGGGAAAAACTAAATTTCGGAAAATAATTATAGTAGCAACCAAAGGTTTTTCTTCTTGGCGAAGTCGCACAATGACTTCATTTAATAAAATCATCGTTAAGGGAAACCCTAAAATGAGTAAAATTGCCCAACGAAACCAGTTTTGATCTACTAATGTAATTGGCATTATAAATTGATTGATGATTACATAAATATCCGATACTCCCATTATGAATAATTAAATCAATGACAGCAGAAAAACTTAGGATCTTATTATGTTTCCCTTTTCACCCATCCCTTAAGGAATTGTTAAGAAATATTATAAAAAGTTTATTATTAACAGTTTTTCAAATTTATATTGGTTATTATACAAGGTAAATTGATTCTTTCTTTTTTAGCACTCTTAAGGCTTAAGTGCTAATTCAAACCTCTACTATTAGGGGGTTTATTTGGAGGAATGATCTCAAAATTTTAACAAATACAAAAGAAGAAAAAGCAGCTTATGAACTATTTTTTTGATATTCTCGGTCCAACTTCCGTTTTAACCTTCTTTAATTATCAACAACAACTAGAGCAAAATGAAAATCGAGGTAAAGCTTATTTAGGAAGCTATGAATGTAGCCTTGATGGTTTTATTGAGTCAGTGGATAATATTCCCAAAAAACCCGATTGGAATTGGGATGATGTGGTGGGAAGTATTGTTAATTTTTGGTTAAAAAACGAAGAGAAAGTCCGTTATTGGCAAGACAACTTTACTTCTGCGGAGTCCGACCTAGTGATTGTTGCTAGAGTGGGAAAAATTGAAGCATTGCGGCAGGAATTTGAATCCTTATTTGATGTTTAGACCCCCAGGATGACGGGCAGGAAAACGCTCAAATCATTTGTTCCGTCATCTTGATTCTAATAGGGAAATAAGTAGAAATAAGTGGAAATAAAGGGAAAACAATAGACAATTTATTATCTGTAACAAAATCGGGGTTTGGAAACTAAAAAATATGGGTATAATAAAAATAAATTGAGAAACAAAGATAAAGTCTATTTAAGTTTCTATTGTTGAATGAGTTGGTTATGATGAAGTTGAAACGTTCTTATCGTCGTTCCTTAATTTATGGTTTACTGGTCGTTTTTATCAGTAGTAGTATTATTATTTCTTCCCCAAAACCTAGTTATGGTCGCCCCTGGTTAAATTGGCTCTTGCAAGGGGTACAAGTCATTCAATTATCTACGTTATCTGACTCTCAAGAAGTTAAATATGGGCGACAGATTAACGATGAATTAATCAGAAGTGGACAATTTCGTTTATCTCGAAATCAAGCCTTAATTCAAAAGATTGATCGCATTGGTCAACGTTTAGCACAAAATAGCCGTCGTCCCAATTTACCGTTTACCTTCCAAGTGGTTCAAGATAATTCTATTAATGCCTTTGCGACGATGGGGGGTTTTGTTTATGTGAATACCGGTTTAATTGCTGCTGCTGAAAATGAGGCAGAATTAGCCAGTGTCATTGGTCATGAAATTGCCCATATTACGGAACGTCATGCCATTAATCAAATGCGAAACGTAGCCATTTCTCAAGGGTTAATGTCGGCCACTGGATTGAGTGAAAGTAATATTGTTAATATTGGGGTGCAATTAGCCGTGAATCTTCCTCATAGTCGAGAAGCGGAACTCGAAGCGGATCAAGTGGGTTTACTCAACTTACGACAAGCGGGTTATGCACCCATTGGGATGATTACGTTTATGAAAAAATTAACCCAAAAAGGCGGATCCCCTCCTGCTTTTTTAAGCACTCACCCGGCTACTTCCCAACGGGTTGAAGCCTTAAAGCAAGCAGTTAACCCCGATATTGCCTATCAGGGAGATGGGTTAGATACTCAAGCCTATCAACAGGAATTTCGGGCGTTATTGTAGCTTTTTTTGATGGTTAGAAGCGAACTTTACCCAGTAACCAATCTGTGATTAACTCAGGGGTATTTCTTTTTACCCAATAAAAAGCGATCGCCCGAAAACTAGGTTTAGAGAGTCTAGCAATTAATCTCATTACTCGGTTGAGAGGACGCATCCCAACTTTTTGATTGATTAAGTTAACAGAACCCACGTCATAAAGACAATCAATAATCATCTTAAAGGTTGCTTCCTCTCGTTCCATTAAATTTTCCACTAGAAGCATAACATTTTTTTTCTGTTCGATTTCTAGTTTTTGGGTTTCAGAAAGTTTGGGAAAATATTTGACCACGGTTGCTGATTTTTTTTGCTTCTTTTTTTTCTGCTTCACTTTTTTAGATTTTACAATTTTTGATGACTTTCTTGCTGCTTGTGACGTTTTTTTCTGAGTGTTAGAAGAAATCATAATTTTATTGATTAACCAATTGGTAATTAATTCAGGGGTATTATTGACCACCCAATAAAAAGCAATCCCTCGAAAGAGAGTTTTAGCTAATCTAGCGATGAATTTTATCAAAGACTTAAGAAAACCCAGAGGAACTTTTTTGTTGATCAGATTGAGAGAACCCAGATCATAAAGACAATCAATAATCATCTTAAAGGTTGCTGCTTCTCTCTCCATTAAGTTCTCAACCAAGAGCGTAATATTTCTTTTCTGTTCTATTTCAAGTCGTTTGACTTCTGAGAGTTTAGGGACGTATTTAGCCACTTGGACTGTTTGTTTTGGGTTGTTCCGAGAAAGTACCATGAAGATTTACACACTAACACTCTCAGATACTATAAACGAGACAGACTAATTTAACCAGTTTTCAACCCTCCATAATAACGAAGTGAGAAGTCACAAAGGGTTTTTGAGACGAAGATTTATGCGCTATTAATCATCAAACTTCCCATCATTCCTAAATCTTCGTGATCTAAAATATGACAATGATAAACTGTTTTTCCTGTAAAATCTTTAAAGGCAATACGAATGCGAACGGTTTCCCCTCGTCGAACTAAAATGGTATCTTTCCAGGTTTGATAAGGGTTAGGAATTCCATCACGACTAATGACTTGAAACTTATTGGTATGAACATGAAAAGGATGATCCATAACCCCTGTATTAATTAATTCCCACTCTTCTACCGTATTTAACTTAACTTCAGTTTGAACCGTGTTATGTTGATAGGGTTCTCCATTAATTAAAAAAGCCATCCCTACCCCTGGAAACATTCCATGATTTAAGTAGAATTGTCGGGTTGTTTGGGGTTCAGATAAAGTAGAAATGGGCATTAATTTAGTGGGTAACTCTAAGGAATTAACAGCATTATCATAACGGATTTTAGCCAAAGGGATAGGAGCATTATTATCAATATAACTTCCTCTTCTATGTCCCCTCATTCCTCCCATCATTCCCCCTCCCATCATACCCATTGAACCTCGATTATAGGGTAAACTAACTAACCGATAGGTTTTGGGGTTTTTATCTCCTTTAATTAAGACTTCTGCTCGTTCTCCTGGGGTTAATAATAGTTCTGATCGTTCAATGGGTTTTTCCAAGGGGGTTCCGTCATTAGCAATTAAATAAAAAGGATGATTTTCTAAGGATAGCTTATAAAAGCGAGAGGTGGAAGCATTGAGTATTCTTAATCTTAATAATCCATTTTTGGGTAAAGTAAAAGAAGGATTAATCTGGCCATTAACTGTAATGATATTGCCTTCTCGACCCATCATTAAGGGCATTTGATTTGAGGGTAATAAATTACCATTATTATCTAACGAAAAATCCTGCAAGATTAAAAATTCTTCTTTAGCTGCTTTGATTTCTGGTATTTCATCTAATTGACCCCGAATAATAAATAAACCCGCTAACCCTCCTGATAATTGTTCTGCCACTAACCCATGTAAATGGGGGTGATACCAATTAATTCCTGCGGTTTGTTGGGGTGATATTTCAAATTCATAGGTAACTTTTTCTTGAGGATTAACGGTTAAAAATATATTATCCCCTTTACCGGTGGGAGGAATATGTAAGCCATGATAATGTAAATTAGTGGGTTGAGACAATTTATTAATAAAATGAATACGGACTTTATCCCCTGGTTTTGCTTCTAATCTAGGTCCAGAAACTTGACCATTATAAGTTAATAAATAAGCAGTTTTCTCTCCTAATTGTACTTTTTGATGACTGGCTTCTAAGGTGGTTTCTAACAGTCCATTTTGACTAAAAACTGTTTTTTGTGCATTTAAGGCATAACTTGTATTTGATAAATTATTGTTGTTATCCTGTAGCTTTTTAATCACCTGGTGAGTGCCAAAAGCGAGTAGCGTTGTTGAGGTTCCTAGAATAAGAAATTGACGACGATTCATAGGTTTCATGACTACCTCCTTTCTTGTTTATCGATCAGAGAGACGCTTAATATAGCGTCTCTATAACTGGTTAACTTTTAATAAGTTTCATATTCTTCGTAAACTTGTGTACTACCATTTTTATTAATAGCAAAAATTGCAAAGGGTTGTTTAGTATTTCCTGCTTCCATTCCTGGGGTTCCTATAGGCATTCCTGGTACAGATAGACCGATAAGATCGGGTTTTTCTTTAAGAAATCGTTTGATATCATCAGCAGGAATATGACCTTCCATCACATAACCATCAATAATAGCCGTATGACAAGATTCTAAGTCAGAACTGATGTTATATTTCTGTTTAATACTAGCCATATCATCGGTTTTAATATCAGTAATTTTGAAACCGTGTTTTTTAGCGTGTTCTACCCAAATTCCGCAACAACCACAAGAAGGACTTCGATAAACAGTCATGGACATATTTCCATTGTAAGATTCATTAACCCTGTCCCAATTACTCGCTAAAATAGTTTGATTAGACGGTTGATTTATTGCCTGATTTTGATCACTTGAATGGTTCAAGTAGAGAGTCCCTGCTATTCCCATAACAGCAACCCCTGCAATGATAGAAAATAACCATTTTGATGAAGGACTAAACATTCTTAAATGTCTCCGTAAGATAACTATCTTTTTCTATTTTAGCTCGTAATCATGGATGTTGTTTACGAACAGTACAATATTGAATCAAGACGATAAATAAGAATAAGCCAACCACATACTTGAGGGGATCAGGAACCGAAGGATTCGGGGAAAAAAAGCCTTCAATGATTCCTGCAATAAATAGAAGGGGAACAATGCCAAAAACCAACTGTGCTGCTTGTAATCCGTAAATTTTAAACGCATCTGGACGGGTATAGTTTCCTGGAAATAATAATGCTTTCGCAATCAATAATCCCGCCCCTCCTGATAAGAAGATAGCCGGTAATTCTAGGGAACCATGAGGGAAAACAAACGCCCAGAAAGGATAAGCTAAATTATTTTGCCCGACAAGAGTGGCAATACTACCAATCAGTAACCCATTATAAAAAAGAATAAATAGGGTAAAAATTCCTGCAATAATCCCCCCACCAATAATCCTAAAAGAGACCGACATATTATTAATCATAATGCCACTAGAAGCTAAGGGTTCCATGCCAATAATAGACCCCATCCATAACTCTTGATCGTCCCGAACTTTCGTAATTAACTCTGGAGGCACCACCGAAGGGATAAACGCTGGATCACTCCAAGCGTACCACCAAGCAATTAAACCCCCTAAAAGAAAGGTCAAAGTGGCGATCGCTGTACATTCCCAGGTTTTCCGCACTGTTTCTGGGAACCCCCACCGATAAAATCGCCAAATTGCCCCCCAGTCTTGACTACGGGGACCTTGGTAAATTTGACTATAGGCACGGGTGGTTAACTGGTGTAAGTCTTGAATAAGAATGGTTCCCACTTGAAAGGTTTTAGCACGGGCAAGATCAGCCGAGACAGAGCGATATAATCCCGATAATTCTTGTATTTCTGCTGCGTTTAAGGATTTAATGCCTTTTTTTTCGATTTTTTTCAACAGGAAATCCAGTCGTTGCCAAGAAGGTTCTCGTCGTGCAATCCAACGTTGAATTTTCATTATATTTTGCCTATATTTTCAGTAACTTGTCTTAAGATCACCTTAAGTTCTTTGTTTTTAGGTTATTTTTCATTAATTATCTCTGATGTCTAACCCTTCTCCAGATTATAAATCTCCAGGCCCTTTGAGTGTGGGCAATGTTATTAATGCTGCTGCTCGCATTTATCGCGATCGCTTTCCTGTCTATTATAAGTTAGCTTTAATTAGTTATTTTTGGTTACTGGTTCCTATTTATGGATGGGCAAAATTTATGGCGATTTCGGGTTTATTATCCCGTTTAGCTTATGGAGAAGTGAGTGGAAAACCGGAAAGTGTTCAAGAGGCGCGTCGTTATATTAATCCCCGTTTGTGGACGTTTTTCTTAACTGCATTATTAGTGGGTTTAATTTTCTTTGGATGGTATATATTCTTCGGCATTATTTGGGTAATTTTTATTTTTGTTTTAACAAGTCTTGGTTCCTCAAATAATAGTTTGTTGTTGGCGCTTATTTTGGGTCTTTTAGCAGTCATATTACTGATTATATTTATTAGTAGTCTTGTTTGGCTTAACTCTCGATTATATTTAGCAGATTTATCTATAGCGATTGAAAATCAATCTTCACCCTCTACGGCAATTAATCGCAGTTGGCAGCTAACTAAACAATTCATTGGACGGATTATGTTAATTAGTTTTGTGGCTTTTTTGATTGCCATTCCTGCTTCTCTATTAATTCAAGTAATTGATGGTTTCGTTCGCTGGACGTTGGCGGTTATTTTTCCTGAGGGTTCCCTTGTTGCTCGCATTATATATTTTTTAGTTTATTTAGCAACTTCTTTCCCTGTATCGGCTTTATTAGTTCCTTTTTGGCAATCCATTAAAGCTGTTGTATATTACGATTTACGTACTCGTCGGGAAGGAATTGATATCCAACTTCGAGATTCAATTTAAGTTTTAATTGAGAGTTGTTAAATTATGAACTTTTTCAATCAATTTAAAATAGAAACTCCCGAAAGTGTTGAATTAGAATTTACTTTGGCGGGTATTGGCAACCGTGTCTATGCTTTCGTCATTGATTGGATTATTTTGGGATTAATTATTACTGTATTGCTCATTTTTACTGCTTTATCTTTTCTCAATACCTTTCTATTATCCAGTATTTTTGGCATACCAGAAGGGCAAACTTTTTTATGGATTTTAGCCATTCAATTTTTTATTATTTTTATTGTTTATGTGGGCTATTTTGTTTTTTTTGAAACCCTGTGGCAAGGAGAAACACCGGGAAAACGATTTGTTAAAATTCGGGTGATTCAAGATAATGGAAGACCCATTACGTTACAACAAGCGACCCTTCGCGCGTTATTAAGACCCATTGATGATTTATTTTTTTTAGGGGTGTTTTTTATTATTTTTGGTAAACAAGAAAAACGCATTGGGGATTGGGTTGCCGGAACCATTATTATTCAAGAAAAACAAGGGAAAAAAGGAACCGAGTTAATCGTTTCCAAAGAAGCAGAAAATTTAGCTAAATACTTACAAACAAACACTGATTTATCTAAATTATTACCCGAAGATTTTGCTACCATTCGCCGATACTTACAAAGACGAGATGATATGTTTACCGAAGCTAAAATGGAGTTAGCACGAAAATTAGCCTATCAAGTAAAAGATATTATTGGTCTTGAAGACATACCAGAAGGAACCACCACAAATCTGTTTTTAGAAGCGGTTTATTTAGCCTATCAACAACAGGGTTAAACTATAATCAAGGTTCAAAGGCTTGGCACAAATCTTCTACATAGCCAACGAGAGCATCCATACCGCATAGATGGCACAGTTGCTGAATAGTTTGGTTATTTTCAGCTTACTAAGTAGGTGATCGTAAATCAAGGCAGTTTTGAGGATGCCCACTCTACAAACATTTCATGTTTAATTATACGTACTTACTCCTTACTTTCTTGATCTTGAATTCAAGTTAACTGGGATACTAAGGCTATTATATCCAAATTGTTTGATAAGTTTTGTGAATAAAATTATCATTTTATTGCTGAATATTTAAGTATTTATATAAATACGACAGTTGATATTAATTGAATCGCTAAAATTCTCTGAGTGCTAGGCTCAATCGAGCAGTAGCTTAACTTTATCACTAAAAATCGTCTATGTTCCATCAAAAAGGTACAATATGAAAAAAAACTAATCTATTTTTTTACTATTGGAGCTTTGAGTTCATTAACTGCTTTATCTAATATTTCAAAAGCTCACGCTGCTTTACTAGCAACTAGACCTAGATTTTTCAATTTTTCAATTTTCTCTATGCGTGTATCACAAATTATCCCACCAGCAGGTCCCCAATTTGCGAGTGCAAAAGCAGGTACATTTATTATTGATCCGAATCCAGGAACTGTGTTTGAAGATGTTAAGATACCTCTATCTGTCACCCACACTACATTCTTCACCCCAAACCGTTTCCTCACTTTCTCTATTTGACTCAAGAATGTGCTAGTATCTGAGGTGTTTCCTTCAAAAACTTCTACAGC
>JASJDN010000069.1 GCA_030065205.1 Crocosphaera sp.
GTGCCTGGGAACTTGAACGAATATGCTTTTCAGTTAAGTCTATTCAATCAAGAAAATAACCATCCCAACAGGGATTCGTTATGAATCTCCTCGGCTTTAGCCAGGAGAGCGTCAAACCCCTGATGATGTTACCTTATCCGGGGGATCGGGAATGAAACTATTTTTGTTTGCTCCTGACTCATTGGTAAGTATGAGTTCTGATTCTAAGTTTGATGGCACCATTTGGGCAAACGCGTGGACAGGTTCAGGTGATGCTATCTTTACCCAAGGGAAGACAGATATCACGAAAACGCAACTTAAAATCAACGCTTCCCACAGTACCAAAATGGATCTTTATAACCAATGGGAAAGACAAAGTATGAACTGATAAGTACCTAGACAAAAATAAACGTTACAGTTGAGACAAGGCAGGAGGCAGGAGGCAGGAGGCAGGGGAGAATTTTTATGTTTATCGTTAATCTATTGATCTGAAAACGGCTCTAAGAAGGGGTTGACCATTAAATTTTAGTTACAATACAAATGTTTTGCCGACCAGAAGATGACCATCAGGCATAATAGAAGATCCCCGTGTTAGTTCCTTAAACTATGTCATCCTATGAACCGCTCCATCATAAATATCGTCCACAGACGTTTGCTGACTTAGTGGGACAAGAAGCGATCGCCACCACCTTGAGTAATGCGATCAACCGTCAACGCATTGCTCCGGCTTACTTATTCACCGGACCGAGGGGAACGGGTAAAACTTCCAGTGCGAGAATTTTGGCTAAATCTCTCAATTGTTTGGCCGTTGAGGTTCCCACAGCTTCACCCTGTGGTCAATGCGAAGTGTGTCGGGCGATCGCCAGGGGGTCAGCATTAGACGTGATTGAAATCGATGCGGCCAGTAATACAGGGGTAGATAATATTCGGGAAATTATCGAGCGATCGCAGTTTGCTCCGGTACAATGTCGTTATAAAGTATATGTCATCGATGAATGTCATATGCTCAGTGTGGCTGCTTTTAATGCGTTATTAAAGACCCTAGAAGAACCCCCAGAACGGGTTATTTTTGTCTTAGCAACCACCGATCCCCAACGGGTTTTACCAACAATTATTTCTCGTTGTCAACGGTTCGACTATCGTCGTATTCCTTTAGAAGCAATGGTTAAGCATTTAACAGTAATTGCCCAAAAGGAAACCATTGAAATTGAAGCAGAAGCGTTAACCTTAGTAGCACAAATTGCTAATGGTGGGTTAAGAGATGCCGAAAGTTTACTCGATCAATTAAGTTTATTATCAGGGACAATTACACCCGAAAAAGTTTGGGATTTAGTTGGGGCTGTTCCTGAGAGAGATTTATTATCTTTATTACAAGCGATTAACTCCAATAATCCAGAAATTGTCATAGAATCTTGTCGAAAATTGATGGATCGAGGGAGAGAACCCTTAGTTGTCCTACAAAATTTAGCTTCATTTTATCTAAACTTATTAATTGCCAAAACAGCCCCTGAAAGATCGGATTTAGTCGCAGTAACGTCTACCACTTGGGATGATTTATGTACAGAAGCAAAACAATGGCAAACCGAAACGATTTTAAGAGGACAACAAAAACTTAAAGAAAGCGAAGTCCAGTTAAAAAATACCACTCAACCCCGTTTATGGTTAGAAGTTACATTATTGGGTTTACTTCCCGATGCTTGTACACCAGAAGTTATTATTCAGTCGTCCACTATTTCAACTAAAACTAACAGTTATAGTGAACCTAAAGCAACTACATCCTCGACCCAAAATATACAGTCAAAAGTTGTTGATCATTCACAAAATAAAAAAATAGAACCGATATCATCACCGAATCAACCTATTATAAACCCCTCAGAAACAACGGTTAATAATGATGATCTTGATCTAGAAGAAATTTGGCAGTTAGTCTTAGATAAATTGCCTTTACTTTCATCAGCATTAATCAAACAACATGGCTATTTAATTAATTATAAAGATACCGTTGCCACAGTAGGAATTAAAACTCAAAAACTCCTCAAAACGGCACAGAGTAAACTGCCTCAAATTGAATCAGCTTTTCAAACAGTTGTCGGTCATAAAGTTAAAGTTAATCTACAAGTTGGAAACACTTCTAAAACCAGTCAAAAATCTCATGATTCGACTATTACATCTCCTTCAGTTCCTTCTCAAACTCACCAAACTAATTCACCAAAAAAATCTGAAAATTTAGATAATGATACTCAGAATAACCTTAATAGTAAACCTATCCTTACTACTGAAACAGATAATAATGATCAAGAAGAATCAGAAGAAATTCCTAGGAATTCTCCTATTTCAACTACTCCAAATAGTTTTACTGATGCAGAAATCTCTGAAGACAAAATTAAACAAGCTGCTGACCAATTTGCTAAATTTTTCAAAGGAGAAATCATCACTGATAATGAAAATTTTATACAGGAAGAAAATAATTTCTCAACGCAGAAATCTGATTCAGACGATAGTGTAGGAATCCTAGATGCAAGTGTGCATGAATTAAACTCAGAACAAAAAATAGATGCTAATATGAATAATAACCATTTAGATGAACAACCTCACAAAACCAGTATTAATTCAAAAAAAGTAATCGGAAGACCCGAAATCACTAATAATGAAGAAGAACTAGAATTTTAAATAATTTTGTCATCTCATGGAATTATGGAATTAACCGAATGAAGAAAATCAACTACTTATTACTTACTTTATTGATTACATTTATCAGTTCGTGTCAATCTCAAGATAAGATAATATTTCAACAAGAAATGAGCAGCAAAGCTGAATCAGTTGATAGTATAAAAGCTGCAAGTTGGCCTTTTGAACCTGAAAAAGATAACTATGATAAAAAGGCACTTTTAGACTTACGTTATCTGAATGAAAACGTGGCAGGAGAAACAGGGTTTATTCGTTTATCTCCTAATAGAAAAGACTTTGTTAAAGGGGATGGAAAGTCTATTCGATTTTGGGCAGTTAACTCTTACGTTTGGGAAAAAAGTTATCAACAATTAGAAGATAATGCCCGTTTTTTAGCAAAACGAGGGGTTAATATGGTTCGTTGGCACGGTCAAATTGTTGATAAGAATGATAATAAAACACTAAAAAATATTGATAAAAAAGCTCGTCAACAACTGTGGCAATATGTAGCAGCGATGAAAAAAGAAGGGATTTATTTGACTATATCTCCCTATTATGCTCATGCTCTAAAACCTCAAAAATATTGGTCAATTCCCCGTGACAGTGATAATTTTAGTGGCTTATTATTTTTCGATCCAGAGTTTAAAAAAGCCTATAAAAATTGGTTAAAAGAATTATTAATACCAGTTAATCCCTACACAGGAATTTCTTTAAAAGATGAAGCAGCGATCGCAATTATTCAACTACAAAATGAAGACTCTTTATTATTCTGGACATTTGACAACTTAAAAGGACGAGATTTAGACTTATTAAGTAATCAATACCGTGATTGGTTAGTTAAGAAATATGGTTCCTTAGAACAAGTTATCAAAACTTGGAAAAATGTCTCTATTAAAGGAGAAAATATTCAAGAAGGAAAAATAAAATTTTATCCTATTTGGCATTTAACTCAATCAGAAAATACTAACAGTGGTAAAGGGAAACGATTGGCAGATCAAACACAGTTTTTAACCGAAACTATGTATGATTTCAATCAAGAAATGAAGCAGTTTTTACGGGAAGAAATTGGTGCCAAACAATTAATTAATGCAGGCAATTGGAAAACAGCCGATCCCATTAAATTAAATGATTCAGAACGTTATTCTTACACCACAACAGAAGTCATAGGCGTTAATCGTTATTATAATGGTGGAAGTCACCAAGGAAAAAAATCAGGTTGGGCAATTACTAATGGGGATAAATTTACCAACCGTTCCATTTTATTTGACCCTTATTCCTTCCCATTAAACCTTAAACAAGTTGCTAATTATCCCATGATTATTTCCGAAAGTTCTTGGGTTCCTCCTCTTGGTTATCAATCAGAAAGTCCTTTTTTAGTCAGTATTTTTCAATCATTAACTGGTATTGATGGGTTCTATTGGTTTGCTATGAAAGAACCTCAATGGAGACAACCTTCTTCTGCAAATGGGTATCTTCCTTCCTTGGGTAAATGGGTCATTAATACCCCAGAATTATTGGGAAATTTTCCGGCTGCTGCGTTGATGTATCGTCAAGGTTATATTAAACAAGGAGAACCCGTTATCAAAGAAAATCGAAAATTGACAGAGTTATGGAATCGTCAAATACCAATCATTTCTGAAACTCAAACTTTTGATCCTAACCGTGATCAAAACTCTCAAAATAATCATGATCAAATCAATAAAAAAATTCATCCTTTAGCTTTTTTAGTGGGATCTGTAGAAGTAAGTTATGATAGTAATAAAACCAATAAAATTGTTGATCTTAAAAAATATATTAATGAAAAAGACAAAACTATTCGCTCTATTACCGAAGAAATAACCTGGAATTATCAACAAGGTATCTGTTTTTTAAATACAGCAAAAGCTCAAGGAATAACAGGATTTATCAAGCAAGCTGGAGAAATTAAATTAAAAGATGTAACAATTAAATCTAATAACCAATATGCAACAATCATCGTGGTTTCTATGGATAATAAACCTATTAAGCAATCAAAAAAAATATTGATACAAGTAGGAACCATTGCTCGTCCGACAGATTGGAAACAAAAAGCAACCACTTGGAAAGATAAAAAAGGTAAGTTACAAGAAGGATTTGAAATTATTAACTACGGTAAAGCCCCTTGGAGACTAGAAAATAATGATATTCATTTAACCCTTAATAATTCAAAACTCACTAAAGCAATTATATTAGATGCCAATGGTTTAGGTAAAGAAACAATTAACTTAAAAAGAAATCGCTCCCAAATTTCCTTACCATTTCCTACCAACACAAAATATGTTATTCTTGAATAAAATGAATTAATAAGTTATCTTATTTTTAGAGATTAACCCCCTAATTTACATCCTTATGTCTCCTTCTCAAACTATTTGGATCGCACGTCATGGAAATCGTCTTGATTTTGTTAAACCAGAATGGTTTAACACTGCCCAAAGACGTTATGATCCCCCTTTATCCGAAGATGGTTTTCTTCAAGCCAAACAATTAGCAAATCGTCTAGAAAAAGAAAATATTGGTCATATTTTTGCTTCTCCTTTTTTACGGACAATACAAACCGCTTCAGAAGTTGCCAAAATGCTCAACCTTCCCATTAAATTAGAAGCAGGTATTGGAGAATGGCATAACCCCCATTGGATGAGTGAACCCCCCGAAACTCACCCAAGAGAATTATTAGAAAAAGACTACCCTTATATTGACTGGAATTATTCTTCTTATCTTGCTCCTGAATATCCAGAAATGGAAGTCATGATGATGAAAAGAATGGCGACAGTTGCTCAACAATTAGTGAATAATTATACCGAGGATATCTTATTAGTTGGACATGGGGCATCTGTGATAGGATTAACCCAAGGGTTAACCCAAGAATCTCCTACTTTTAAACCCTCTCTATGCTGTTTAGTAAAATTAATCAAAACAGACAAAGGATGGGACATGAAACTAGGAGGAGATACCTCCCATCTAAGTAAAACTGAACAAGAAGTACGTCTTGTGTGAAAAAATTTTAAACAAAAAAACACCATAAACCATGTATCAAAAACTATTATCAATCATGCTTTTTTTAGGCATAACAGGAACTCATACACCTGTTTTTGCACAAACTAACCCTCTAGCATCCTATCGCTGGCAAAATCGACTTCTATTAGTGTTTGTCCCTGAAGTTGAAGATGAACGTTTAACCTCTGTCCAACAGACATTTAATCAAGTTGAATGTGAATTTCAAGATCGAGATTTATTGTTAGGGGTATTAACCCGTAATGCAACCAGTCGTATTGGTGATGATCTCATTTCATCTTACGATGAAGCCCAACTAAGAGCCAAATACGGCGTTAAATATAACCAGTTTGCTGTCATTTTAATCGGTAAAGATGGACAGCCAAAACGACAATTATCTGACGTTCCAGAAATCGAGAAAATTTTTGGACAAATTGACACAATGCCCATGCGTCAACAAGAAATGGCTAACCGTCCTAATGCTTGTCGTTAATTAAAGATGAACTTTTTCTGACCACCGTTGACGATAAATTTCATAAAGATTAATAGCAGCAGCCACCGACGCATTTAAACTGGGAGTTTTTCCATCCAAAGGAATAGAAATTAATTCATCACAACAGCGTTGTGTCAACAAACTTAAACCATTTCCTTCCGAACCAATCACTAAACCAATGGCACCGCGAAAATTAAAGTCTTGTAACCGTTTTCCTCCCTCAGCAACCGTTCCATAGATCCAAAACCCCTCTGCTTTTAGGGTTTCTAGGGCGCGACTTAAATTAACCACCCGAGCTACTGGAAAGGATTCTAACGCCCCTGCTGCCACTTTAGACACCGTTGAGGTGACACTAGCAGCCCGTCTTTGCGGTATAATCAACCCTTGAGATCCCAAAGCTTCTGCCGTACGAATAATGGCTCCTAAATTATGAGGATCAGCAATACCATCGGCGATAACAATGACCGGTTCATCACTGTTGGCCTTGGCTTGAGCAATTAATGCTTCTAATTCATGGTAGCGATAGGGGGCAACCTGGGCCGCGATGCCTTGATGGGCAGCACCATTGGTAATTTGGGTCAGCCGTTGCAAAGACACTTCATCAATGACAGTCCCTTTGGCTTTTGAAGCTTGTATTAAGCCATGAAAACGAGGATCATAATGTAGTTTGTTGGTGATCCAAATACGATTTAATTGACGATCGCTTTCTAAGGCCGCTAAGACCGAATGACGACCATAAATGAGATCATCGTCGGTTTCTTGGGGAAGGGATTCGCCCTTGGGTTGAGGACTCCTGGAAACGATAGTTTTTCTCTCTGAAAACTTACCCTTTCTTGGGTTACGGCGATCGCTTCTGGGTACGGGTTTATTGGGCATAATCTTTTAGGGAATAAGGGTTTCCAGGAGTTCGCTCAAACGATGAGTATCCTGTAAATATAAATAACCAATTAACGTCTCTAAACTGGTGGCTTGTTCATAAATGTCCCGTGATAGACGACGAGGACACCCCTTGGCAGCATTGCGCCCCCGTCGAACAATATCTTGTTCAACGGCCGTTAAATAAGGGGTTAGTCTTTGCAGGGCTTTGGCTTGGGTTTCCGCCCTCACTTGAGCAACCACTTGATTATGATAGTCCTTCACTTTGCGCGGGGGAAATAAATAGCAAGTCCGTACATATAGTTCATAGACGGCATCACCAATGTAAGCTAAAAAGGTAGGGGACAATTGACTAATGTTGTCATAGTCTTTCGACTCCATAATCACCTGAAAATTGACCCCAGGACGGTGTTGACTCATGGGATTCGACAATGGGGACTCAGATCAGCCAAAATAGATTGATTATACATTCTAACTATTTTTTCTTGTTTTTTAAGTTAGCAATAGCATCTTCCAAACTTGTTTGTAGGGATAAGAATTTTTCGAGACGTACCAATTTAACGGTTTGGGTAACTCTTGGGTTTGTCACCACTTGTAAGGTTCCGTTATTGTTTTGGGCTTGTTTGACTAACTGAACTAATGCCCCCAGTCCCGAACTATCAATAAAATCGATTTGAGAAAGCACGAGAATAATATCTTGTGGTCCTTCATCGATATATTGTCCAACGACTTTACGAAATACGGGTTCAGAAAAGGCATCTAATAAGCCAGTTAATCGGAAAATTTGATAGTTACCTTTAACTTCATGAGTTCCCCTTAAACTCACGGTTAGGTTTAATTGCTCAGGAATAGTTTCCTCCTTAACCTTAGTGGTACAATTTTGTCAAAACTGCATTATAACTTGTTATTAACCCCATTGGCTTACTTGAATTACTAAGTTATTCTTAATTTTTAACCGCTTAAGGTCTGAGGTGATTCTTTGTAAGTTTATGAGTGATCTAAGGTTAATAGTCCTTTGGGGGGATTAATTTCGATTCGATTGTTTTCTAAATCCACCACTGGAACGATTTCATACACAAAGGGAATAAATACTTTTTTTGCTTTCTTATTTTTAGTTGCCGGGTTAATCAACTTGATTTCTAATAAATCATTACCCGCGCTAAAAACCTCTACCACGGTACCAATTAATTTACCTGTTTGTTGCTCGTATACTTCTACATCAATTAACTGTGAAACATGATATTCATCTTGCTCTAATTCGGGTATGGTTTCATCAAAAATTAATAGTTTATAGCCTCGTAAGGTTTCTGCTTCGTTTCTATTGTTTATGCCTTCCAAACGAACAATATAGATATTTTTACCACTAACCCATTTACCACTTATTAATTCAACGGGTTGAGTTGAGCGACCATCAGGAGATTGTAACCAACGTTGTCCTGGATTTTCAAATCTTTCAGGAAAATCTGTACTAGATAAAACTTTTAATTCTCCTTTGAGTCCTCTCGGGGCAACAATTGTCCCAATTTCTAGCCACTTATTGTTATTTTTTTCCATTGATTACAGTCTTACTCTAATACTCTCAATTATAATCCATCATCAATTCTGAGAAGTTTCTTTCGGAGACTTAACCCACAAAACTACATCTAATCAGTTAAAATCTGTAGAGGTGAGTGAGTGAGTTAACAGAATGGTCAAAAAATGGTGTCAGTATTGGGGACTGTTTCCCTCTTTGGTGAGTTTGAATTGGATAATCATCTCATTACTGTGGTGTTTTCCAGGGAGAGGACAACCCTCCACGTTAGAACCTATACCCCCTTTAGAACCGTATCCAGGCCAGGAATATAGAAGTTATGGATTGTCCACAGAAACAGAGTATACTTTGGGGGCGGGTGATGTCATCAGAGTGACTGTATTTCCTGTCGAAGAATTTAGTGGCGAATATCAAATCTTAGTCGATGGAACCCTATCCTTACCCTTATTAGGAAACTTTCCAGTGGAAGGACTGACATTAAGTCAATTAACAGAATTTCTAACCCAACAATACACTCAATATGTGAAACGTCCCTCTGTAACCGTTGGTTTAGTCTCACCGCGTCCTTTGAAATTAGCCATATCAGGAGAAATCAATAGTCCGGGTTCCTATCTCCTTCCCATCGAAGGAGGACAAAAATTTCCCACCGTCACCCAACTCATTCAACAAGCAGGGGGACTCACCACCGTAGCAGACCTGGGAAAAGTACAAATTAAACGAGAATTTAAAGGAGAAAGCCTGGTTTTAAGCCTAAATTTATGGGATTTAATCAAAGACGGTCAACTCAAACAAGATATTACCCTCAGAGACGGGGACCAAATCCTCATTCCCACCCAAGAAACCATTGATCTCGCCCAAACACGACTCCTTTCAGACGCAAATTTTGGGATTACTGCTAACCAAGAAATTAACGTTGCTGTGGTGGGGGAAGTGTATCGTCCCGGTTCCTATCGTGTCATTCCAGAGAATACCAGTACCAGTGGTTCTGAAGGGAATATTCGCCGACAACCCCCCAGACTAACCCTTGCCGTTCAATTAGCGGGTGGAATTAAACCCTTAGCCGATGTTCGTGACGTGGAACTACGTCGCTATAATCGAGATGGTTCTCAACAAATCATTGCGGTTGATCTCTGGGATTTACTGCAAACCGGAAACATTGAAGAAGATGTGATCTTGCAAGAAGGGGACACGATTGTCATTCCTACGGCAGAAAATTTACCGTCAGAAGAATCAGAACCCTTAGCTGCAGCTAGTTTTTCCCCTGCTGCCATTCGTGTTAGTGTTGTGGGAGAAGTGAGAAGTCCAGGAACTATTGAGATTCCTCCTAATACTCCCTTAAATCAAGGGATTTTGTCCGCCGGTGGTTTTGACAAAAGACGAGCTAACGGTGCTACCATCGAGTTAGTTCGTTTAAATCCGGACGGAACCGTAACTAAACGGGATATTGATATTGATTTTTCCCAAGATATTACTGAAGGGGATAACCCCATCTTAAAGAATAATGATGTGGTCATTGTCAATCGTAATTTGTTAACGGTAGCTTCTGACACCTTAACCACTATTTTTAGTCCTCTTGGTGCATTAACCGGGTTTGTTAACTTTTTTAGGCTATTTGACAATGATTAACTGATATCTTGCACCAGTACATAAGAACCAAATGACCAGCTAGAGAAAATCAATTATTCAACAGTTACAGTCAAAATGCCCTCTTTATTAAGGGGGCGTTAGGGGGGAATATTTCCAAACTAGCTTATTTTATCGAAGGTGCAAGATATGAGATTAACCTAAAGATTTATATTTAGGTCGTCCTAAAGTAGTGATATAAATAACCGCTTCGTCTTCAGGGATGCCCAAAACTTCATTCACTTGATCGTCAAAAAATCCTCCAATTCCACTGACCCCTAACTTAAGATGGATGGCTGCTAAATTTAATCTTTGACCCAAATGACCTGCGTCTAAATGTAAATAACGATAAACGCGATCGCCGTATTTTTCCACGGCTTTTTGTAAGTCTGCTGTATGAAAAATAATTGCTCCGGCATCCCTACCTAAATCCTGTCCTAAACAGAGATAATGTAATTCGCGTCGGAAATTTTTAAAGCGAATTTGTCTTAATTCCTGTGCTTTGGGTGCATAATAGTAACAACCGGCTTCTAACCCTTCTACGCCAGAAACTGCCACAAACGTTTCAATTAAACTCAGATCAAAGTAATCAGGATTCTTATCAAACCCTTGGGTGACATAATTTTGAGGTTGATAGGTAAAATTTAAGAGAGCTTTTAATTCATCTAAGGTTAAGTTTTCTCCTGTATAGGCCCTTGTAGACCGTCGTTTCAACATGGTTCTTTCCAGGGCATCTAGGTTATTTCCCCAGTCAATGGTTGAGGTTTCTGTGGAAACCTTTAAACAAAAGGGGAAATTATATTTATCTTCTAAATTATTAGTTTGATTTCCTAGGTCTTTAACTTTATTTTCCTCTAATTCTTGAATTTCTGTTGCTTGATGGAAATAATATAATAGATCACCGTCAGAAACGTTAGGATAATCCGTTTTAATCTTTGACGGTAAAGCGGTCGGTTGAAATTCCTTGACAGTTTCGCTATTTTCTGATAGTAAATCTGTCAAAGGAATTACGCTAATAACCCCTTCTTCTTCGGGATTGAAATAGAACAATTCATTGACCATATGATCGACGAATCCACCGATTAAATGGGGACGATAATCGGTCATAGCACAGGCTAATTCAACGTTACCTAGTAAATGACCCGTATCGAGGCAAATGCGCCGATAAGCCCGATCTTCGTACCGCCAAGAAGACCGATAAAAGATGGCTGTTGTTACCATGGCCAATTGGGTATTTTCTAAAGCTTGATGCCCTAAACAGGCCTCTTGTAAATTTTCCCAAACCTCACTATCCCAAAAATGTAATAAGCTGTGAGTTTGGGGTTGATAGTTATAGAGTCCAGCCGGTAACAACGGGGTTCCGCGAGAAATCAAATAAACTTCTGCGGGGTAAAGTCCACCGGCGGAGGGGGTTGCCCTTAAATATACGGGACTACCCATAGTGGGAATTTTAGCAGTTAGTCCATAACTACAACCAAACAGACGTGATAATCTTCGCCATTGTAAGGCATGGGGAACATCGGGTAATTTGGCGGATAAATAGGGGGTAAGATCGTAGGATTTGCCTATTTTATACACTTTAAAAGGAATGGGTTGTTTTGACCAATCTAATCCTTTGTTTTTACTCCCAATGGTTTTGGGATCGTACTTTGTCCGTTGATGGTAATGGGTGGCAATAGAATTTGACAAATCCGGCATAAATGTTCGTTGAGTCTTGATGCGTCTGTTTTAATTCTAACCTTCTTCTATGGTAGGGTTATTCAGGCACTATGGTTTTTTTGGCCTTTTTGCCCTTAAATATTATTCATTGGGTAAATTTAGGAGAACATAATGGAGTTATTAGCAGCCCTTAATTTAGAACCGATTTTTCAATTAACCTTTGTTGGGTTGATCGTTATTGCTGGCCCTATTGTCATCGCTGTATTGGCGTTTCGGGGTGGTGATCTCTAAGATCACATTCAAGGCACAGTTTCTTGCTTTTCATACCTTCCTGACGTCAGGAAGGTATTTTGGTTGATCCTGACTGACGTTTAATCTGAATTGATACCTTCTGAAATTGGCAATTTTCGGGGGTTGGACAAAATATCCTAGACCTTATGTCTAGTTGTGTCTAGTATTGTCAAGGTTTTTCTCTTCTAGAAGACTCTCTTTTCCTAAGTTAAGCAAAAATACTCTCTTACGGTTTTAATCGCTCAAAAGGTTAATGGGACTGGGTTTACAAGATTTTTAGCTTAAATTTCTTAACTTCTGCCTTAAGTTCCTAAACTAAGGTTGTTTCTTTTCGGGATTAGCTTCATTATGGTACATGGTTAGGGAACAACAGTGGAGCAGTTAGTTCAGCCGACACAGACGAAAGTCTAAGAGGCGACTAACTGTTTTTATTTAATTTACCTGCCGTTGAACAGAAGCTCTGTCTGAGTTAAAAAATCCCCCGTTACAATGGAATTGAACGGGGGAATATGCCGATTGATTAAGCATTAGTCATTATTATTGTCATCCTCATTTTTGTCGTCTTGATCGTTAGAATTGTTAGAATAAGATCTACCACGAGAAAAAGAACGAGAAGCTTTTTGACGAAACTGACGAGCATAAGCTTGATTCCGTTCTGCTTTTTCTTTCTTTAAATTACGACGCTTAGCCACAATGGGTCCCTCTCTTAAATATTGAACAACCCTACCGTATAAACGGATAGGGATTCTTTATGCGACAGAACGCAAAGGCGTATCCAGTTGCCCTTAATACCTCACCCAACAGGGTTCGGCTTTACGTATCTTTATTTCTCTTGTTAGAGACTTAGCCGAAGCTAATGAGGTTTGATGTTTAGCTTAGTTTCAGCCCCTGACCATTTTCCCTACTTAGGTTAGGTACTCGGCGGTTGTGCTGCTGTATTTCAACAGTGCTTGTCCAACCATTATAGCTTACTTTTAATTAGAAAAGAGCAAATTTGTAAACAGAAATGATAAATTGGATCTATGTCTATTCGTTCAATGTTTTTGTTGTTAGATTTTCGTTAACACAAAATTGATAAATTGTCTAGGGGCTAGTCCACGATAATTAAAATTTTATTCTTGATTTTTTGGGTTTACAAACGATTGATTATTGACTAAGTTTAATCGCCAGTTACATCAACCTATCAATGACTCAATTGCTCTACGAGGAAGTTAACTTATGTCCAGTGAAAAACCTTCTCCCATATCCTCAAATCCTTCTGAATTTTCTGAATCTTTAAATCATGAGGTGTCTCAAGAAGAGTTGATTACATTGCTACAAAAAACCATTGCAAAGCTCGATCTAATGGTGAAAACAATTAGGGACGAAAAGCCTAAAGCGTTACCTAAATCTGACACAATAAATGCCTTAATTAATAGTACAGAAATAATAGCTAGTTCTCTAGAAACAGAGCCTGAAGCGATCAAGTTAGAAACAAAAGACGACAAGGAAACGATCAATGATGAAGAAGAGTGGGAAGATGATTTGATCTCAACAGAAACAACCACTACAGCGCAAATTGATGACCCAACTCCAGCCGTTGAAGCAACTCAAAAGAGTGAACCCTTGCCAGCTAAGTCTCCTTTTTCTTTTCTCAACAATTTATCTAAAGGAACAATCGTAGCAATTCTTGGGTTAGTTATTATCATAAGTTTAGCCACATCCTATGTGTTATTTAAACCCTCTTTCCCCAATTTTGAAATAGCAAAGCATTCCCCAGAAACCCCTCAAACCCAAATAGTAGAAACGCCACCACAATTAGAAGTTCCTGAGTTACCGCAACCTGTTAAAAATGTACCGTCTTCTCCCCCTAAATTAACCCCAGAGCAAACGCTAATTGCTGCTATTCAACAAGAGGTTACAGAGTTGACTCATCAATATCCTGATGATTTAATTGGTAGAATAGAAGCTAATTTTTTAGGCAGTCGTCTTCTGGTTACCCTAGGGAATAAATGGTATAATTTATCTCGAGAAGAACAGGATAAACTAGCTAACACTATTTTAGAACGATCTAGAAATTTGGACTTTCGTAAATTAGAAATGTTAGACGCGCAAGGTAACCTAATTGCCCGTAGTCCAGTTGTGGGCAATGAAATTATTATCCTTCAAAGATATCTTTAACACCCTATGCCAGATTCAATTATGTATCAAGAGGATGGTTTTGTTGTCCTCGAACCCGACCAACCTGAACAAATCTTAACCCCTCAAGAGTTATTAGAAAAGCTCAAAGCTATCCTCGTAACTCGTCAGGATGATTTACCCAGAGAATTACAAAAATTTACCACAGTTGAAACTCAAGCAGAATATTTAAGGGATAATTTCTGTGACCTCGATATGGGGTCTGATAGTTATCTACAATGGTATGTTATTCGTATTGAGAAAAAATGAACTTAGTTATCGTCCTGTTTAGCAGGGTTATCACTACTTTTCGTAGGAACCTCTGCTCCTTTTTCATATAACAGAACTGGTTGTTTTTGAAGATTATCAGTAATAGGAGTGACTTTCTCAATCACTTTAATGAGTTCTTCGTAATTAGGAACTTCTGCATTAGCGATATAACCGACAGAAGCAGGGATCATAGGCGGTGCATTGCTTAAGACGTTATACAAGGCTTCTTGTTCAATTTGAGGAAGACTACTCGAGACTAAAATGGAGCCACTGGGAACAGAATGATTATCCTGATATAAAACACGAAATCGGGTTCCGGAGACAGTGGTACGATAACGGTTATATTGTTCCAGGGACATGGCCGCGGCCGCGACTTCTCCTTGACCAATCCATTCTAATGCTTGTTGAGGAGTAGCCGCTAAACGGGTTTTCCCTAAAGTCAGTCCATAAAGGTTTAATAAGGGAAAATAATAGCCAGTCGCTGAACCAGGTTGTCCTAACGCCACTCCTTTGCCTTTTAACTCAGAAAGACTTTTCAAGGGACTGTTTTGAGCAACCACAAAAATAGAACGGTTGTTGAGTCCTCCTTCTAGGGGTAGGATTGGGATATAGGTAGACTGTTTAGTAGCGATCGCAGCTAACCCAGAAGAGGCAAAGACCAAATCCCACGCTTTCCTATTAATTTGAGCGACAGCTTGACGTTCATTATAGGTTGGCTCTAACTCGACAATACTATTGAGTTCTGCTTCGAGATATCGTTTTAGTTCCCCGTATTTCTCTTCTAATTGTTCATTTTCTCCAAAACTGATGACCCCTATGGTCAGACGAGCCTGAAACGGCTGTCGTGATTGACAACCGAACAAGGTAAATACGATTAATAGTAAGTATAAACAACGAAATTTTCTGTAAATCATCAACAAAACTTAACCTAACAAAACTCGATTGATTGTTTTAGTCTGCTCAGTGTTACGATGAAAGTTTTAGTCATTTTCTGGGCATACTACTATCATAATAAGCCCTGGACTAACTTCATAGAAGACTATAACTTTATTTTCAGCAATACGCTTAATGTTTATTGATGATCAGTCCTAAAGTTTAAGCCATTTCTAGGTTTCTTCTTCAGAGTTTGTCGTGATTATGGGTTAATTTATTGATATTTTATTGTATTTTTTTTACGCTTCTTAGGCTAAAACCATGCTCAAAGACAATCATCTGCTCAAGAATCTTAACATTGCCACCAAATTAAATATTCTGTTGACTGTTATTGCCGTCATTACTGTATTTTTAAGTGGCGGGGTTTTATCGTTGATTTTGGCTCACAACGCCGAAAGAGTTGTCACGGATAAAGCGTTAGTCCTCATGGAAACCATGAGTGCCGTTCGTAATTATACTAGCACAAAAGTTAATCCAGAATTAGCCGCTAGATTAGAAACAGATAATCAATTTTTACCCCAAACCGTTCCTGCTTTTTCAGCCCGAGAAGTGTTTGAATATTTCCGGGAACAAGGCGGTTATAAAGACTTTTTCTATAAAGAAGCTACCTTAAATCCCACCAATTTAAGGGACAAAGCTGATAAATTTGAAGCGGAAATTGTTGAGAAGTTTCGTAATAATAAAAATCTTGATCAAACGTCTGGATTTCGTTCTTTTAGTAGTGGAGACATTTTTTATATTGCTCGTCCCCTAGAAGTGTCAAAAGAGAGTTGCTTACGGTGTCATAGTACCCCTGATGTTGCGCCGAAGAGTCTCTTAACAACCTATGGTAAAGACAATGGGTTTAATTGGAAATTACATGAAATTGTTGGGGCGCAAATGATTTTGGTTCCTGCTACAGCCATTTTTGAAAGTGCTAAAAGACTACAAGTTTCCGTGACTGGTATTTTGATGGCTTGTTTAGCTTTAGCGATTATTTTGATTAACTTCTTCTTAAGATTTAGTGTTACCACACCTTTAAAGAAAATGGCGCAGTTAGCCCAACGCATTAGTACGGGGGATTTAAGCCAAGAATTCAGCCATCCTTATAATGATGAAATGGGAATGTTAGCTGCTTCTTTAAACCGAATGAAAGTCAGTTTAGATATTGCTATGGAAATGTTAAGTTCTGACACCGAGTAATTATCATCAATGACTCAAGCGGGGAAAGTCACAGAACCATAGAATAACTTAACTTTGATGAGCTAAATCATTCTATTGATCCGCAACTTTCCCAAAACCTTACTGTTAAGTTAAACAGGGTTTGAAATTAACGACGGGGAACCTTGGATAAATAATCCATGTTTCCGGTGCTAACTCTGGGAGTTGTCTTACCCTGAGCGCTAGAAATACTACGGGCTGTAGCTAAGAAGTTGGCGGGGTCGCCAGCTTTAACTTGCTTGTCTTGGGGAACAAAACGACGGATTTCGTTTTGCCAAACAATTTGAGGGAAGCCCAAAATACCGCGATAGTAGCTATCGTAACGGGGAGATTTAAGGTTAAAGGGTGTTTCCCCTTGTTCCCGTCCGGGAAGGTTACGACGACGTTGATAGGGTACAGTATCATAACCGAAGTTTTCTAGATATTCATCGCTATTGAGTAAGTCATCGATGAAACCGCCGTATCCCTTGGTAGCTACAACGATAGACCAAGCGATTTTTTCCTGTTCGTTATAAACGTCCCGTCCTAATACCCGTTGGACACATTGTTCAACATAACGATAGTTACTATTTTTCTCATAGAAACTGGTTACGAAGGTATTAGAAAGGAGTAAACCACGGATAAAGTCTCGTACGGTGATTTGTCCGTTACGAAGTTGGGACTCTAAGAAGGGTTCACGATCCCATTTAAACGCGTGGAAAAAGATTTGACGATAAGCTGCTTCGATTAAAACGCCCATGTCTCCAGGTGAGAGAACATTTTCCGTGGTAAAAATGGTGGGTTGGTCATCTCCTGGGACGACGTATCCTTCTACCCGCACATTTTGAGATTTGGGTACGTAATTTATAAGAGGAAGAGCCAAGTTTGAACCTCCGTTATTTTACAAAGTCTTAAAAACTGTAATCCTAATCATAAGCGAGTTGGGGACACTAGGCGGTCAAATATTAACAATTGTTACAAGAAAGATAGAAATGGCTGAAGATAGAGAACCTGGGTTGGGTTTAAGGAATTAGTCAGTTTTAATAAGGCAGGAGGCAGGGGAAGCAGGGGGAGCAGAGGGAGCAGAGGGAGCAGGGGGAGCAGGGGAAGCAGGGGGAGCAGAGGGAGCAGGGGTAGCAAGGGGAGCAGAGGGAGCAGGGGAAGCAGGAGAGGCAGGGGTAGCAGAGGGAGTAGGGGTAGCAGGGGAGGCACGGGAGGCAGGGGAAGGAAGGGATTTGGATAAGACCAAAAAAGAGGCATTATTGCTTAATGCCTCGATAAATCAATCAAAGGGAATGTTATCGTTTCAACTTATAGAGTACAGCCCCCAACGGAGGAACCGTAATTTCTAAGGCATAGGGCCAAGGTGCATCATTCCATTGACGGGCTTCGATGACGGTAGGGTTAGAAACACCACTACCCCAATAAACTTGGGAGTCAGAGTTAATTAACTCCACATATTCTCCAGGTTGATGCAACCCAACCCAATAATATTCGTATACATAGGGTTTAAAGTTGCATACAGCGACAATCGTATCCCCGGAGGCCGGATCACGGCGAATGAAAGAAATTAAGCCTCTCGGTGCATCATTGGCTTCGATCCACTCGAACCCTTCACGGGTAAAATCTTCCATGTATAACGCCGGTTCTCGGACATACATTTTATTGAGATCCTGTACCAAGCGTTTTAAGCCTTTGTGGGGTTCGTATTGCAACAAATACCAGTCAAGATCGAGAAATTCTTGCCATTCAGAGGTTTGTCCAAACTCCATCCCCATAAATAGGGTTTTCTTGCCAGGATGAGCGAACATATAAGTTAATAAAGTCCGAACATTGGCCATTTTTTGCCATTCATCTCCAGGCATTTTATTGACTAAATGACCTTTGAGGTGAACCACTTCGTCGTGGGATAAAGCTAACATGAACTTCTCATCAAAAGCGTACCAAATACTAAAGGTCAGCTTATTATGACAATTGGAACGATGATTCGGATGTTCTTTGAGATATTTGAGGGTATCATTCATCCAGCCCATATTCCATTTAAAGGTGAACCCAAGTCCCCCTTCACTAGCCGGTTTAGACACATTTCCCCAAGCGGTGGAGTCTTCGGCGATGGTAACCACCCCAGGATAGTTATGGGCAATGGTATTATTCAAATGTTGTAAGAAACTAATGGCTTCTAAATGACCATTATCCCCATACTTATTGGGAACCCAGTTTCCTTCTCGACCTTTATCTAATTCGATCATATAGGCCACAGCATCGACACGAATGCCATCAATATGATACTTATCGAACCAGAATAAGGCACTGGCAATGAGGAAGTTTCTGACTTCATTGCGTCCGTAGTCAAAGACTAAGGTTCCCCAAGTTTTGATTTCTCCTTTACGGGGGTCAGCGTATTCGTATAAGGGACCTCCATCAAAATAAGCTAACCCATGCTCATCTTTGGGGAAGTGGCCAGGAACCCAGTCTAAAAGAACGCCGATCCCCGCTTGGTGACATTTATCCACAAAATACATAAAATCTTGAGGGGAACCGTAACGGGAAGTGGGAGCATAGAAACCCACCACTTGATACCCCCAAGAGCCGTCAAAGGGATATTCTGTTACAGGGAGTAACTCGATGTGAGTGTAACCCATTTCCTTGACGTAAGGGATGAGTTGTTCGGCCAGTTCGAGATAGTTGAGATAACGGGCCCCTGGTTTTTGTTCGACAGCAAGGGTGGTTCCTTGTTTGGGGGGGTTATCGTAGCTAGTGTGCAACCACGATCCTAAGTGGACCTCATAGACGGACATGGGTTGCTTTTCTGGGTTAGTGCGTTCCCGTTTGTCTATCCAGTCTTGGTCGTTCCAGGTATAGGTAGACAGATCCGCTACAATAGAAGCCGTTGCAGGACGCACTTCTTGCTGATAGCCGTAGGGATCGGTTTTGTAAACACAGTGCTGATGGTGATTTTTGACGGAATATTTATAAAGATCCCCGACTTTCATCCCAGGAATAAATAATTCCCAGATTCCCACTTCGGTTCTCTCCATTTTGTTCGCTTCGGGGTTCCAGTTATTGAAGTTTCCCACCACAGCGACTTCATAGGCGTTTGGGGCCCAGGTAGCAAAATAAACCCCTGAAACTCCATTAATCTCAACCAGATGGGCCCCCATCTTCTCATAAATGCGATGATGATCCCCTTGGCCAAATAAATAATAGTCAAATTCCCCTAAAAGGCGGTCTTGAGCAGTTGCGTTGTCGTTCATCGGCTAGTTGGTGACAGTATTATTTTTATTTTATATTTAACCATTGTTCCCATACTTATTCCTTTTTGCCAACTGGTTTGTTGACTATTCTGGTTAAGTTGAGGGTGGGGAGTGTGGGGAGTGTGGGGAGTGTGGGGAGGTGTGGGAGGTGTGGGGAGTGTGGGAGGTGTGGGGAGTGTGGGGAGCAGGGGGAGACAGATATTAACCCTGAACTCCTGCCTCCTGCCTTCTGCCTCCTGCCTCCTGCCTCCTGCCTCCTGCCTCCTGCCTCCTGCCCCCTGCCCCCTGCCTCCTGCCCCCTGCCTCCTGCCTCCTGCCTCCTGCCTCCTGCCTCCTGCCTTCTGCCTCCTGCCTCCCCCAAAGGGTCAACTAAATAGTAACTTCAAGAAAATCATTGCTAGTCAAACCGGTTGATTGAATTCCTTTAAGAATCGCTAATGGCTGACTATTAGCAGTGATGATTGTATCATTGCCGTTGTCAGTTAAAGTTAAAGAACCAAAGGTTAAACCACCAGATAAGCCAATTTGATCAACCCCTAATTCAAAATCAGTAATGGTATCAGTCCCTCGATCGCTTTCTAGGACAAAGATATCACTGCCACTGCTACCGATGCGGGTATCATTTTCAGCGAGTCCTAAGAGATAATCATCCCCTTCAGTACCCATAATCGCCCGATTGCCGGTCAAGGGGTCATAAGCGGTTCCTTGTAACCCATTATCCCCTTCAATGGCTAAATAATTCACCCCTTCCGTCGTATGGTTGATTTCGTTATCGAAGGTGGTATCTTCTTGTACTTTAACCTTAACCCCATTCGTGGTTAAATTTTGGTAACGTAGGGCAGAGGGATCTGGCCCGTCATAAGTAGCAATAGAGGCGAAGAAATGAGGAATATTGCTGAATTCACCGCCAAAATCAATACTAGATAAGGCGTGAGTCATACTGTCGCTGGTACTACCCGCTTGGAAAGTAACCCCATTACTGTTACCTGAACCCGAGGCAATGGCTAGATAACCGATGGTTTCGTTGAGATGGCCTTCCCCATTTCTGGCCTTGATTTCGTCTTCTTCCATCACCACTTCAAACCCGTTAGCGGTGGCATTTTGTTGACGGGTGCGTACTAAGTCCCTTTCGTTATCGGTTTGTACTTGACTAAAGATAACAGGGGTATCAGCAAAGTCAATATCAAACTCAACGGTTTGCCAAGGGGTTAAGGTGGTGTCTGAAAGGTTAGCGGTTGCATCTGTACTTAAGGTTCCTACTTCTACCAAAGTTCCATCCGATAATTGATAGGTTCCGGCTTCAAAGACCAAATAACTCAAGGTTTCTGAGGTGTGGGAACCATCTTCGTTACTGGGTTCTTGTAGGTAGATATCAAAGCTATTATTGGTAACGTTAGTAATGCGAGGGGTGGCGAGTTGATGGCCATTGAAAGAGACAGACGGGGCAAAAATAACCGGATTATTGTAAGTTTGGTCTAGGGTGATGGTTTGCAGATTGTGATCAAGGGTGATAGTATCTACTTCCCCTAGATTTAGGTTATCTCCCGTTACCATAGTTCGCTCAATTTCATTAGAACTTGGTTCAACTTCTGATGTAGATACAAACTCACTGATATCAAGGATTTTTAATCCACCATCACCGTCAGCAACATAGGCCAAGTTGCCCACAATTTCTACATCCTGAGCAGAGCCACTGGTATCATAATTGCTAGTGAGGGTGGGATTCTTTGGATCAGAGATATCAAGGATTTTTAGTCCCGTCTGCCAGTCAACAACGTAGGCGTAGTTGCCCACAACTTCCACATCCACGGCATAGCCAAGGTGATAAGAATTGCCAATGGAACTGGGAAGTCTGGGGGTCGATATATCAATGATTTCCAGTCCAACATTCCCGTCAGCAACGTAGGCGTAGTTGCCCACAACTTCTACATCATTAGCATAGCCAATGGTACGATCATAGCCCATGAAGGTGGGATGGCTGGGGTCAGATACATCAATGATTCGTAGTCCACCCTCGAGATCAACAACGTAAGCGTAGTTGCCCACAATTTCTACATCATTAGCATAGCCAAGGATATCATAAGTGCTAGTCAATGTGGGATTACTGGGGTCAGAAATATCAATCATTTGTAGTCCATAAAACCCATCAGCAACGTAGGCGAAGTTGCCCGCAATTTCTACATCATTAGCATCGTCAATGGCATTCTCGCTAGTGAGAGTGGGATTCGTTGGATCAGAAATATCAATGATTTTTAGTCCACTATAGTCGTCAGCAACGTAGGCGAAGTTGCCCGCAATTTCTACATCATTAGCCCCATGAAGATCATAATTTCCGACAAATTTTGGGTCACTGGGGTTACTAATATCAACAATATCTAAGAAATCCCCGACAACATAAGCATAGTCCCCTATGACTGTCACTGCACGAGTATAACTCAATGAATCCCACTCTCCAACTAAACGAGGACCATCACCCACACTATCCTCATCAACTGTCAGGGTAAACGTATCGCTGACGGTTGCTCCGGCTATATCTGTGACGGTTACCACTACGTCAAAATCCCCGACTTGGGTGACAGTACCACTAATGGTACGGGTAGCCGCATCAAAGCTTAAACCGTTGGGCAGTCCACTCATACTGTAATTGAGATTATCGCCTGTATCCACATCCTCGAAGGTATTAGCCGGAATCGTCAAACTAAAGGCTTCATTTTGGGTGATAGTTTGGTCAGGAATGGGATTGACTAAGATGGGTGCTTCATTAACATCACTGACATTAATGGTGAATACTTCTGAATAGGTATTATTAGCAGTATCGGTGGTTTGAACCCGAATACTGTAGGTGTTTTTCCCTTCGTAGTCAAAGATACTGTTGGTTTTTAAGACATTGCCTTCAAGGGTAAATAGACTATTATCGGTGTCTCCATTGCCTGAAACTAAGTCATAAGTAAAGGTTTCATTGATATCGGGGTCTGTGGTAGAAAAGTTGCCAATAATGGTCTTAATGGCTTCATTTTCGGCGATCGTGTTATCAGAGAGTGCGATCGCAGTGGGAGCTTGATTAGGAGATATAAAATCACTGATATCAATGATTTTTAACCCACCTTCATTGTCCGCAACATAGGCCAAGTTGCCCACAATTTCTACATCCTTAGCGTTGCCACTGGTATCATAATTGTCAGCAAGAGTAGGATTGCTGGGGTCAGAAATATTAATGATTTGGAGTCCACTCGACCCGTCAGCAATATAGGCCAAGTTGCCCACAATTTCTACATCATAAGCAGAGCCACTGGTATTATAATTGCCAGTGAGGGTGGGATTGCTGGAGTCAGATATGTCAATGATTTGTAGTCCACCATTACTGTCAGCAACGTAGGCGAAGTTGCCCACTATTTCTACACCATAAGCAGAGCCACTGGTATTATAATTGCCAGTGAGGGTAAGATTGCTGGAGTCAGAAATATCAATGATTTGGAGTCCACTCCACAGATCAGCAACGTAGGCGAAGTTGCCCACTATTTCTACATTCCAAGCAGAGCCACTGGTATTATAATTGCCAGTGAGAGTAGGACTACTGGGGTCAGATATATCAATGATTTTTAGTCCACTAGACCGGTCAGCAACGTAGGCGAAGTTACCCACTATTTCTAGATCCTGAGCATAGCCACTGATATTATAATTGCCAGCGAGAGTAGGATTGCTGGAGTCAGATATGTCAATGATTTGTAGTCCACCATCATGGTCAGCAACGTAGGCAAAGTTGCCCACAATTTCTACATCCA
>JASJDN010000070.1 GCA_030065205.1 Crocosphaera sp.
TCTCCCAGTCTCCCCCTCTCCCAGTCTCCCCCTCTCCCAGTCTCCCAGTCTCCCAGTCTCCCACACTCCCCACACCCCCCACACTCTACGTTGCATCTTTTTGAATTTTGATTATCTTAATAATAGGGCTAATAAGCCTAGTCTTTATTACGATTGAGTCACGGAATAACTTATGAACCCTTTACGACTTATGAATTATCTTTGGCCTGCGTTTATCAGTATGATAATTTTGAGTGCGATCGTCGCTTCTTTGCCTGATGTCTTAGCCAATGAACCCACTGTCAAGACAGCCGAAACCGTGCAACCTTTAGAAGCGTCTACGGGAAACTGGAGAGATTTACAAGGGTTAGAAGTCCAAGACAATCAGCAATGGTCTTGGGATATTGAAGAAAGTGACGGCATTATTTCTGAAAATATTGAGTATACAATTTCACCGAATCTCTCCAATGATGCTCCTGTTGCTGATGTGGAAAAAGAAAATGAAGACTGGGAAAATAGTCATCGAGGTGATCCTAAAAGTAGTGGGGGATTAGTTCCGTTTGCTGAATTTTAGTGCTGTTTTAACCTTTGTTAATTCTTGTTTATGTACTTGAGCTTGAGATCCTCTTTAAGATACGTTTTCGCTTACTTTCTCACACATATAGCAGTACAAAAATTAGTTAGGACATTGTTTGGATCTTTAGCTGTCATTCCGAGGCACGAGGAATCTCTGTAATGTTCTAATCATAATGTGTAGTCCTATATTATAAAAATCGATTAATTTTAAATAAACTTAAATCGTATTCAGTTGTTTTTTTAGTGACTAAATCTGCTAAAATTTTGCCGACTAAGGTGGTAAATTTAAAGCCGTGACCTGAAAAACCAGCAGCAATCAAAATGTTATCGTATTCGGGATGTTGATCGATAATAAAATGTTTATCAGGGGTCATGGTATATAAACAGCGTCGCGTTTCTAGTAACTTTCCATTTGCTGTTGGTATATATTGTTTTAAAAAGGTTCTTAGGGTTTCTATCCATTGTAAAGAAGGGTTATAATCAACGTCTTTTATACTTTCAACGGTATCCCATCCATAAAAGGTTGATAGTTTTAATCCTTGATGATCACAGGAAGGAAGTCCGTAAGGAAATTGTCCATAATCTCCGATTAAATGAGCAAGAAAAATGGGAAAATTACCAGGAATAAAATCATCGGAATTATTAACTTTGAAAAAGGCTAATTGACAAGGCATAATGGTTAACGGTAACGTTAACCCTAATGCAATTAACAGTTGTTTTGTCCAACTTCCTGCGGCAATTATTAACTGTTGACAAACGTAACTATTTTTATTTGTTTTAATGGTAATTTGTTGAGGTTTTCTATCAATACTCATAACAGGAGTGTTATCTTCAATAATTGCTCCGTATTTTTGCGCTAATTTTAGATGAGATAAAACACAACGAGACGCTTTTAAAATTCCTGTATCTTCTTGATATAATCCTTCCATATGATCAGGAATAGTAAACTGCGGAAATCGTTGATTTATTTCTGTTGCGGTTAAGGTTTCGTAAGAAATATTTTCCCGTGTCATACTATTAGCTACTTCTTGCATAGATGAGCTATTAATTGGTGCAAAATCCAATTCTCCTGTTTTAATATATAATGTTTCTTTTGCTTCTTTTTCTAAGGCAAACCAGAGAGGATAAGCTGCTCGCATTAACTTAACATAAATGGGGTTATCATAGGCATAACGAATGACCCGAGAATAACCATAAGAACTACCTTGATCGTGATTAATGCTAAACTGTTCTAAGACGAGGACTCGTTGTTTAGTCTTGGCTAAATAATAGGCAGCAGCACTTCCTATTCCCCCTGCACCCAGGATAATAACATCAAAATGGTTAGTCATGATTTTTGCTAATTAATTAAGTAGTCCGACATATTTAAAGTTAACTTTCAGGGAAAGGAACATGGAATAGGTAAGGGTTTTAGATTGGTTAATATTTCTTAATACAGTGCTATTTATTTATGTCCGACTACTTATATTGGTGCTATTTCAGTTTGCGTTTGATGATTGAAGATACACCAATTATACTCAATGCAAGAAAACCCATATAGGAAGTAGGCTCATTTGTTCTTACAAATGGTGCTTCTGAAGAAAAATCTTGGAACATTTCAAATTCAGGTTCTTCTGGATCATCAGGAACTGGTGATGTGAACATCCAAAAACTCTTAGGAAAATTGGTTTTTTTAGGAAAATATTTAAAATCTAAATCTTTTGGATCACTATCAAAAGACCCCATAAAACGTCCTCGATTTCTTACTTTTCCCTTTTTAAAATCGTTTTCACTTTTATAATGAGGAACATTTGATTGATCGAATGTTATATTTCCATCAGCATCTGTTGTAACATCAATAAAAGCTAACCATCCATTAGATCCACTTCCCTTTTTAGCCTTTGATGATTCTTGCGTAATCTTAATTTGTTGTGGTGGTCCCTCTATAAATTCTACTTTAAAGGTGTATTCACCTGTCCAATTATTACTTATAAAATTAGTGCCATCTTTACTATAAGTTAATCCTCCTTTTATAGTAGATGCTATGGCAGATTTTACCATAAAGGTACTTGTTAAGGTAAAAGTCGTAAAACATATTGCAGTCAATTTCAAAAATTTTTCTTGACTGAATCTTGGCTTTTGATTATTCATGTTGAGAGTTGATAATCCTACAAATATAGTTAAGCTTGAAAGAAAGTTTTTGCTCCTTTCATAAGAATATTACCTAACTCCTTTATCAATCTTTCTTTAAAAAAGTTGAAATTTTATTTTCCTAGAAAAATAAGTTCATTGAACTTGCTGATCGCTCATGTTATTTACATGGTATATGATTTTGGATACAGGACAAGAGAGGGGTTTAAACTCATTCAAACCCCTAGTATCATCAAAAAGTATTGATTAGTTATTTTGTGTATTCAATCAGTTCTCGTCTAGCACCAATTAAGTAAAATGTTTGCATAGAATTATCACTATAACCATAATGGTGCTTATCACAAACCTCATAGGTTTCTCCATTATAGAAAGTGTATCGATCTTGAATCACACACAATTGAACGGCTTCTACTTCTTCGTCTTCCAAGTCTAATAAATAAGTACGCTCTACAGTTTGATCCCGATCAACTTCGACATAAGTATACCAATTATCAGGGTATACCATACATTCCCCAGGTTCCACTAACCACCATCCTTTAGTGACCCATGTTTCGTCATTATTGATATAAGCACCAGAAACTCTAACAATTTCATTACGATAATTGCAAAGTTCGGCTGCTTGTGCCATTTTGGGGGATAAAGCGAACTCTCCTAACCCGACACCTAAGAACATTAATGAGCATAAACCGAGTAATTTCTTCATGGTTTTTTCTCCTCAACCTGAATTAAACTTGTGCTGTTTCTAAGTCTTTAAACGTTTGACTCAACCATGGGTCAATTTATCGAGATAATAGAGTCAAAAACCTGGCTTTTCAAATACCTTCAACGAAGTGAGTAACTTCTGACTTCTGACTTCTGACTTCTGACTTCATTAACCTCTGGATTGATGTTGATAGTAATTATAATTGATTTTTAATTGAGGTATCAATGAATTACGGAAAAAGTTAAGGTATGATTTTATTTTTGAAGTCTCGTTGTTGGTTAGCTTTTTTTACTGCTACGATAGGGAAATTATCGAACAAACTATTAACAGTTGTAACTGACGATAGACTACCCAATTAGTCCATCCACATATAAAATAAAACCAAACTGTCGTCGTCAACACTGGGTGAGGAGTTAAGGTGTTAAATCAATTGAAATCTAAGGCGAAACAACAATTGAGGGGCCTATTGCTGTCCATGGCCGATAAGTTAGACAGCGATCGCCCGGCAACATCGGCACTTAAGGCAGAAAAACTGAGAGGATCTCGGAGAAGACGACGCAAAAGACGAAATAAACAAAAAAATCAAAATATTTTTACCCAAACCTTAGTCACTCCTATCCAAAAAATAGCTGCTGTGCGTTACAGTCGACGGTTTTGGCTATTCTTGGGCATGGGTGTAGGGGTCAGTAGTGGTGCGATCGCGTTAGGATACGGTATCTATCAAATAGAAAGCAGTATCACCGAATCAGTAGAAGATATCTTAGTGTATGCTCGTCCTGAAACGTTGACTATAGAAGCATCCGATGGAGAGATATTACAACAAATTGGCCCGGTTACCCACGAAAAATTAAAAATCTGGCAAATTCCAGACACGGTGCAACAAGCGTTTATTGCCAGTGAAGACAGTCGCTTTAAAAACCATCGAGGGGTGGATATTCAAGGCATTATTCGTGCTGCTTTGTCTAACGTTCAAGCGGGGGAAGTGGTAGAAGGAGGAAGTACCATCACCCAACAGTTAGCGAGAATTGTCTTTTTAAATCAAGAGCGCAGTTTTACCCGAAAATTCAGGGAAATGCGCCTCGCCCAAAAAATTGAAAATAATTTCAGCAAGCAACAAATATTAGAACGCTATCTAAACCTAGTTTACCTCGGATCAGGAGCCTACGGGGTCGCTGATGCGGCTTGGGTCTATTTTAGTAAACCCATCGAAGACTTAACCATCTCAGAAGCGGCGATGTTAGCCGGTATTGTTCCTGCCCCTAGTGTCTACTCTCCCTTAGAAAACAAAGAGGCTGCCCAAAAACAACGGGATCTCGTGTTAAAAATAATGGCAAAAGAAAAATTGATCAGCCAGTCTCAGTTAGAAAATGCCCTTGCCTCTCCCTTAACCCTCAACCCCAGTCAACCCAAACGTTTCGCCCGAAAAGCTCCCTATTTCACCGATTATATTCAACAAGAACTCCCCAAATACCTCTCAGACGAAGTGATCAAAGCAGGGGGAATCAACGTTGAAACCACCCTTAATAGTCGCTGGCAAGAAGCAGCCGAAGCTGCCATTGATAACGCCATCCGTTATGGCCGCTGGCAAGGATACAAACAAGCCTCCTTAACCGCCATTGACCCCCGAAACGGGCAAATAAAAGTGATGGTGGGGGGAAATGACTACGAAAATCACCAATATAACCGCGTTACCCAAGCCAAACGGCAACCCGGCTCAACTTTTAAAGCCTTTGTTTATACCACTGCGATCGCAGCCGGGTTCTCCCCCTATCGCACCTTTACCGATGCCCCTTATATTGTTGATGGCTATCGTCCTGAAAACTATGGGGATAAGTACAGTGGGGGACAGGTTTCTCTACGTCAGGCCATTGCTTCCTCTTTAAACGTGGTAGCGGTGCAAACCTTAGTTAAAGTGGGTTGGAACCCCATCATTAATATTGCCCAACGTATGGGCATCCAATCAGAACTTAAACCCACCTATTCCCTCGCTTTGGGGGCCTGGGAAGTCAATTTATTAGAACTGACCAACGCTTATGCGACGTTAGCCAATGAAGGGGTGTATCAAGAAGCACACGGCATTAGTCGAATTTTAGATCGTCATGGCAACGTACTTTATCAAGCCCAACCAGATACCTTACAAGCGATCGATGCCAACACTACTAATATTATGACCTGGATGTTGCGAGGGGTGGTCACATCGGGAACAGGAACCCCCGCTAGACTCGGAACACGACCGGTTGCAGGGAAAACAGGAACCTCCGATAAAGCCCGAGATTTATGGTTTGTGGGCTATATTCCCCAATTAACTGCCGGGGTTTGGTTAGGGAATGATAATAATAAGCCAACTTGGGGCGCAAGTACCACCGCAGCCCGAGTGTGGGGGGAGTTTATGGAGGAGGCCACGGAGAATATGGACATTGAAGCGTTTCCTGAGTTACCCCGTTTAGATGGACGCAAAGGGAGTATTAAAGCCGAACCCCTCAAACCCAAAAAAGCTTATTATCAAAGGGTCGCCCCCCCTGAACCGAAACCCGAACCCCAAGCTCGTAGAACGACTGGTCGTCGTTACGCTCGTCGTTCTTCTACCACGGCACAGCGTTCAACCCCTTCTCGACAAAGAACCACCAGTCGTCCCGTGTCTCGTCCCACCGCCACCGCAGCAGCCCCAAAACCCGCTCCTACACCCGTTGAACCCACTGCTCAATCTACTGCTCCTGAAGTGGCTAATGTTGCGCCTCCTGCCCCCCCTGCTGCCCGTAAGACGGAGTGATACCAAATCTGGTTATAACTTATTAGAGATTTAGGTGGTCATTGCGAGGGGTAATATAAACAGTAAGCTTTGACTTTCATTAAAAATACCCCGAAGCAATCTCTTTAGCTATATGACATCTTTATTTATCATTCCAATGATTGTTTTTTATCATTTTTCTTCATAAATGAAGAGGCTTTAGACCATTATCGGGCTTATTATTTACTTTTGCCAGCCCCCCTTCTCAAAGGGGGGTAGGGGGGATTGCCTTTTGCCTTTGCCCGAAGGGCGCGGTAACCCCTTTAAACTTTCGCGCCTAAACTTTCAAGTGATTTCTTCATAATGTCTGTAATATCTTCACCATTCATATCAAATTTAGCATTTGTTATGTTCATGTTTTCATAAGGTCTTTTTGCTCTCAAAGATTTAATTGGTTCTCCTGTTTCACGATTCCAAAGTATCATTTTTTGATCTTCTCCTGCACTAGCTATTGTTTGATCTGAATTTATAAAAGCAACTGATCTAATTCGATCTATATGACCTTTCAGGGTATGTAACTTTTGTTGTTTTTCCACATCCCAGACTGCAACGGTATTATCTTCACTACCGCTAACGATTTGTTTTCCGTCCGAACTAAAAGCAACAGAAAAAACAGCTTGATCATGTTTACCGATCAATTGTGGTGATTCAACATTAATTTCATCATTTTCAACTGTAATGTTCCAAGTCTTAATTGTTCCATCAGCACTACCACTTACCAATAAAATTTTATCTTGTAATGGAGCAAAATTAACTGAATAAACTCCTTTTTCGTGTTCCTTTTCATCGGATGTATAAAGACATTGTCTGAGAGCATCCCATTTTTGTAAAACCATCACCCAAAGTAATGATAACCCAAGGCTTTCAGCACCTCTTAGAAAAGCTAACTTGCAAAATTGGGATGCTCCCCATTGTCTTGTATTAACATCCCAAAGTTTAATGGTTCTATCTTCACTAGCACTGGCTAATAAATTTCCATCAGGACTAAACGCAATTGACCAAATTCGTTCTTTATGCGACTGAGGTAGTTGTTTAAATTCCTGGGATTTACGTGGTTGTTCAGATTCCTGTGATTTAGGGTCATCAAAAATTTTAGAATTATTAATGTTTAAAATTCCTGAAGTTTCTGTATTATTTAGTTGACTAATATCCCAAAGTCTAACGGTTCTATCATCGCCACAACTGGCTAATTTTTGATTATCAGGACTAAAATAAACTGATCTTACCCAGTCAGAATGTTCTCTAAGAACAGCCAAACATTCATAATTTTCAGTATCCCAAATTCTTATGGTTGTATCATCACTACCACTGGCTAATAATTTACCATTGGGACTATAAGCAACTGACCAAACCCAGCTACTATGACCTTCTTGATGTTCTAAGGGTAATGTTTGAATACAGTTACTTTTTTCACTGTCCCAAATTCTAATTTTTCGATCTTCATGAGCCGTAGCAATTATATTAGTTTGATTAGGATTAGGTGCAAGGGATAATATTTTAGTAGAATATCCTGATAATTTATAAAGATATGTACCATCGTTAACATCCCAAACTCTCACCGTTAGATCATCACTGCAACTAATTAAAAATTGATCATCATCGCTGAAATTAACTTCCCAGACTCGGCTTTTATGTTTTAATAAACGACGATGAAATTGCCAGTTTTCTCCGTCTAACTTCCAAATTATAATTGATTCATCATCACTAGCAGTGGCTAAATATTCACTCTTATGACTAAAAACAACTGAGCGAACACATTTTTCATGTTTTTCAGGGAGTTTATCTAGCAATTTATGGCAATTATCTTCTAAAATTTTCCAAATTATTATATTTCCAATACTATCACCACTGGCTAACCATTCTCCTTCTGAGCTAAAAGCAATAGTATGAATTGAATGCTCAGTATCGTAAAGTATTTCATTATCAGACAATGTAAACTCACTTTGTCTAATATTTTCAATGTTTTCTAGATTCCATAATCGAATTGTTCCATCTCTTCCACCACTAGCAAGAACTTTATTCTTAGGATGAAAACTGACATCCAAGACACCATGTTTATGTCCTTCTAAAATATATTCTAAAGGTTTTTCCTGATAATTATCCTTATTAAATTGCCAAACTTTCAAGATTTCTTGTCCATACAAATCATCACTAACACTAGCTAATAAATTACCTTCTTTATTAAAAGCCATTGACCAAATAGGTTGCTTATGAGCTAGGATTGTTTGTTGTAAGATGAGCTTAGATTCTTGAGTAAGTTCAGATTCTTCAAATTCCCAAATCTTAATGGTTGTATCGTCTCCTGTACTTGCGAATAGTTTACCACTTGGTTGAAATACGATTCGTCTAATTCTATTTTGATGTTTTTCTGTTTTATTTTTATCACTCTCCTGATTTTGACCACCTAGTGACTTAAGTGAGGTAAAAATTGTCTGGTGTTTATCAAAATTACATAAATAGATTATGCCATTAACATCACCAATAAAAACATTATTATTTTTATTTGGTTGAAAGACTGTCGTCAACGGACTACTAAACAATTCATCAAAATTACAATTGATTAGCTCACATCCGCTAAAATTAACATTCCCTAACTGGACGTTTTCTAAATAAGCTTCTCTAATGGTTAAGTTAGAACAATCAAGTCCTGTTAGCTTAACTTCAAGATTAGCTAATAAATTAAGAATATTTCCTATGGCATAACCTGTTTCTTTTGATGATGTATTTTCTAATGATTGAAAAGCTTTTATAATAAGCTCAAACAGATTTTTAATTTCTTTTTTAATATCATCATCTTCAATATTTTCTCCATTCTGATATACTTTTTTTAGTCCTTTGGCAACTTTACGAACAATACGCTCTCTTTGATTATCTCTAACTTGCTCTGGTGAAGAAGCTTTCAATAATGCGATATTATTAAACCATTTTAATTTGTTCATATCAATTGATTGGCTTTTTTGGCAACTGACTAATTCATTAAATATTTGTTTTGCTAAATGTCTGAGGACGTACTCAATAATCTCATCACGAAAAAGAAAAAGGAAGTGTTCGTTGGTTGTTTGTGATAAACTTGGATTTTCAAACCAATGTTGATTTGTTTGGTATAAATCTCCCAATGGATTCTTTACCTTTTCTTGCTGTTGTTGATAGTATATTTCTTCAGTTCCTTGCTCTGGGTCTTTAGGATGAATATTGTTATAAATAGTGTTAATTGAAGTAGGTTTATATTCAATCGCTAACCAATACGCTATTGTTTTTTGTATAGGTTCTAATTTATCAAATTGATTAATAAATACGCCATAAAGACCGAGTTCATCGAATATAGAATCACCGAGAAATTTAGTAATAGCTTCTGGGTCTAATTTAGTAGTATCTTCTGGATATCTATGTTGTTGTTGAATGACTGCCATTGCCATTTTTATCTGCCAAGCATTTCCACTATATTTTGTTGCTAAATTTTCTTTATTTTCCTTAGAAAAATTTTTAAACAAATCACTATTATCTAATATCTTTAAAGCATCTTCCGTTGATAATCCTTCTAATTTTGTGGAACGAACAGATGATTTCTTTTGATTTGAAGCACTCTTCTCTAAAGATGCTAATTCTTTTGGTTTATCTCTACTCGTTATAATTAAACAACTTTTCTGAGACTCTATTGTCAACTTTTGAATTAATTTAATATATTCGTTGTACTCGCCTTTTTTTGACTTTAAACTTTTTCGAATAACCGTTTCAAAATTATCTAAAATAATTAAACATGGATTTTCTTTGAAATAATTAATTAAGTCTTCTTTCGTTGTTATTTCTTCTTCTCCAGAAATATCTCTTTGAGACACTTCCTCTATATCACTGATAAGATACTCAATAAGATTATCGACAGATCGCAGGGTACGAAGCCCTCTCATAATAATATTATTTTTAAATTTCTCTTTGATTTTATCTTGTTCTCTAAGTTTATTTACCAAAACAGTTTTCCCAATACCTTCCTCTCCCCAAATTATTATTAATTGACTATTATGAGGGTAAGGAGAACAAATCCATTCTTCTAATTCTTCTAATTCTTTTTCCCGTCCGTAGATATTATTATCATCTTTGTAGTCATATAAGTTGACTTCACTAATATCTATATATTCGTTATCAACACTCTCTTGCGTGTTGAGTTCTCTTTCTCTCAGTTCAATATAACTATCCCAATAGTAAGAATATGATTTTAAAATAAGACGCTGTAGTTTTTCTTCTTCTCTCAAGCGTTGTTTGGTATAGCTTTCTTTAAGAAAACTTTTGATCTCATTTTGTAATTTTTTACCATCATGAATTATTTGTCCCATTGATATAACCGAAGAATCCTGCATAAGTATCAGTCTCTTATGTCTCTTGTCCAGCTCCGCAAAATCATTTTTATGATGTAATGATGTCATATAACCTCTTAGTTCATTCAATTATCATTATAGAATTTTATCGTTATTAGTTTGTTGGAAGATTTTCTATTAGTTCTTTTAAATGATTGACAGATTCTTTTAATTGATCATCAATAACTTTTAAAAACTCATTCAATGCTACTCCTAATATACATATTTGTCTTTGGATCAAATTTTTGTTTTGTCTATTTAATTCGTTTAATCTACCTAAAATTCCATCTAACGATTGAAATGTATCTTCGATGTTTTCTAGATAAGATGAGCCACAGTCATCTGTAAGATTTTGTAGAATTGCGCTTATTACAGAATTATTACTTAAATCATTAGCTAGATTAATACTTAATTCCATTTCGTCTTGACAAAACGTCACCCACAACTGTCGTATTAGTGGTATTAATGTTACAGACTTTTCAGGTTTATTATTAATTTCTAATGTCCACTGAAGTAATAATGAATGACATGATGATAAGCCGAGTACAGCTTTTTGAAACTTTTCATGTAATTCTTTCCATTGCTCACTCTGTTGTTGTGTAATTTGAATATCATTATATAGTCTCATTAAACTATCATGACGATCATTAGGAGAATCAAATATCCCTCTAATTAGTCTTAGTTGTTCATCAGTAGGATAATATTCTCGGTTTAACACAATATTGATTATTTCGCTACAAATATCATCAGGTAAAGTAAAGCAGTCATGATCTGACCCTAGTTTATAAGAATTGTCATAAGTATATAGTTTTCGGGGAAAAAAGTATAATTTTCCATCTGTACCATTTCTTTCCCCTGTTAGAGTAATTTTTCCTATCATATAACCGTGAGATCTTTCAATACTTTGAGCTTGATTGACGTATTCTAACCCAAACAGAGAACGACCTTGACAAAATCGCTGTGAAATAGCACCACTGGTACCTATACTACGATATCCAGGTGTGTGCATATGACCATAAAGATGGACTGTAAAATCAGTCGATGTAATTTGTTGATGTAGATGGTTTCTTGAGTGTTGATTTAACCAGCTAGGAGGATGATGGGTCATTAGTAAGCAAGTGTGACGTTCTCTTGTCCAACTGGCTCCTCGTCTATCAGGACGGACTGCGTTAAATTGATTGACATTGAGAACTAAATCGCCACGCTGTACATCTCGTAAGTGTAGAAAACTACTATTTAATCCAACTATACCTAATTCAGCATCTTCTTTTCTCAAAATATAAGAAAAATCTCCTGGTATTATCCCATAATTAATATTTTCAGGGCCAGGCAACCATTCGTTAGGAATAGAAGCATTAGATGAAGTATTTGTTCCCCATCCAAACCAACTACAATAAGGTTCAAATACATCTTGAATCACTCTACGTTCTGCACAATTAGGTTCTTCCCAAAAATAATTTGGTAAATCTTCATCGGTTCTTCTGTTTGTTAGACGTTGTATTGCTCGATTAAACTCACCATCATCTTCTCTATTTTGAGGCCTAATTAAGTCATGGTTTCCAGGGACAGCAAGAAATTTAATGGGATGATTTTCTTGTAATTCTTTCTGTAATCGGTTAATAGTTTGTGATAATCTTTGAAGTAGTTCATTAACTGTTTCAAATTCGGTACTTTGCCCTCTGTTAACTAAATCTCCTGTAAACAAAATTAAATCCCAAGGACGAGTTTTTCGATATAAATATTTTAAATCATCAAGAAAAGCTTGTTCCGATCTGTCCCAATAACAATTATCGTCACGCATTCCTGCATGAAAATCTGTTAAATGTAACCAGGTAAATGTTGTCATTTTCTTTCTTTTACAATCATTAAACTTACTATTAGTAATTAATTGAGCGTTAACCCTAACTGTCTGAGCGAATACTCGAAATCAGATGTTCACGCATTTGTACAAACTGGGGATCAGCCCGAATAGCTGAGGGATGTTTTGTCCCTAACTGATAAGCAAACGGGTTGCTGATATCTTGAACAATGCGCCCAGGGTTAGAGTGCATCACCAGGACTCTTGTGGACAGAAGCAAGGCTTCCTCCACGTTATGAGTAATAAAAAAGATGCTTTTTTGGGTGGTTTGCCAAATCTGATAAAGATTTAGCACCATAGACTCACGGGTTAGCGCGTCTAATGCGCTAAACGGTTCGTCCATTAAAATAATTTTGGGATCGGCTGCTAAAACACGAGCGATCGCCGCTCGCTGTTTCATGCCACCGGATAATTGGTAAGGGAACTTTTGGCCTGCATCTACCAAGCCCACCAAGTTAAGATAGGTTTGAACGGTTTTTTGTCGCTCAGGCTTGGGTATGCCTTTCATTTTAGGACCAAATTCGATATTTTGCTCAATTTTTAACCAAGGGAATAGATTTGGCGTTTGAAAGACCACACCCACTTCTGCATTGGGCTTGTTATGAGGGCGCTCGCCCACTAAGATAGATCCTTGGGTGGGATTTTGATAACCGGCAATCACTTGTAATAAGGAAGTTTTTCCGCAACCGGATGGACCAATTACACAAATAAATTCGCCTGTCAATATTTCTAAGTTAATTTGATAGAGAGCTTCAAAAGAATTACGATTATTGTTGTAAACTAAACTCACATTTTCTAGGCGAATTAGTGTTTTTCCCGAAAAATTGTGTAGAGACATGAGTGTATTTTCTTGGGAAGAAATTAAGGATTATACATGATAATCATAAATAGAGACGTTATACCAATCATCAAAAATAGCTAGAGAGATCATAGAATAAAGCAAGATATCTGTCTAGAGTAGATTGCTTCGGGGTATTTTCAGTGAAAGTCAAAGCTTACTGTTTATATTACCCCTCGCAATGATAACTTTAAGAATTGGTATTATAAATAACGCCTCTACTATTTACTTGGTTGTTCTATAAAACTAATTTTCTGCGATTACTGAGCAGCAACTTGATCAACAGAATTATGATAAATTGCGCCTTGATAGGTTTCTAAATCGGGTGCAGTTTGAATGATGTTTTGCTTGACCATAAAATCTCCTGTTTCTTTTAAAATTGCTCCTAGTTTGCCTGGAGTTTCAGCCGTTCCTAAATAGTCAGATTTTGCTTGTTCGGAAGCATCTAACCAAACCACTTCTTGCATCACTTTTAGGGTTTCTTCAGGAGAAAGTCCCAATTCTTCTGACATTTTATTGGCTGCTTCTTCAGGGTTATCTCGATAGTATTTAACAGCTTCATTCAATACGGAAACGTATTTCTGTACGGCTTCTGGATACTGTTCTACAAAGTCATTATGTACCACACTCAAATCTGCGCTAACAATGCCTTGTTCTTCTGCTAATGTTTTAGCTGTCACCACAATTTTCCCATCGTTTTCCACTAATTTTGCCAACGTTGGTTGCCAAACAAAACCTCCATCAATATCCCCTCGTTGCCATGCAGCTAACATTTCAGGGGGCTGCATATCAATAATAGTTAAATCTGTTTCTTCAATTCCTTCTTGAGCCAGGGCAGATAATAAGCTAAAGTGGGCAGTTGAACCAAAAGTAACGGCTATTTTCTTACCTTTTAAGTCACTTAAATTGTTAATATTACTGTCACGTTTTACAGCTAAACCTTCATTATCTCCCGCTAAAAATTGGATAAAGAAAACTTTATAAGGTAACTGTTGAGCAATGCCAGTGGCAACGGGGACAAAGCCATTTTCACCGATATCTATGCCATTAGAAACCATTGCGGTATTCACATCTCTTCCTGACTCAAACGAACGCCACTCAACTTTTGCATCTGGAAAGGCTTCTTCTACTAAACCTAATGCTTTTGCTAATACTTCTGGGTTGGGAACTACTTGATAACCAATTCTTAATTCTGTGGGTACATTAGAACCTTCAGAACCATTTGGTATATTTGTATTATTTTGATTGGATTGATTCTGAGAACAAGCGGAGAAAGTTAGTATCAAACATAAGGCAAGGATACTGAGCAAGGGATTAACCCATTTTTTCACCCATTTTCTCTGATTTTTCAACATAATAACCTCATAGTGTTAGGATTCATATTGACTCCAAGGTAGCAAGTATGTCTGCAACCAACGGATACCAAGGTCAATTAACATGGCTATACCTCCCATAATAATGATGCCAACGAAAATAACATCACTTCTGAGGAACTTTCCTGCGTCCCAAACCATCCAACCGAGTCCGGAAACCCCTGCAACCATCTCCGCAGCGACTAAGGTGGTGTACATGAAACCGAGAGCGGTACGAACCCCTGTAAACAAGTCGGGTAGGGTAGAAGGAAAAATCACATAGACGAAGACTTGCCACTGAGACGCACCTAATGATAAAGATGCGTTGATGCGATCGCGGGGAACTTGACGCACACTTGCAACCATCGCTAAATACAGTGGCGCAAACCCTGCTAAAAAGAGTAAGGCAATTTTTGATTCGTCTTCAATACCTAACCAAAGCACTAACAAAGTGTAGTAAGCGAGGGGAGGCAAAGGTCGATAAAATTCAATAAAAGGGTCTAGAATAGCTTGTATCGTTTTAAAGTAACCGCTTAGAATACCTAGAGGAATAGCTGCTAAAAAAGCCAATCCAAAGGCTAATCCTAACCGCCATAAACTAGCAAAAATATGAAGAATTAAGGGCTTATTTTTATAACCCTTTTGTAGAATATCTAAAAATGTCTTCCAAACGGTTTGAGGAGAGGGAACAAAAAGGGAATTGACCCATTGTTGATGAGTGCTAATATTCCATAATAAAAGAACGAAAATGATAGACAACAATGAGAGCATTTTGCGAGAAATAAAAAAGTTATGCAACTGTTTAATTAATTTACTTTTCATAGTATTAATTATCATTTTTAAGATACAGATGATGATAAGAAGTCAAATTTATAAAGAATTAGTAATCCTATCAATTCTAAAAGGTAGCTAACAAAAACACTAGAATTAAGGAGTCCATCCCGAATATAGCCTTTAGGTTTATAAACAGGGCGTTTAAATGATTGATTCCACCCTTGAAAAATAGCAGGAGTATATAATTTTAGATCACGGCTAAAAATCACTTCAATTTCAGAAATTCGTGAATAAAATCCCCGTTGATAATGTTTCCATTGATTTTCTAAAACCCAAAAGAAAATGGGAATCATGCACCCGACTAATAAAATAATATTTTGTTGTTGTTGTATAGCTAAGCCAATCACTGCACCGGTTCCTGTAATACCTAATGCTTTAATGATCCAAATTTGTTTATTGTAGTCTTCAACCGTTGTTTGTAAGAAAAAATATTCTTTTTCTAATAAGTTTTTTTCAAAGTCAGTCCAGGTATGTGCTGGGTTGTTCTGGTTTTGAGGATGAGACATGATAGTAAATTTGATTATAGAATTGAGATTAGTTAGAGTTTTCTTTGTTTTCTTTCCCTACTTCTTCAACTGCTTTCCGATAAATTGCCTTATCGTAGTAATCTTCTTTAGCTTCAAGATCAGGGGAAACACTTTTAGAAACATTTTGTTTCAAAAATTCCGCAGTTGCTCTTAATTTTTTCCACATTGTTTTCATTTCTTTTTCTTGTTCTTGAGCATTTAACCATTTAGTTAACTTTACATTTTCCTCAGATAAATCTAATTGTTCGCTTAATATTTTAACTGCTTCTGACTTTGTTTCTGGATCTTGATAATATTTAACAGCCTTATCTAAAGCTCTTACATATTTCTTTACTAATTCTGGATGCTTTTCTAAAAAGTCGTTACGAACAATAGATAAATCAGCACTAATAAAATTTGGATTTTTTATTTCTCCAACAGTTATAATATCTTGACCACCTAATTTTTTTAATATACCTAATTTTGGTTGCCAAATAAATGCTCCATCAATACCTCCATTAATACTATCAAACCGCCATTGTCCACTAATCTTATTATCTTCCGATTTCTCTTTCTCTACAATCTCATTTGGTGATAAGTCTTTAATAACACTTTCTACATTGTCTATGTCTTTAAGTTTCAAACCTTTTGATTCAAGGAAAGATCCTAGTCCAAAATGTGCTGTTGAACCGTAAGTGACACCAATTTTGATTGTTTTATCTTCTATTTGTTTTTTTATATTATTTTCATTAATTCCACTATCGTTTTTAACAACAAGTGCTTCATTTTTATCAGATATAAATTGAATGTAGAATATTTGATAAGGGTAGTTATTTAAAATAGCTTCAGCAGCAGGTGCAGAACCAATTTCTCCTATGTCAATTACTTCATTAATTATTGCTTCATTAACATCTGGCCCAGCATCATATTTGATCCAATGGAGTGTTATTTCAGAATCAGGAAATTCCTCTTCAAAATACCCTGATGCTTTTGCTAAAATTTCTGGACTCGTGACCTCTTGATATCCAATATAGATATCTTTTAAAAGTTCTGACTGTGAACGCTCTGAATCATCAGAAGAATTTGAACAAGCAGAAAAAATAAGCAAAAAGCACGCTAAAAGTAATACTAAAATAACAGAAAATTTGTATGTTCTCATAAAACTTTAATCCTCTAATTTAGGAATACAATCATTAATCCGCTTAAACAGTTTTGATGAATCATAGCTTATCCTATCAGGAGTACCTTGGTAATAGTTCCAAAATGGTAAACGTCCTTGTCTTTTAGGACTAGAACTCTCAAGACTATTGAGTTCATCAATTACTGTCGTATCCAATTTGTAATTTTGCGTTTTTTCATCTGCCCAACCTACCTTTGTAGCAAATTTCATAAATAAAGTATTTTCATTAGAAAAATCACTTTCTGTTTCTTCTTTTCTCTTCTCGTTAACTGTTTTTAAATTCTCGTTCCAAATATCTCTTTGTACACTAAAGCCAAATTTACCATCACTACCCTCCATGAAAACATCATCAAGTTTTTTTAGAAGATCACAAGACAATTTTTCATAATTAGGTGTGTATATTCTACCTGTTGTATCTAGTAAAAGGTTATTAGTTATTTCATTAGCTTTTTTCCATTGTTTATCTTCTAAAGTTTTTGTTAGTTTTGTCATTTCTGAAGTTTGCAGAATATTAATATTAATCAAACTCATAACCCAAACGAAAATTATAATGGATAAAAAAGTAACTACTCCTAAAAAAATGTATTTGTTCCCTCTAGGTAAGTCTAGAACCCAATCTAACTGATCTATGATTTCTTGAAAGGCATTTTGAGGTCTTGATTTGTAAACCTTTTGTTGAATTAACTTAGCATTTTCGTTACAAACACCCAAAGTTCTCTGATAGCGTTTTAATTTTTTACCTTCTATTGTACTTGTATCGATCTCTCCTTTATCGTTAAAAATTGATTTTCTTGTCTTTTTAGAAAATTTTTGTACCTCCTTTTCATATTTTTTCTTATTTTTTATTTGTTGATCGACTTGTTCTTTACGTTCTTTAAGATTTTTTTTGACTTTTTTTTGTATTTCTCGAATTTCTTGATTTTGTAATTGTAGCTGTTGCTTCACCCAAGCTAATGTTTTTTTATCTATATTAGATATTTTACCGTTATCTTCTTGGTAAATAGTTTTATAGTATTTTTCATAAATCAATTTATGAAAAAGTTTTGGTACATTATTGAAACTTTTGGGTAACTCTTCAACTAATCGTTCTTCTAGTAATCTTCTAATCCAAACTTCTTCTTTATCTTCTGAGAAATCTAAACATATATTTTTTTTAGCCAAATAATCTAAAATAATTTTACACAATTGTTCTATAATTTCTGGATGCTTTTTTATCAAGTCTAGAACCTGCTCATTGTCTAATTGAGAACTGCTAATATCTTGGTTATCTTCTAGTTTTTCCTTAACCCATTCAACACCCTGTTTAATTTCTTCTAGTTCTTGAATCTTTTGCTGACACTCTTCAATCTGCTTTTTCAATTGAAATTTTTGGGCTTGATCTGATGCTAAGGCTTCTGCCCTTTTAAAATCTTCCAGCTTTTCGTTCCAAATCTCTAATGCCGAATCATCTCCGTTCCCTGCCATACAATGATCCCCCTTGATGTAGGCTTTTGTGCAGTTAAAACGCTTTACTTAGAAGTCTAGGATAAATCCTCAAATTTGTTCTTCCTACTTTATACTTTCTTCCAATTTTAATTAATATTGTTTAACGTCTTCTGCGCCAACGAGATACAAATCTAACACTAAGAATATAAGTTAAAATGGAAGCGATCGCACCCACCACTAAACAACCAGAAAATAAGGTTACTAAAAAGACTAAACCAGATTCTTTTAACTCAGACCAAGATTGCCAATTATTGGGAAAACTCACATGGGTTTCTCCAATACCAAACCCTAATAATAATTCCCCAACTTTATAATTAAAAGCAAAAATCGGCACATAAGTTAACGGGTTACTGATCCAAGTTCCGGCTACTGCTGCTAACTTATGACCTCGAAAGATGACAGCTAATAAGACACCGATAATGGTTTGTAGTCCAAACAGAGGAAAACACCCAGCAAACACCCCAAAGGCCAACCCCCGTGAAATATAACCAGGAGTTCCCCGTAACCGCAAAAACCGCAAATAAAAGTAACGCCACGATCGCCGAACTTTAGAACGGCGACGCTTAGATGTGCGACGATAATGAGGTTTTTTATCCTGAAAAATCACGGGTAGGGAAGACGGATCAAAAGACATTTTATCAAAAGTCGGGGGGTTTACTCTTTTTCTATGCTATCAATCCTTTTTATCATGAATACTAGATTTTTTATGTAGAAACAATAGGCTTAATACCAGCCTGATCTAAAATTTCGGGGATTAAATCTTCTTTTTTAATGGCCATCATGTGTACTCCCTGACACAGTTCTTGCGCCAGTTTCACTTGTTCGGCTGCAATTTTTACCCCTTCTTTTAAGGGTTCTTCGGCTTCGGCTAATCGCTTAATAATACTGTCAGGAATTTCTACCCCTGGCACATTTTTGTTAATAAATTGGGCATTTTTGGCAGACTTTAACAAAAAGATGCCGGCTAAAATCGGCTTATCTGTATTGGCCGCAATTTGGTGCATAAATTTATCTAAGCGATCAAAATCAGTAATCAGTTGACTTTGAAAAAATTGCGCCCCGGCGGCTACTTTGCGTTCAAATCTTCGTTGTAACCCCGACCAACTGCCACATTGAGGATCAACCGCAGCCCCTGGAAACAAGTCTAAGGGGTCATCGGTAAGGGGTTTGTCGTTAAAATCAATGCCTCGGTTGAGTTTATCGATCATTTGCAGTAATCTTACCGATTCTAGCTCAAAAACCGCTCTTGCTTGTTTGTGATCCCCTGCTTTGACGGGATCACCGGTTAACGCTAGAATATTGCGTAATCCCAAGGCATAAGCCCCCATTAAATCCCCTTGGAGGGCGATAACGTTGCGATCGCGACAGGTCATTTGACAAATGGGTTCAATGCCATACTGTAATAATAGGGCAGACGCAGCCATAGAGGACATTCTCAGCACAGCGCGACTACCATCGGTAATATTGACCCCATGAACCCTCCCTTTCAGTTGTTTAGCCATCTCCAACATTCTGGCCGGGTTACCTCCTTTGGGGGGAGTGACTTCTGCGGTAATCAAAAATTCTTTATTTTGGGCAGCTTGACGAAAATGATTAATCATAAATTTAGGTAGGTTTTAATTATTAAAAGAGGGGTTACTTATCGGTTGGTAAAGGTAGATAACCTAACGCATCTTTGACTCTAGTTAGGGTTTGATGGGCAACAGTTTCGGCTTTTTCTTTCCCGTCCCGCAACACTGAGTCTAAATAGTCCTTATTATCCATAATAGACTGATATTTTTCTTGAATGGGTTTTAAAGCTTCGATAGTTGTCTCGGTTAATAAAGGTTTAAATTGTCCCCATCCCATGTCTTGACATTCTGAGGCCACTTCTTCTTTGGTCTTTCCGGATAGTAACGTATATAATCCCAATAAATTGTTACATTCGGGGCGTTCCTGATTATCAAATTCTAAACCCCTAACCGGATCAGTTTTACATTTTTTAATCTTCTTTTTAATGACATCAGGGGAATCTAATAAATTAATGCGACTGAGATCAGAGGGGTCTGATTTTGACATTTTACGGGTTCCATCGCTTAAACTCATCACTCGGGCCCCTTGTTTACGGATTAAGGGTTCGGGTAGTTTAAAAACAGGGTTTTCTGGGGTGGCAAATTTATCATTAAATCGGATGGCGATGTCTCTGGTTAATTCTAAATGTTGTTTTTGATCTTCTCCTACTGGAACTTGATCTGCGTCATAAAGTAAAATATCAGCAGCCATTAAAACGGGATAATCTAACAGGCCAACGCTAACATTTTCCCCTTGTTTAACGGCTTTTTCTTTGAACTGAATCATCCTTTCTAACCAATTTAACGGGGTGATACAATTCAATAACCAGGCCAGTTCACTGTGGGCGGTAACATGGGATTGAACAAAGATAGTAGCATGGTCTAAATCGATGCCACAAGCGAGATACAAGGCTGCTATGGTATAAGTATCCTGGGCTAAGGTTTGGGGGTTGTGAGGGACGGTTATGGCGTGAAGATCCACCACACAAAAAAAGTTATCATAATTTTGTTGTCCATCTACCCAGGTGCGAATCGCCCCTAAATAGTTCCCTAAGTGGAGGTTTCCGGTGGGTTGTACCCCTGATAAGACCCGTTGTTTACCCATTCTACTCTTATGGTAATTTTTGTTTAATGTTATTATTTCTTTACAATTATGCCTGATTATGGAACTTCTGTAAAAAGTCTGTCGTGAAACTTGAGTCTTTGGCGGACCATAATCAAGTGTAGTAGAATGAGGAGTGATGGTAATACATTAGTAAGTGCATGGGAATTGGAGAATAATTAATTTTGAAACAACAAAAACTAAGCAAGAATCTTGTGGAGATAGATTAACAACCATGCTAGAAAAATTTAATGAAGTAATTTTTTGGTTGTTTTTTAATGTCATCTTAGCTCTTCTTCCATTGTTGGTTAATTTACTCTTAATTTTCCTAATTCCTCATCAAGAACGTCAACAATGGAAATGGATTGCTCTTGTTAAGGAAGGGGAGTTATTTTTTTTCTCAAGCACTCTAGCAGCTATAGAAATTGGGGATATCTTTCAAAATAATAATCTTTCTCAATCTACAGAATCAGAATTAGTATCAACCTTTACATTGATCTCTTTACTGCTCGTTCTACTATTATCGTCTATTATATTTGGGTGTTCGGCTTTAATGAAAATACAAGGACAACTATCGGGTTCTAGATATCCATATTTGTTTGATGAAGAAAAATTTGCTATTGGATCAATTACCTGTGCCATTATGGCCATCATACTAAGCTTAATAGCATTCATACATGATCGTGTTATAAATATCAAAAAATCTTTTGTAGAATTGAGAATAATGATTGAATTAACTAATTTACCGAACTATTTAAAAAACGACGCTAATCATCAAACGATGGAAAGTTTTAAAGAATTGAAAAATTATCCAACTTATGATGATAAAGCTATAAAATACTGTTTTGATAATCTTAAAAAGATTGTACAAGGTTATCCACGCTTTCAAGAAATTATTGAGAGTATTAAGAAATATATAAATATAGATGTTTAATTGGAGAAATAAACATGAATCAAGACTTAAATTACTATCATCTCATTCATCAAGAAGTTGCTTCTTTACTCTTATATCAATCGATTTTTGATGATGAAATTGGACAATCTTTTTTAGAGGTTTTTAACTTAATTTATATTCGTAATCAAGAACCCATTGATATTAACTGTCTTAAAGCTTATAGTCGTTGGTTCAAAAATTTAGCCTCTCAAGGAATCAGTTGGCAAGATTATCTTAGTAGAAAAATTCTCATTGATGAGAATCCTTTTAGTCAACAAGTTCAGCATCATTCTTTACAAGATTTACCGCAACCTTTAAGGGAAGCAACTAAACACGATTTAAGGATTTTAAATACCTTATATAATCTGCCTTTAGAAGCCATCAGTCAATGGGTGAAAGAAGCAGCTAACGTGCCTTTTTCTCCGTTTATTGGAGAGTTTAACAATCACGATCACACTTTTCTGCATCAAGAAGATAAGTGGGAAAATTGTTTACAACAATTAGCGGATCATTATCGTCAACATGGGACAGGAATTTTTGCTCAATATAAAGCGTTAAAATGGTATGATAATCAGTTAATTGGTATTAGTCAACCCGATCCCATAACTTTAACTGAAATTGTTGGTTATGAGAGTCAAAAAGAAACTTTAATTAAGAATACAGAAATGTTATTATCGGGATATAATGCCCTTAATGTTCTCTTATACGGCAGTCGAGGAACCGGTAAATCATCCTTAGTTAAAGGGTTATTAAATAAGTATTATTCTCAAGGATTAAGATTAGTTGAAGTGAATAAATCGCAGTTATCTAATTTACCAATCATTCTTGATCAATTGAGAAATGTCACTCAAAAATTTATTATTTTTGTAGATGATTTATCCTTTGAAGAAGACGACGATGCCTTTAAAGCCCTAAAAGTTGTTTTAGAAGGCAATGTAACCGCAAAAGCCAAAAACGTAGTGGTTTATGCCACTTCTAATAGACGACATTTAATTAGGGAATATTTTGACGATCGCCCTCGTCCTAGAGATGCGGATGAAATTCATCATTGGGATACGGTACAAGAAAAATTATCCTTTAGCGATCGCTTTGGTTTAACCTTAACCTTTGAACCAACAAACCAAGATACTTATCTGAAAATCGTCCATCATTTAGCCTCACAAATCAACTTAAACATAGACTCAGAAACGTTAGAATTTAAAGCCAAACAATGGGCAACTCAACATAATGGAAGATCCGGAAGATCAGCCAGGCAATTTATTGATTTCCTGCAAGGGGTGAGAATCAGAAGTCAAAAATCTAACTAATACTATCTAAACTTACTCATAATTTGTGCTATCATCATTTTATGAGTAAGTTAACCATATCAGAAGCAGCTTGTGTGAACATTTTGGGACAGAAGTTGTCATCATCAACCGAACTGAAGATAGTACATTCGAGGAGGATTTGGCGCAAGATGTCTTAGAAATTATTACAGTTTTTTCAGCACGATTATATGGTTCAAGAAGCCATAAAA
>JASJDN010000071.1 GCA_030065205.1 Crocosphaera sp.
GAATTTAGATTATCATAAACGGCTTAATCATGATCAAAACTTATTAAAAAGGTTGATTTTTTAGTCAACTCAGATTCTGAAACCTTTATTTGATACGTTTTTTCCAATTCTTGTCACCCCGTCAAGCCTGCACATCTGATGGTTTCTCGATCTCTTGTGGTACGCTTTCGTAGGGATGTTCGGATAACTCTGAAACCATTTTTCCGAGTCTCTTATTTAGCCTTTTATAACCTAAATCCAGATATTTTAGTTCTTCAGTAACCCATGCTTTCATTTTCTTCTCCTCCCTTGCTTATTCTCTTGAATATGATTTTAGTCAATCTTGACTTTTGAGCCGTTTTTCCTTATTATTAAAAATTTTGCCATCAAAAACATTTCCATAGACCATAACTTAATCCACGATCTTGAGACAGTCACTTATCCCGTTCATCTTGAGGAATGGGCCAAGGATTATGTTTATGCGACTAAAGGGAATAATTCTCTTGAAGAAAACCCTGTATTTATAGATAGTAAGGCCAGAAACTTGTACCTACAAAAGTCATCTCCAGCTATTAATGCTGGAAAACTGGACAAAGTTAACCCAAATGCTCAGCAAACAGGGAATGATTTAGGTGCTTTTTCTGCCGGTGAAAAACAAAGTTTCTGGTGGTTGAGGAATTTTCCTCCTCAGTTCAATTTCTGAGCATTTAACCCTTTCAACCTCAAGATAAACTCCTCTAAAACGGGATTAACTAATTCTGTTGACGGGGTGACAAGAATTGGAAAAAACCTATCAACCTGAGTTCGATGTAAGAAAAAATAGAAGTATGCCATCCCTGTCGCAGTAAATCACACCGAGTTTTTGAAGGATTAGTTGGTTGGGGGAAAAACTCAGTCGGTTGGCATTATGGGTTTAAACTTCATCTTTACCTCAAAAAGCGATTCAGCTTTTTATACTACATATAATCGAGCGACAACTATGTTACATTGTAGTATAGTTGTCCCTCGATTATATGTTACAAACCAGAATAGGACTATTTTCCTTCCCAGTGGGGAAAAGCTGCATCAGGTAAGGATTAGAGTTGGGGACAGCACTCCCTAAAAAGGTATACTAAAGAGGGGCGTGCTGTCCCCAGATGTTGATCTGTTGTCCCAAAACTTGCTTGGTTCTGTATACAATTTTTGGCAGTTCTGGGACATCCTCTCGCCGTTGCTTCGCTTTCGGGAGAGACAGGAGTGTTTTTTCCCTCCGTCGAACTCACGTTGGCGATCGCTGTAATCGAGAGTGTAGAAACTCGCGCACAACGATCGCAACATAACACAGAACGTTTTCTATTTAATTCTGCCTAGCTACTTATTAACTGACGACTCCCAACACTGATGTCAAAGCTATAGCAAACCTCGAACATCTAATTATTATTTTTTAGAACTAAATTAGATTTTTCAATTAATTTTTGAGAAATACGGAATAGGTATTTGAGTGGACAACTAGGAAAAAAACAGGGATAATTAGAAGTAGTTTTTTCCCTAAAAGTTACTAAGCAATAGCTGTGATTCAAAACTCATCCCAACAAAATTCCTCACAATCAGAGGCGATAACACAATCAACAGTAGAAAACTCATCCCTGAACTTAGTATGCTCTGAAAATTTGCCTCCAAAACAAAATCCTTCAAGAATAAAAGTACGGGAACTCGTCTTGGGTATAGGGGTAGGTATAGTCGGGACATTGGCAATAACAAACTTTATCTCAGTTTCCCCAGAAACAAGCTCGGATTCAGGAACTATTGTCCTCACTGAGACTCAAAGCACGGCTCAGACGGTAACAGTTGGAACAGTTGAGGTTGACTTTGTTAATCGAACCCTCCAAGCAACCGGAACCGTTGCTGCTTTTGAATCAATCCCTATTCTCTCTCCAGCAAACGGATTGCCAATTGAGAGAATTTTCGTCGATGAAGGAGACATTGTCAAACCACTTCAACTATTAGCAACTTTAGATAACTCAGTAGAGTCAGCCCAACTACAACAGGCTCAAGCCAAAATAGCTCAAAGAGAAGCCCGTTTAGCTGAACTTCGGGCAGGTAATCGGATTGAAGAAATTGCTCAAGCTAGAGCTACTGTTCAACAGATTCAAGCTCAAATCACCCAAGCTGAGGCGGATTTGGCCTTAGCCAAAAGGCGAGTGGATAGGAATCGCAGTTTGGAAGTTGATGGAGCAATTACCCGCGATCGCCTCGATGAATTGCTCAATGATGCACAAGTCAAACAAGGGAGATTACAACAATTTCAGGCCAGTCTTCGAGAAGCCCAGGAACAACTGTCCAAGTTAGAAGCTGGACCGAGAGAGGAAGTTATTGCCCAGGCAGTGGCACAATTAGCAGAAGCGAAAGCACAGTATCAGATTAATGAGGCCAAACTCAGGGATACCCAAATAATTAGCCCTGTGGGGGGAAAAATCGCTAAACGTCAGGCACGGGTGGGAGATATTACCAAGTCATCCCAGGCATTGTTTACCATTATTGAAAATAACCGCTTAGAATTACAAGTGAAAATTCCCGAAACTCAGTTGACACTAATTCGTCCGGGGCAAACGGTGATGATTACCTCTGATGCAGACAGTAATCTCAAACTTCAGGGAAAAGTCAGGGAAATCGAACCCATTGTGGATGAAACCTCCCGTCAAGCTACGGTTGCGGTTGATTTACCCAGAAGAACTTCTCTCAAACCAGGAATGTTTTTATCAGTGGATATTGTCACCAATAGCAGCAAAACCCTGACTGCACCAATGAGCGCCGTCTTACCCCAAACCGACGGAAGCTATTTAGTGTATTTTGTACAAGCAGATAATACCGTAAAAGCGCAAGTTATCGAAGTGGGAGAAATTCTACCAAATCAACGCATAGAAATTCTTCAGGGACTGCAAAGTGGCGATCACCTAGTTTTAAAAGGAGCAGCCTATCTCAAGGACGGAGATGCCATTAATTATTAGTTATTAATCCCCGAAACCCCTTATAGAAACTATCGATGTAAGTGAACATAACCGGAACCACAACCAAGGTTAATAAAGTGGAGGTAATTAAACCACCAATAACGGCAATGGCCATGGGACTTCTGACTGCACCATCTGCTCCCAAGGCCAGAGCAATGGGAGACATTCCAGCGATCGTTGATAAAGTCGTCATCAGAATCGGTCGTAAACGGGACACTCCAGCCTCCACCAAAGCCTTAAATCTGGGTTGACCCTCTCTCATATAAGCTAGGGTAAAATCTACTAGGAGAATGGCATTTTTAGTGACTAATCCCATCAATAAAACGATACCAATTAAAGCAAATAAACCCAATTCGTTTTGGGTTAATAATAACCCTAACAATGCTCCTCCAATGGATAAAGGTAAGGAGAGCATAATAGCGATAGGGTAGAGAAAATTGTTATAAAGTAGTACCAAAACCCCATAGATACAGAGAATAGCCATAGTCAGGGCCCCTCCGAACCGAGTAAAGACATCTCGCATGATTTTGGCATCTCCAAACGGTTCCTCAGACACATCAGGGGGCAAAGAATTCATCCCTGGTAACCCCCGTATTGTTTCGAGGGCATCTCCCAAAGAAAGCCCTTCTAAATTAGCCGAAAGTTCCACTTGACGGTTGCGGTTAAAGCGTTTAATTTCCGCCGGACCACTCCCTAAACGAATGGTTGCCACTGCACTTAAAGGAACCAGAGTGCCATCGTTACTGGGAACCCGTAGGTTTTTCAACGTTTCAATATCTTTGCGTTCTTCTGAAGCCACCTTTACCCGAATGGGAATCTGACGATCAGGAAGGTTAAATTTAGCTAAGTTAGAGTCTATATCCCCCAAAAATGCTAAAGCTGCCGTACTGGCGATCGCCTGGACGGAAACCCCTAAATCCGTGCTTCGCAAGGGATCTGGTTCAATAATGATTTCTGGTGTAACCAGACTCAAACTAGAGGTAACCTCGACTAACCCTGGGGTTTCAGACATTTGTGCTTCTATAGTGTCAGCGGACTGTTTAAGGGCTACGGGGTTATCACTTTTGAGGATAATAGACAAATCCTTGCTACCCCCTCCGGCCCCCTCGCGAATAAACGTAACCCTGGCTCCAGGAATTTCTGTTAGTTTGGGGCGCATTTGGTCTTCAAAGACGGGTTGAGATATGTCTCGTTGGTCGTTGGGGATGAGTTTGACGTACATTAAGGCACTATTAACGCCATTATCTCCCACATCAGCGAGAATTAAATCTACAGTTGGACTCGGTTGCAGGATTTTGGTGACCTGTTCTACCACCGCCTCTGTCTCTTGCAGAGTAGCTCCTGGGGGTAATTCAACCTTAACACGACTCAACCCGGTATCTAAGTTACTAAATAATCCTTTGGGGATATAGGGAATTAATTGTAAACTAGCGATAAAAAAGGCGATCGCTAATAACATGGTGACGATACGATGGCGTAGGGACCAGGTTAAGAGGCTACGGTAAGGTGTTAGAGAAGGTTGACGAAGGTTAGATTGATGTTCTGGTTGGCGAGATTTTGGTTTGAGTAACGCCGCGCTTAACATGGGGATCATAGTAGTAGCCACCAGGGTTGAAAACATGGTGGAAACCGCTACTGTTACCCCAAAGGGTTGAAAGTACTGACCGGGAATGCCGCCCATAAAGGCCACTGGCAGGAATACCCCGACAATGGTTGCGGTGGTAGCTACCACGGCTAAGCCAATTTCTACAGCCCCATCCCAGGCCGCCTGAAAAGGCTTTTTCCCCATTTGTAGGTGGGTATCGATATTTTCGATCATACATATAGCATCATCGACTAAGTTCCCAATAGCCAAAGCTAAGGCTAATAGAGTCATGTCGTTAAGAGTATAGTTCAATAGCCGTATCACGGCAAAAGTAGGAATGAGGGAGAGAGGAAGGGCGATGGAAGTGATCAAGGTGGCCCGCCAATCTTTGAGGAAAAATCCCACTACAACCACCGTTAATGCACATCCTAAAATCAGTGCGTCAAAGGTTCCTCTATAGCTGTTGCGAATGTAATCTCCCTGAGTAAAAATAAGGGAAAATTTTAGGTCATCGGGGAGGGTTTTCTCCAACTCAGCGATGGTTTTGCGGACTTCTTCTTCTACGCCAACTAAGACACTGCCGCTACTACGAAAGACGGAAAAGCCTACCACGGGTTGACTATTGAGATAGGCAGACTGACGAGGATCTTCATAACTATCCTTCACCTCTCCTAAGTTAATTAGGGGGACTGTGTCACCATTGGGCAAGGTAATGGGGTAGGATCTTAAGTCTTGCACAGATTTAGTGCTACCAAGAGTTCGGACATTTTGTTCAGTGCCACCGATTTCTGAACGTCCCCCTGGTAAATTGACGTTAAAATTACGAATTTGCTGGTTGACTTGGGTGGCGGTAATGCCATAGGCTAATAGTCGATTTGGAGCCAAATCAACTCTAATTTCGCGGTCTATACCACCAATGCGATCAACTTGGGCTACCCCTTCGACATTAAGTAATTCCCTAGCAATTTTGCGATCTACGAAATCACTCAATTCTTTTACCGATCGCTGGTCAGAGGAAACACTATAGGTAATAATCGAACCTCCTGCTAGTTTTAACTGTTTGACAATGGGTTCATCAATATCTTCTGGTAAGTCTTGACGAATTTGGTTAACAGCATCACGAACATCATTAGTGGCTTGGTTCGTATCAGTCCCCAAGACAAAGTTAATGGTAGTGTTAGAGAATCCATCCCCGACGTTGGAGATGATTTCGTCAATATCCCCTAATCCAGCCACTGCATCTTCAATTTTTTTTGTAACTTGGGTTTCTAACTCTGTTGGACTTGTTCCTCGTTGAGTCACAGTAACCTGAACAATAGGAATATCAATATTAGGGGTGTTATCTATCCCTAAAGTTGCAAAAGAGAATAGTCCTACTAAGGCCATAATCATAAAGGCAAGGAGGACCGCAATAGGGTTTTTAATCGACCAGGTCGACAGGTGGAAAGACATAGAGTCGGTAAATTGTTTGTCTTGGACACTTTACTGATTTTAGCGTAGCCGAATCACCAATCTTTAAATGTCTGTTAATTCTTGATTTGAGTCCCCCTCGTCCAAATGCAATCCCATTCTAGGATTGTTGTTTTATTCTAGGATTGATGTTGCTTATCGTGCTTTTCAATAATGCTTTCTTGTTGCGGTGAGCAGTTACACGTAAATAAACCCCATCCTCCCCCAATACTACTCGGTTAACAAAATTGATTTGTTGAGATAGGGATGGGGGAGAGAGGGAAGAGGGGGAAGGGTGGGAAGAGAAAATCATGTTTTGGGCTGAATTCCCCCCACACTCCCCACACTCCCCACACTCCTCATTCCATCAACTTTTCAAGCTTAACCGAGCAGTATTGCATCCTCCCCTATTTTTCCTGGTCCATTTAACACATAAATACCGGCTGAGTTTGCCCGAACATTGAAAGAAATAGTACCATTATTAACATCAATACTATTCCCTGTGACTGCATCACGATAAGTGCCATTTTTAACCTTATTGATCGTAATTTGTTGGTCACCACCGATGGTTAAACCCACCGCAACATAACTATTACTGCCTTGATCTTCCCTAACAAAACTCATGCCACTTCCCCACTCATTCACCTCACTCATAGGGGCTTTTTGTAGCGCAGGAATACGACTGCGAATGAGGTTTAATCGTTTAAGATGTTGATACAAAGGATGACTTTGGGTGGTGTTAATCGCATCATCTTCGAGATGGGAACCAAAATAAGCTCGTCCGGTCTGATCCAAAGTATCATCATTGCCCATAATATCCTGGGGTTTTCCCTTCATAAATTCGATTTCTTCCCCATAATAGAGACAGGGAATACCCCTTATGGTCCATAACAAATTATAAGCAGCCGCAGCCCATTCTGTATTGCCTCGAAAGCGATCGCGAAAATCATTATCCGGTCCCACATCGTGATTTTGTAAGAAGGTAACTAGGGTCGTTGCATCCCCATAAACCCAATCGTTGGCTAAAATAGCCCCAATACCGCTAAAACTGCCTCGACTGAGGTTATCCCGAAACGTGGAAAATAGGGAAAAATCTAACACCGAGAAACCAGAGTCTCCCCCCGAGTTGGGATCTTTAGGGTCGTCCCCTAAACGAGTGTACCACCAAGGTCGTAAAAAAGACGGTGCGTTATCATCCCCAAATAAATCACCCCATCCGGTTCCTTTAACTAAGTTTTCCCCAAACACGAATAAACCGGGTTTATGGGTTTTCCAGGCATTGATATATTCTAGTAAATTATTGCGTTCAACGTGCTTCACTGTATCGATGCGTAGCGCGTCCACTCCCATGTCTAAGTAACGATTAATGGCATTGATCAGATAATCTTTCACGTTGTCTCGTCGGGTGGCCAGATCGATGGTATCCCCGGCCAAATGTTTTGTCTGGATAGCCACACTTTCCCAGTCTCCTCCCGACATAAACCCGTCTTGATGGTACCATTCGGGGTCAAGATTATTGGCATCGATACCAAAAAAGCGGTTCGGGTTATAGCCTTCTTTGGGAACGGTTTCCCCCGTCACCGGATCAACTAAGGGAACCATTCCTTCGGGATCGGAAGTTTGTCTTTCTTTAAACCAGTCAGGGGCCACTGGGTTATCATTATCTGCGCGAAACTCGCTTTGATAGTTGCCTAAGTTGCCTTTGTAGGGGCCATAATTAATTCGTCCTTGTTGGAGTCCGTGGGGGACGTAATATTTAATGGGAAGATGGTCGATCCAAACTTTGCCTCGGATGCCATATTGAGAGGAATGGTTAACCACCACATCTTGAATAATTTTTAGACCCCTTGCATGGGCCTCATTAATTAAATCTTGATAGGTTGCATCGGGAGACTCTAAACGGGGATCGATCCGGTTCCAATCATACCCATGATAGCCATGATAATCTAAGCCACTGCGGTTTTCGATGGGAGGGGTGATCCAAATAGCGGTAAACCCTAAGTCTTTGATGTAGTCGAGTTTTTGGATTAATCCTTTGAAGTCCCCTCTCCAGTGAGGATCTTCTGCTTCTCCTCGATTATTAAATTTAATGCGATCGCGACAGAAAAAGTTATTACTGGGATCACCATCATAAAAGCGAGTGGTAATGAGGAAATATATGGTTTCTTCTCGGAAGTCCCTAAGTTCGCTCTCACTGCCCACATTGTAGTAAAAATCGGCATAGGTTTCGTTTCCGGCACCATCAATGACCAAAAATCTCACATTGGTGGTGTTATCTAGGATCATTCTTGGCCCGGTTAACCCGTTGATGGCGTTTCCTTGAATATAAATGTTGCCGTTGCGGGTGGGTTCTGTGCCATCTTTGGTATAGTAAGCGATGATAGGGGCTTCTCGCTCATCTCTGATGGTAAACGTAGGGGCGATCGCTTCTAAGTAGGTTCCTGAGTCGATACTGCTGGTAATAGTGGGTTTTCTTAAGTCTAGGTTGGGATCGATGGTATAAATAAATTCAAAAATAGCACCGGTTTCCCCCACTGCATTCCGACCTAAACAGCGTAAGGTGGTGTTACTGTCGATTAAAATAGGTTGTTCGTATAGGGTTGAATTAGTTGCGTTAACCGTGGGTTCGCTGCCATCGGTTGTATAGTAGATAGCGTCGTCTTCGTTGTTGCTTGAAAGGGTAACCCGTTGAGCATCTTGATAGGTTGCACCTTTGGGTGTAGCAATGATAACTGGAAGTGCTGGCCGTTGGGGGTTTTGGTCGTACCAGCTATTGCTGAAAAACCATCCTTCTTTATTTCTGCTTAAGTCTTCTGTTTGTCTCCAACTTCCATCGTTAAAAATGAGATTCGCTGCTTCTGCTGCTGCAAACTCATAGCGATACCACTCATTCCCTTCTGCTGTCATGGGAACCCCTGGCCAGGGGACTGAGGGAGAGGAGGGACTGGTATTCCAATAGTAAATATTAACCTTTTTCTGCCATACCGAAGGCCGTTTAAAATGCACTACTAAGGGGGTGACTGGGGTTTCTGGGTTGCGATCGTACCAAGTATTATCTAGGAACCAACCATTGCGATCGCGCCATAGGTCTGAGGTTTGTCGTCTTCTACCATCATTAAAAATTAAATTGGCCGCTTCTATTCCTGACAAGCGATAACTATACCAATTATTACCTTCTGCGGTCATGGGAACCCCTGGCCATTGAACCGTAGGGGAAGTGGGTTGGGTATTCCAGTAATAAATGTTGATGTTTTCGTTCCAGAAGTTGGGACGTTTGAAGTAGACGAGAAGATCAGCCATTATGGAGGTTTCCCTTATGATATAGTAAGGTCAACCTATCATGGTCTGGTTCTGCTTCTTGGGACTCTCACAATGTTTTAAGAAGATTTTTTATGTCAGGATAAATTATGAACAATGAGCCTATCCTTTCCATTGTCACCCCCACCCTTGGTAAATTTTCTGATTTTTGGTGGGAAAGTTTACTGAACATTAAAGGGAATGTTGAATTTGTCTTAGTTTATCCCCCTGGGTCCGGTGCGAAAACCTTTGATGACCCCAGAGTTAGATATTTCGTTTGTCCCTACAAAGGGGAAATGATGCAACGATGTACGGGACTGAGTAATGCACGGGGAAAATATGTCATTGCGTTGGATGATGATGATTTTCTGCACACCGATGTGGCTGAATTTGCTGAAACCTATTTTAAACGCTTTCCTGATAGTTGGTTGTTGCGTTTACATAAAGCGGGTGTTTTCTACACGGAGGAGGACAAAATTAAAGCCCCTTGGGGGAAAGTTCCCGATCTTAAAGAGTTAGAAGTTTGTGAGAAATATGACGAAGGTAATTTTAAGGGATTATTAGAAATACCCATTGTTCCGTTAACTAAAAAATTGGATTTACGCTATTTATTTTTGCCGTTTGTCAAAAGAACGGACAATTATGGCTATCATTTTGAGAATTTTAATAATATTATCTGGAAACGAGAAATTGTCCAAGAAGCGTTACCTAAATTTATGGAAACCACTAAGGTATTAGGCCCTATTACTTGGATGTCTTCTTGGGGACACGATCGCTTAATGGGTATTTTTGTGCAAGCGGTCTATTTTAAAGAAGGGATGACCGTTGGTCATTGGTTACCGAAACCAGATCAAATTAGATTTATTGGTAAAGATACGAAGATGGTTACCCCCCGTTTTTATATCATCTCTGATTTCTTATTAGTGAAAGGGTTTCCTCAATATGGCTATGTTTGGAATTTATTTTTATATGAACTTTCCCACCTTTACCAACCGTTAGGAAAATTACTGAAAATGAAGTTAGGGTTAGGTCAGTTTCGACAAACTAAATAATTCTAAATCTGTTTTAATATCATTAATTTGTTAGTAGTTTTAATTCAGCGTAGTCTTTGCGATCGCCCATCAAAGTCAACCAATCATCAATTAACATTATCTTCTCATTGAACCCTTGTAAGCTTGATTTAAGCAAGCTAAACTTGATTGATGAGTTCTTCAAAATCATCCTTTGTATTTTCATTGGTTCTCAGCGAATCAAAATCTTTATCATTTTTTACTGATTCTTTTATATCTGGGTTAATCCTTATAGCTTCTCTCAAATTTTTCATAGCCTTTGTTGGTTCATTGATTAAAGCATAACTACAAGCCTTATTATAAAAAGCCAAAGTTAGTTTTGGATCGATTTCTAGTGCTTTATCATAAGCTGCCAGTTCTTCAGATTTATCCGCTCCTAATAATGATAAAGCAATACCCTTATTAACATACGTTAATGCAATACCTGAATTTAATAGAATTGCTCTATTTGAAACCATCAAAGCTTCATTTGCTAATTTCTTCTGTTCCTTAATATCTAAATCAGAAGAATTAATATAATGAATAAGAGCAGCCCCTTTATTCGCCCATCCTTTAAAATCTTTTTTATCAATTTCTATAGCTGTTTCAAATGACTTAATAGCATGATCATAAGCTTTTAACTCTAGGGAGATAAGACCTTTTAGATTATGGGCAACATAAGAGAATTTATTGATATCTATAGCTTGCTCAAAAAATCTTACGGCATTATCATAATCTTTTTTCAAAACTAGTACAATTCCAAGCTTTATATAGTCTCTCGATCTTAAGAAGAAATAATCTTCACTATCAATATTTTTAATAACGTCATCCAAAAAAGAAGCAAAATCAGAAGGAATTTCATCAGTCTGAGCCTCTTTTTTTAACCGAGATAATATTTTATTAATGCTATTTCTAATCTCCTTTAAACGTTCAAGAATCTCACTTCTGGGAACATTATACCCAAAATCAGGGTATAGATAGTCTGTATCAGGAATCGCATCTATTATTTGCCTTGTTAATTGTATCCTGTTATTAATTTTATTTAACTTATCTAACTTTTCTTCAAGTTGTTCATAGGTACCCTTTAAGCTTTCAGAAAAGATTAATACTGTCCAAACATATCCAATAATAAATCCAGATACAAAAAAATAGGTTATGTCCCCTATCGTAATACTAATAGCTATCGGTGATGGCTTATAATTAGTTGTTGTTTCATAAAATAAATCAAATCCTGGAGCAAGATTAGCAACTACCTTGGTTTTAAAAAATGTAAGAATTGGTTGAATTTGAGTTAATCCTACCCCCACAATAATTTTAGTTAGCCAGTCAGATATTTCTCCCAAATTTGTATTAGCTTGTACCTTTATCTCCGATTTATTTGTTTCTGAGTTAGATGAAGACTCATTTGCTTTAACCGTTTTAGGAACGCCAAATAAAAACCCAAACAAAAGACCTAGAACAAACGAGGCACCACCAACTGCACCCATTATTCCAAATGCAGATATAGCCTTGGGAATAGAATCAGCCGCCAAAATATATAAGAGGATAAAGCCATATCCTATTGGCAGAAGGATTAAAAAAGGCTTTATGATATTAAATGAACGTGAAACCTTGTCATCTATCATCATTGCTAAACAATACTCTCATCAATTTTAAAAAGATTTGGGTACAATAATCCTAACTGTCAAAGTCCTAATACCACACTGGTCTTTCACATAACTTAACACTTCTTCAAAATAATTCAGGTAACAGAGGAATAAGTATAGCTAAATTTCCCAAGTTAATAGTTTTGACCCCTAATAACTCAACCCCGACTATCTTATTATCTTGATCATAATCAACAATAATCCCCTCAGCAATTTCTTTAGACTCTAAAACTGTCTGATTTTCAAGACTAAAATAAGCTGCATCTACCTCTTGATCATAATTAAAACAAATTAGAATCCCCTCATTTTTCTAGTAATTCACCATAGATATCATCCTCTACATTATCCCAAACAGCATTTAAAGAAATTTGACTACTATCTCTCCAAAATTGATGCTCATCCTCAGATAATAAGGTAACAATTACTTTTGTTCCTTCTGGTAAATCTATCGGTTCTAATGGTTCAATTTTTCCTTGTTTTACCGTTGCCCAAATCGTTTGTAACATGGGTTATTTAAGGTTAAATCACTTTCAATTTATTATGACACATCATCTATAATAAATCATAAGGATTAAAACAGTAACCATGAACACTGTACTAGAGTTAAAACCGATTATTGAGTTAACCTCAGAGAACTTTTATCAACTCTGTCAAGTTAACCCAGAATTACCCTTAGAATTAAGTCGCAATGGAGAATTAATTATTATGTCCCCCGTGGGAGGAGAGACTGGGAACAAAGAATCTGATTTAAACTTTCAAGTGAGTCTCTGGAATCATCAAACTCGACTGGGGTTAGTATTTAGTTCATCAACAGTATTTGATTTACCCAATGGAGGAAACCGTTCTCCTGATGTTGCTTGGATAAGTAAGGAAAGATGGGACAGCTTAAGCCCCAGACAAAAACAGAAATTTCCCCCTATTTGTCCCGATTTTATCATTGAGTTACGTTCTTCGAGTGATCGATTACAACCCCTACAAGAGAAAATGCTGGAGTACCTAGATGCAGGTTTACGCTTAGGTTGGTTAATTAACCCTCAAGACCATACGGTAGAAATTTATCGTCCTCAACAACCCACAGAAACCCTATCCGTTCCTGTTTCTTTATCGGGGGAAGATGTCTTACCTGGGTTCACGTTGTGGCTTGATTAATATTGACTGATGATTGCCTTTTCAGAAGAGGTTACAAGCGCACACCTTTTCCATTGTCTATAGAATATCATGTCAAGTCAAGAAAAAGCAAGTATTTGTATCATTTGTTCATAGAACGAACCAATTCAATGTTTAATCCTGAACGGGGATGAAGGGTAGGAATGGCATCCATTGTTAAATCTTGATCGGGTAATAGTTCCCAACCATAATGACGTAATAATAAAGAGGCAAAAATTTTCATTTCCATCTGTGCAAAAGCATATCCTAAACAAAACCTCGGACCGCCTCCAAAACCCACTAAACTGTATTCTGTTTTTTTATGTTCTGCTCGTTGTTCACCAAAACGCTCAGGATCAAAGGTTTCGGGGTTAGAAAACACATTTTTATCTTGATGAGACGAATTAATGCGATAGCTAATAATCCAATCTTCAGGAACATAATAGCCATTAAACATAAAAGGTTTAATCACCCCTCTAAACCCACCACCAACCGGAGGATAAAGACGTTCAACTTCTTTGAGAATTTGTTCAAGATAAGTCATCTGTTTAAGCTTTTCTAGGGTTAAATGACTGTTAATCTTTAACCCTTTTTGTTCTGCTTTTGCTTTTTCTAAGATATGGGGATGTTGTGCCAATGCCATACAGAAACTAACTAACATCGAAGTGGTGGTTTCGTGGCCAGCAAATAATAAAAGTAAGGCTTGTACTTTAATTTCCTCTTTGCTAAGATGTTCACCATTTTCGTCTCTGGTTTGTATCATTAACCCCAGTGCATCATCCCCAGGATTTGAAGTTTTTTCTTCTATTTGTTGATCAATATATTCTAAAAGGCGATCTCGCGCTGCTAAGGCTTTACCATATTTAGACCAGCCTGTACGTAGGGGTAAGAGAGCAAATAAGCCATTGGTTAACTCAGTAAACCACTGAGATAAACCCTCAATATTTTCTCCTGGTGATGTTCCCAAAAGTAACACACTGGCGATTTCAAAGGTCATTTGTTTCATCTCAGGAAACAAAGTCAAATGCTTCTGCTTTTCCCACTTTGATAAATATTTAGTAATAATTTGCTCCATCGTTGTTAGATAATTAGTCAAAGCTTGACCGTGAAACGCTGGCATCAATAAGCGACGGTTTCGTTGATGTTCGGGTCCATCTTGCACGAACAAAGAGCGTCCTAATAGTTCATGGAAATTACTGGGCCAACCTTTTCCCCAAGAAAAATGATCCAAATGGGTTGATAGAATAAACTTATTGGCTTCTGCTCCAGTCATAAAGACGGTTTTTCGTCCTAAAATATGGGTTTTGTAAATAGAACCATATTGTTTTTCTCGCTTATCAGCAAACTTGGGATCTAGCAAGAATTGGAGGGTTTCACCTAGTATGGGTAAACCAAAACGACCTGGAGGAACTGGTTTTGAAGTTGCTTTCATTGACTTTGTTCTGTTTTGTCTGGTAAGTATGATAACTTATTTCTTTATAGGAACCGTTGTTATGGCGATCGCTAGTTCATTTCGTTTCACTACCCTGATATTCTTATAAAAAAATATGTATTATATTTGTATTTTTAATAAATGAATTTTTTGAAGATTTCTGAAAAAGTAGTATCTTTTTATACAAAACGATCCCGAAATTGTTCAAGTACCCCACAGAATTATTGCAAAGTCTTATCAATAAGCAACGAGACAATGGGGTTGACAAGGCATACTACTTTTTTGTATCATAATGCTTAGTGTTAGGTTATGGTGGCCAGAGTATAAGCCTATGTAGGGGTGAGTCATCACAAAAAATAAAAGTTAGAAAAACAAGCTGCTTGTCCCTGATAGGTTTGTTCCTCATCAATAACATTCCAAACAAGACCATCATTAATTTTAAAGCGTTTTCCAGTGCTAGTAATTCGGATAACGGAATAGTAACAAAAACCTTTTTCTGTTGTTTCAGCCAATAAGCGATCGCGTTCTTGTTGTTCTATGGCTTCTGCCGTTTTCCTAGAGGGCGTTTGCGTAAATTCTTCCCAAGTCAATTCCCAAATATCTAACGCTTTCTGATTACCGTAATTAAAGATAGGATCGCTTTGAGTGCCATGAGAAACAACAATAAAATCCGTTTCAAACAACTGTTTTGAGACTTCTTTCGGATCAATTTTTAGATCAGTTACGCCAAACTGTTCAAACAAAGAACAACCTAACCAATGCTCAAAACTACTGAGAAGCAATTGGGTTCTTTGGATAACGGTTTCTTGTTGCCAAGGAGAAGAAGTCATAACTAATAATTAAGAGTTTGGTGGGCAAAATGGGAGATTTCTAAACTTATTGACAAAATTAATAATAATTTGCCCATCTTACGGTTCATATTAACACTGAGAACTGAACGTTTGGTGGGCAAAATCAGACAATTCTCAACTTATTGACAAAATTGATCATCATTTGCCCACCCTACAATTCTTAGGGATTAACAAACACACCAATACCATTGTGAACCCTTGCTGCGGTGACAGGAGAGCGATCAATCAACTGTCCTCCCAATACTAAACCGGTGGAACTTCCCCCGTCTAAATTAAGTGCGTCGGTTGCCCCTAAACGTTGCATAATTTGGGCCATTTCATCTAAACTTGCACCACTCCCTCCCACACGGGTATGAACCGCTACTAACATAATTGTACCCCGTTTACTGAGTCCAATGGCACTACGAGACGCTTTTTGAGTTTGGAACCCTTTACTAAAGTTTTCACTGGCAGCATTTAAAACAATTCTACGGTTACTTATTAATAACGGTCCCGCGCCTAAAACATGGGACAATTGATCAAATTCAGTAGGGATAGTATTGCTTTGTAGGGTAAGGTTTGTCCCTGGAGACATCAAACTAGAAGAAACAGCATTTTTGCGAATGGTTAAGAGATAGCCATTATTAGGAATAGGATAAGATTGAGTGCCAGCTTTTCCTGCTTGTTGTTGATAAGTAACTCGATTATTGTCAACAAAAATAATGGTTTCGTTATCGCTTAACGGGGTATAACTTTGACCCCATTGCGAGGTGTAACGAGAGACTCCTGCTTGAACGTAGCCACTATTTACAAAAGCAATGGGTATGGTATTTCCTGATGCGGTGGTGATGGTTTCTCTGAGTGCTAAACGATTGATATACACTTGACCTTTATCATCCCAACCAATAGCACCCCGACCCAAAATAGGACTTGATAACCAACTTTGGTCTTGACGAATGGCACCGAGAGGAAGTTGATTGTTCCGATTAAAAAAGCCTCCATTAATAGCAGCAGCAGCTTGCCATTTTTGAGCCGTTGTAACTAAAGGTGCAGTTCCGGTTTGTCCGTTAAAATTGGTGGTAATGGGTTTAAGGGAAATACGGGGCGCTCGCTGATCAATTTCTAACCAATTGACCGGAAAAGTTGCTAATTTGTTTCCACTATTAATAGTGACCAATTGTTGTCGCCAAATAATACCTGGAGTCCAAACAATTTCCTTGGGAACCATGCCATCTGCACGAACATCAATAACAATACGATTCGGGTTAGATAAACTAAAAACATTTAACCCGTGTGCGGTGGGTAAGTTAACATGAACTTTGGTTAAATTCCCCGTATCTTCTAAAGAGAATAAGGAAGAATCTAGGGGTTGAGAAACGGGACTACCTAAGTCATCTTCATCGGTATTAAAAGAAGGTTTAGGGGAAAAAGAAGCATCGTAATCAGATAATTTTGTTTGCGATGCTTTACCTGAAATCATCACTACACCGTGACCTTTTGCCTCGCTTATTTGCCAAACCGTAGGACGATCAACCTCTAAAACAATACGTTTTCCCCAAGTTTGATTACCTTGACGAATGTTATTAATTTGTGCCAAAGGGAAGGTTAATTCTAAGGTATTGTTACTAACTTGCAATTGTCCCCCAGCTAACTGAATGAGTTCGGTAATATCGAGGTAACGATAAGGAGCAATAAAACGAGCTAAAATAGGTAACGGTTGATTAGAGGCTGTCCCAAACCAACGCACCGGTTGTAAACTAGGATCTTTAGTGCTGAGTAATTCTAAACCCAGTAAATTCATCGCCCCAATATCACTAATTCCGATGCGAACTTTATCCCCTTGTTGCCATTGAGTCCAAGGAATTTTATAGGTTTTGCCATTCAGAGTAATTTCTTGTCCTTGCTGGATAGAATTAGATGCTTCAACCGATGGGATGGTTGGTGCGAGAGTGACCTTCCCTGTGTCTGTTGGAGATGAATTACCCAAAGAAAGATAGACGAATAATGTCGTGGTTAAGGAAATCAAAAAAAGACTCAAGGGATACCAGGGAAGTTTCGTCACTCGTCGCACCTCGTTATTATAATCAGTAGGATATGCCGATGAATTGGCAATATTGTAGCACAAGCTTTGCTGATGATAAACGAGAAGCCTACGTCATCCTTGAAGTTTTCAAGAAATTTTTTCTTGTTTAACGCTGAATCATCAAACTTTAGCTAATTTTTTGATACTGGGAACCGAAAAATTAGTGCTTTCTTCTAACAAATAATCAAGAAAAGCTTTAGTGATAACAGATAATTGTTTGCTGCCTAAATAGGCCACATACCAACGACGTTGAATGGGGAAATTTTCCACATCTAAAACCGTTAATTCACTATCAATTCCTTCAGAAATCAAGGTATGTTGGGAAAGAACTGAAATCCCTAAACCCCCTGCAATGGCCTGCTTTATGGCTTCATTACTACCTAATTCTAGTCTGACATGAACAGAAACGTTGTGTTTTTCAAAGAGATTTTGTACGGCTCTTCTCGTTCCTGAACCATGTTCCCTCATAATAAAAGGTTCCCCTTCTAAAGCACTAATAGGAATGTTACTTTGACCTGCTAAGGGATGGGTTTTGAGAGCAATGACAACTAAAGGGTTATCCAAAAAAGGTTGAGTACATAAATCCAACGCTTCAGGAGGATTACTAACAATGTAAAGATCATCTTCATTTTCTAACATTCTACGCTGAATTTGTTGATGATTGGTAACCTTGAGGGATACTTCTATGCCTGGATATTGTTGACAGAAAGACCCTAAAATTCGAGGAATAAAATATTTAGCGGTGGTAATGACCCCTAAGCGTAATTGTCCTTGCTTAGTGCCTTTTAGGTCAGCGACTTTCATCTCAAAATTATCGAGTCTTTCAAAAATTTCCTGACAAGTTCTCAAGAGTTCTTGTCCTGCATCGGTGAGATAAAGGCGTTTGCCAATTTGCTCGAATAAAGGAAGACCAATGGCTTTGGTCAGTTGTTTAATTTGACTGGAGACGGTGGGTTGGGTGATAAATAGTTCTTCAGCTGCACGGGTAAAGCTGCCATGACGTGCTGTCGCTTCAAAGACCTTGAGTTGATGTAAGGTGGCTTGTATCAATGGTAATGCCCTCTACTGTGCGATGTGAGTGATGATGGAATATCTTGCAATAGTCAGGTTAGGGAATTTTCAACTGTCTATAAATTTTATCATAGACTTAATTCGATAGTATGTCTATTTTAGGTTGAAATAAATCTATTGTCAAAAACAAGGGTTGTTGTAACATAAGCAACTGTTTTCTTGTGCGAGTCGTTGTATTCTCTCTCAAGATGCTTGTATGTCTAGTAATAAATACTCATGTCTAATTCTAACTCAGAAACTTGTCCAGTGTGTGGTGTCAAGATTGTTGGAGGGGATAAAGTGATCTTTTCATCGGGTCCGGTAGGCACTCGGGCCCGTTTATGGGCTAGGGTTTGTAATTATGCCAAACGGCCAGGATGTATCAATCAAGATCAAGAATCCATCGGTCAAGTTCATGAAAATGATTATTATAATCCTATAAAATAATCATTTATTTTTGTGGTTCAGTATATTAATTATCTACAGATAGGTTTTCTGCTTGATAAAAAATGTCCCTATCGTCTCTGCGGTAAACCCAATTAATAAACCAAATAAATGACTTAACATACTGACTTGAGGAATAATTGTATCTGAAATTAATTGTAAGCTAATAATGAGGGTCATAACCGTGAGTCTTTTCCTATTAATTGGGGATTTATCTTGCAGCCACTTTCTCATAAAGATAGCCGTTAAACTGCCAACTAATCCCATAATAGAAGCAGAAGCACCAACGAGAATATAATCAAGTTGATTCGTATAAATTGCTACATAGGAAAAGGCAAACATTGAGCCAATCCCACTGATGAAATAAATGATAATGTATTGGTATTTATTGCTTAAAGACTCTAGTAAATTACCCATAAAATAAAGTGCCATCATATTCATTAAAAAATGTCCCCATCCATAGTGAAGAAAATTAGCAGTAATTAATCGCCAAAATTCACCATGCCAAACCACTAGGGGAACTAAGGCTCCTAATTGATATAAAGTCTCAAGGTTTTCACTTCCCCCTAATCTTATTTCTGTAATAAATCCTAGTAAATTAAGCACAATAAAAAATTGCGTTATTCTCTGATTTTTGAGTTTAAATAACCTCTGTTCCCTATCTATCTTCTTTTGATTATAATTGAGCTTATAGAGAAGCTGATATTTATTATTTTTATCAGAAGGAAATGAGTTATATTTTAACCTCCATTCTATGGATGATTTTAATAAATAATGACTATTTGAATAGTCTTTCAGTAACGTTTTATAATTATCATTATTTTTTTTCCTAGCTCTTTTAGCAGTAACTAACCAAAACTCTTGTAAATAGTTTGGGTAAAAAGATAATTCGGTTTTGAATAAAGTTTTCATCGGAAGGAGTTGACCAGAAAAAGCAAAAGCATATAATTTAAGACGAGAAATGTGAGAAGATTTTTTTAGTTTCAACAGAATAGATTGAACTGTAAAAATTTCTTCAGATAATTTATCTAATTGACCCGTTTCTCCTAAACTTCTAATATAATAGGTCAGTAACAGAGGATCTCGTCGTAATATTTTTTGATCAACTTGATCAGTAAACCACTGTAAACAACTACCCCAATCTCCCAATATTTCATAAATAAAAAGTTGATAATAATAATTAAAAATAGTAAGGGTTTTGGGATAATTAGTTAATAAATAAATTGATTTTTTAATATTACCTTTATCCGCTAATTCTAGAGCAAGTAACAATCGAAGATAATTGTGCCAATATTTTGTAGGATGTAAGCCAATTACGTGAGACAAAAGACGACGAGATTTTTGGTACTTTTTGATTTCTACTAAATAATTAATATACTTAAAAATATACTGAGGAATCAATAATAAAAGAATTGACAAAATTGAGCCAATAGTAGCACTCAAATCAAGATTGATCGGAAAAAATAAAACCGTGAGTATAATAATAAAAAGACTAATAAAAATCCAACCATCTTTTTGAGGAAGAATACCCTGAAAAACTCGTATGATAGTCAACAAACAAGATATTAAGATGACGACAATAAGAAGTACATTGATTTCTATCATTTCTCAGTCTCCTGATGATTAAAAAAGTAAAAGCGACAGTAGTTAAATAATAGACTGTCGCTTTTCAATAAAATAAAAACTCACCTCCTGTTATTAAGAGTTATTAGGAAAAGTCAGTTCAAATTCTTCAATCAATTCATCAAGTTCTTCAAGGGCCTGTTTGACATCGACCCGTAAAATTCCTAAATCTGGTTTTTCCAAAAGTTCAACTAAAAAGCCTCGTTTACTTTCAATTAATTTTACTTGTTCTTGAATGGTTTCTTTATCCATATCTTTGAGCCTAAAATGAACACCAACTCTAGGATAAACAATCTTGAGTCTTCTGGTCTAGCATTAACGGAAAATGTTTGACGCAGTTTTCATACTAATAGACTAACGATCAAAATAAAAATTCTCCCCACACTCCCCATCCCTCCCACACTTCCCACACTCAACTTAATTAAAATATTGATACACCCAATTGAAAACTGCTATGAGGGTTAACCTCTTTTCTTAAAGACCAATCACGAGGATAATAAAACATAAAGCGATCGCAAAACACAGGAATTATATGTTACGCAAACTATCATTGGCACGAGTGGGACTCACCGTTGGAGGTATTTTAACCATTATTGGGTTTGTGGCCTATGCGATGGATAATCCTACCCTCAATTTAGCCGGATTTTTCTATGGTGTCCCTATTTTATTAGGGGGACTGGCCTTAAAAGCAGCAGAATTGAAACCCATTCCTTTTAGTGAACCTACTCCTCCAGAAATTATGGCCTTAAGGGAAGAAAAAGCTACCCCAACGCAAAATCAAATTCGTAAGGATGTTACCCGTTACCGTTATGGACAAGAAGCGCATCTGGATGACGCTTTGGAACGTTTGGGGTTGAGTCCTACCGATGAAGATAGACCCGTTTTAATGGCCATTCGAGAGGAAAAGGTTGAGGGAAACTATGGGTTGATCTTAGAATTTGAGTCTCCTTTTATTACCTTAGAAACTTGGCAAGAAAAACAAGAGAAAATTGCTAAATTTTTCGGACCTGGTATCACGGTGAAAATCGATCCCAAGGAAGATAATGAGGTTGATGTTTTCCTAATCAGCTTAGATAATAATCGAGATAACTAAAAATAAAGGTAACAGGGGACTCTTACTTCCTGTTACCTAGTTAAATTAAGATATTTTTTACAGTTTATTTAAGACATTCTATCAAGAATTTTTTGGACAATATCCATCCCACTAATGGCCTGCCAGCCAAATAAACCTACAATTGCCATATTGAGCGTAATATGGGTATAACGGGCTAAGTCATTGCCCTTCTGCATCAAAGGAGAAAGAGAAGCCGAAACTGCAATTAAACCAGTCATACTTAAGCCAACTAACAAATGGGGACCGACAAACAATTTACCGTTATTGATGTAGGTAACAGCCATACCGCCGATGTTACCTAACACCATTAAACCTAAGAGTAAGGAACCCAATTGATAGTGTCGGTTACGAAAATCTTTTTTTAATAATTCTTTTCTGGTATCTTTATCCGCAAAGCGAGTGCGTCGCCATTGAATGCCTAAATAAAGGGCATAAAGCGTCAAAGCAAAGACAGCCCACATGAGAAGAGGATGGCCAAACTGCGACCAGACTTTTATCGGTTCTGGAATATCTAGGGTCATAAAGTGTTTCCTAACAGAGCGTAAGAGTAAGTTACAAAACTTAGTGTAAAATATTTTCTCTTTTTTTACCACCACAAAGGGAGGCGCGAAGCCTCCCTTTTTTTGTCGCTAATTCTCCTTATGTCTACGATAAGCTCCGATCAGTTCCTTGAACAACAACTTAACCAATTTATCCCCAACACGGGCCTTACCCCATTGTTTGAGTGAATTATTACCTGGGTGATCGGGGTCGATCGTTCCCCCCTCAGTTAACTTTGCCTGAATGTCGTTGAGGTAGCGATCATACAATTCCTTGACCCGTGGCTTGGGGTTCTTGGGTGGTGACATGGCCATGGTGCGACGCGCCCACAAATACAACTGAATCCTGGCCAGAACCGAACCCGTAACGATGTGTCCCTTTTTCTTTCCAGATTCCCACGGTTTAACGGCTTTGCCCAAACAGGCATGAAACCGATTAAGACCAACTCGTTTAGTAACAGGTTTGCCACTTTTCCCAATCTTTCGGGGCTTGATCTTCCGAAGTTCCTCACCCTTGGTATCTAAGAACTGCCCGAACGGATGTACTTGACAAAGGATGATTGTGCGATCGTAAACACCGAGGTTAAAACAATCGAAAGCTTCATTATAAAAGTCATATTTAGGGTTAGCTAAAAACGTCTGGAAAGCTTTTCTAATCTCAATCCTACGCTGTTTTAACCTGACGATTTGTTGGCTTAGTTTGACTAATTGGGGACTAAATCCAGAATTTTGTACAGTCCCTATACTTTTTTTAACAATTCTTAACCAGTATCTTCGCCATCCGGGGTGCTGATTACTGTTACTAATAAATAACCAAATTCCATCAACCTTATTCGGTGACTCGGATTTACTTTTTTTTGCTTCTGGGAATTCTGTATGAAGTAAATTACGAGCGCGGTTAACCAGTGGTTTTAATTCGCGGTTAATCCTTTCATGTTCTAAGAATAACTGATAGGTTGCGTTAATCTCAGGGGATTTTAAAGAAAGGAAAGCACTAGGATTATTAAGGTTAAGCCAACCACAATAAGCCAACGCTACCGCGTCGTGATAATCATCCTTATAATCCCAACGGCAAAGCTGACGATAACTGGTTAAGTCTCTATTACTAATGAAGCGAACTTCTTTACCAGCATTAAGCAAACTGTTAAACCATAGTTTAGAATGATTGCCAGTGGGTTTCATGATAAAAATGTCCCCTAAACTTATTAATTTTTCAAGGTGCTGTAAATTAGTTTTTATCTCGTAAAAATAGGCTTGATCATAAAAATCAGTTGCCTTAGTTATGGGGTATTCGAGATAGTCATCAAAACATCAAAACTCATCGGTACTGCCACGCATTTATAGCAACCGATATCTAAGCCTACAATGATTTGATTGTCCATTATTTTCTAGCATTATCAGGGTATAGTTTTGACCCTTTTAATCCCTATCGTCTTTTAACAGCCCTTCGGGCGAGGCAGAAGGCAGGGGGCAGGAGGCAGGAGGGAATATTTTTAGTAAAAGTAAAGCCTTGTTGCCTCGCCCAACTGGGTTTAAGTCCCCCGCCAAAATTTTAAATTTGGCGGTCTTCGTTTAGAGGTGGGTCTGAATCCCCCTCTAAACGGCCTCCTGCCTCCTGCCTTTCAACTCCTGCCTCCTTCAA
>JASJDN010000180.1 GCA_030065205.1 Crocosphaera sp.
AATTTATCAGCGTCGTTGTCGAATCCATTGACCGAATTCTCTGGCCTGAAAACTACGTCATTGATGACGAAGAAAAAAAAAATGGGGACGAACCCGACGAATTCTGAAGAAGAAAACGACGACCCAATCCCTTTCTAAAGCTAATTAAAACGTTTACCTAATTAACACCATGAACATTACCAAGTTACCGAATGCTTACTTTATTTATTTACCACCAGATGAAGAAGTAGAAATCCCTGCAAGTTGGGTTAATGTCAACCTTATTAAAGAAGTTGAAGAACATCCCGACATGATAACCATTAAGTTTGGATATCAAGAATTTGGAGGGATTGAAGTTGCTTACACAGGAAAAAGAATGAAACTTTTTAAGAAGGAGTTCACCGAGTTTATGAAGCAACAATCACAATGAAGGAGGACTTAATCAAGCTCAGAATATGGGGTAAAAGTAATCACATTGAACAAGATACCAAGGAGATTATCAAAGCACTAGAAAGTATTCACTATCAAGTCATTGAAGTCTCAAAACCTTATCAATGTAGACCCCCGAATAATGATGAAAGTCGAACTTATTTAACCATCATAAAAACCGCCTGATGATGACCTGATGGCTACAGGTCGAAACCTTACCCCCTGGTAAGGTCGCGGAGAGCCTCCACAACTCACCGTCATTCTAAATTAGGACTATTTTAGGGCTTTATAGGGGAAACAGGCTTCGGCCTTTTAAGGTTCGTAGGCTCGGATAGTCCTTGGAGAATGCCTAAATCAGTTAGTCTAGTTTCTCGAAAGCTAGGCTAAAGCAGCTTTAACAGGGAATAAGGCTACCTACGGGCGTGGCTTTTGGGAGATTCATAGGCTTTTGGTTTGGGGTTTTATGTGGGTGTTGTTTATCTCCCAGGAACTATGAAAGTAGTTGGAATTGATATCGGCAACGGTACGGCAGTCTGTTGTCTTCTTGAAGAACTGCCGAGCGAACCTCGACAATTTTATATTGACCGGGCAATCTACCATCATTTTGAAGCCAATGCCAACGGCGATCCAAAAAGGAAAGTCAAAGGAATTAAGGATTTATTAGCCCTTAAACCTGACATTGCTATTATGGAACCTACTGGTATTAACTATCAGAAAATATGGGCTAATGTTTTAGCACAGAATGGGGTAGAAATTCGCTTAGTTAGTCATAACGCTCTAGCAACTCATCGGGATCATTTAAGTTTACCTGATAAAGAGGATGAAACTGATAGCTTCGCTCTAGCTCATTACGGGTTATGTCATCTTGATAATAAGAATAAATTCTTAGTTATTCGAGAAAAACTTATTATTAGGATTAGAGAACTTGTTTTAAGATTAGAACATCTTAATAAGGTACAGAATCCTATTATTAACCGAATGAGACAGGATCTAGCGTGGCAATTTCCAGAAATTAGTAAACGGAATGTCCAAAGAAAAGGAGAAACCGTTCCTATTTTTTATCGTTGGTTAGCTGGAGAAAGCCCATCTAAGAAGTATGATAAGGAATACTCTCAAACGGTTGGACTAGGGTTAACTAATGATGTTAGACTTCATGCTCAGCGATTATATAGCCTACAAAGGGAAGAAATTGAAATAGAAAAGGAGCTTAAAAAGCTAATCAGTCAAGATGAGTTTTATGAGTATCGAAAAATCTTTACCAGCTTTGGTTTTGGCTTCAGACATCAAGCGATTCTTATTAGTCAGATTTATCCTTTTGAAAACTTTTTAGGAGATGATGGTAAGCCTATTGTGGTGTTTAAACGGTCTACTAAGAATAGTAAAAATTCTCATACAAAGAGATACTTATCTCGAAGAAGATTTGAAAAAATGTTAGGAGTTGCCCCGACAGAAAACAGTAGTGGACGACAGAAAAGTAAGAAAATTATTGGAGGATCTTCTTTATGTCGTAAGCTTTTTTGGCAATGGATTTACACTCGAATTGAGACACCTAATGGAAGGAAAAATAATCCTATCTTACGGGAGCTTTATGACTGGATGAAACAAGATAAGTTTAATGGTACTCCCATTAAGTTATTGAGAATGAAGGTAGCCAGCCACGCGGTCAGGTTACTCTTTAACGAGTTGGTTAATGAATTAACCTAACATCAGTTATAATTAATGAAAGTTTAACCCATAGGATAAGTGTACCTATGGGTTCCTTATTTAACTACAAAATTCAGTACAGGGAACTTTAGGAAAAATCCATTATGTCTATTATCTTCCAACTTGTCTTAACTGCCCTTGTTTTCTTTTCCTTTGTCATGGTCGTTGCCGTTCCCGTCGCTTATGCTTCCCCTCAAAACTGGGATCAGTCTAAGCCTCTGTTATATGTGGGATCTGCCATTTGGATCGGTTTAGTGTTGCTAGTCGCTGTCTTAAACTTCCTCGTGGTTTAACTATTCCCCCACAGCATTATGCCCCATCTTTAGCTATGCTTAAAGGTGGGGATTTTTTTGTAAAAGAGCTAAAACGACAGCACTTTGCAACTTATTAAAATAAATCTAACTTCTGCCCCCTGCCTCCTGCCTCCTGCCCCCTGCCTCCTGCCTCAAACCGTAACCTTTTGTACCACATTAAGACGAAAACTGCTGTAAGATTATGACCATTTTTGAGGGAACTTTTACCCAAGATCCATCTGCTTTGCGCTTCGCTATTGTTATCGGTCGTTTTAACGACTTAGTGACGGACAAACTCTTATCAGGGTGTCAAGACTGTTTAAAGCGTCATGGCGTTGATGTTAACCCCCACGGAACCCAGGTAGACTATGTATGGGTTCCTGGCAGTTTTGAAGTTCCTTTAGTCGCCCGTCAATTAGCCTTATCAGGAGACTACGACGCGATTATCTGTTTAGGGGCAATTATTCGCGGCCATACCCCCCATTTTGATTACGTGGCAGCAGAAGCGGCTAAAGGCATCGCTGCAGCCGGCTTTCAAACTGGAACCCCCGTGGTGTTTGGCATTTTAACCACCGATACCATGCAGCAAGCGTTAGAAAGGGCAGGAATTAAGAGTAATTTAGGCTGGAATTATGCCTTAAATGCCCTAGAAATGGCCAGCTTAATGGGTCAGCTACGGGGCCAAATTCCTGCCAATAATTCTCAAGCTGCTTTACCGGTATCTCAGTTAAAGAATCCTATGATTTCAGAATAGACTGGGTTCGGAGTTAATATGGCAGATTTAGACGTTTCTTGGGAAGAGTATCATCGGCATATTGAAACGTTGGCGGTGAAAATTTATCAATCTCAATGGCAGTTTGATCACATTGTTTGTATTGCTAAAGGGGGGTTACGGGTGGGCGATATTCTTAGTCGTCTGTTTGACGTTCCCTTGGCGATCGCAGCTGCTGCTTCTTATGGGGGAGAAGATAATCGTTCCCGTCAACAAATCAAAATTGGTCAACATTTGGCTATGACCAAAGATAGCTTAGGATCTCGTATTTTATTAGTGGATGACTTGGTTGATTCGGGGGTGAGTTTACAGGAAGTGACTCAATGGTTACAAGGGTACGCTTCCCCGATTCAAGAACTGCGTACCGCCGTCATTTGGTATAAAAGCTGTTCTCAGTTTCAACCCGATTATTACGTTCAATATTTACCAGATAATCCTTGGATTCGTCAGCCCTTTGAACGCTACGAAACCCTGACTCCCCATGACTTAAACCTGTAAGTTAGACAAGAGAATTTATCTCCTAATCTTAAGTTCCTAAACTTAGGTGGACATTTTCAGCTTTATAAGGAAAACTAAAATTTAATTATTGCTACCTAGATCAAGCAAAGATGCTTCTCTCAATTGGTTATCTTTAATGTCGGGGTGAAGACCCCCGTTACACGAATGTTAGCGGTGGGATGAAACCCCGACCAGTGAATGAAACTGCGTAGCATCCATATTTTAGCAACTTCTTGGTCAAAGTAGAAAATCTTGTGCTAAACTATATTTAAGCTAGTATAGTTAGCATAAATGTTAGTCCTAGAGTTCAAAGTTAGAGCTAAAAAACATCAATATACAGCTATAGATGAGGCAATACGAACCGCTCAGTTTGTCCAGAATAAATGCTTACGCTTTTGGATGGATAATGAGAAAGTGAACAAGTATGACCTCAACAAACATTGTCGTGTATTAGCCCATGATTTTGACTTTGCGAACAAGTTAAACTCTCAAGCTAGGCAGTCTAGTGCTGAAAGAACATGGTCAGCTATTTCTCGTTTTTACGACAACTGTAAACGAAAAATACCAGGGAAAAAAGGTTATCCTAAGTTCAAGAAAAACTGCCGTTCTGTAGAATATAAAACTACAGGATGGAAATTAGACTTAAACACTAGGAAAGCTATTACTTTTACTGACAAAAATAATATTGGTAGAGTCAAGCTAGTAGGTACTTACGATTTAAACTTTTACCCAATTGAGTGTATCAAACGAGTAAGGTTAATTCGTAGGGCTGATGGCTATTATTGCCAGTTCATTCTGTCAGTTGATATAAAAATAGATACCGAACCATCTAATGCTGTAATCGGGTTGGACGTAGGTTTAGAATCTTTTTACACTGACCAGAATGGCAATAAGATTAATAACCCTAGATTTCTGAGAAAAGGAGAAGCTAAGCTTAAAAAGCTTCAAAGGAGACTATCAAGAAAAAAGAAGGGGTCTTCTAATAGAAGAAAAGCTAGACAGCGATTAGCTAAGGCTCACCTTAAAATAAGTAGGCAGCGTAAAGACTTTGCTGTGAAGTTAGCAAGGTGCGTAATTCACTCTAACGATGTGATAGCCTATGAAGATTTAAGGATTAAAAACTTAGTAAAAAATCATTGTTTAGCTAAATCAATCAATGATGCAGCGTGGTATCAATTTCGAGAATGGCTGGAATATTTAGGAGAAAAACACGGCAAGATAACTATTGCTGTCCCTCCACACTATACGAGCCAAAAATGTTCTAATTGTGGGGAGAAAATCAAAAAATCCCTATCTACAAGGACTCACGTTTGTGCTTGTGGGTGTCAGTTAGACAGAGACGAAAACGCTGCACGCAACATCTTAAGACTTGGATTAAGTACCGCAGGGCATTCGGGAACTTGGCTACAAGATAGCCTCAACGCTTTGGGAGAGGATACCTCTACTTTTTCAGGAGAAATCCTGTCTAAGCAAGTAATCTCGATGAACAAAGAATCCCCCGTTACAGCGACGAGAGGAGCTTAACGGTGGGAGTCGTCAAGTCTTCTCATAATTTAATCACTCTTGATTATTCCCAGGATAGTCAACCGACAACAGAATTAGTAACAGAAGCTTTATCTCATTTTCCCGTACTGACTAGCAAGAATATAGACTGGGATGGGATGTATTTAGCATACGATCGCATTATGCAGCCAGGTGAAACACTCGAAATTGTCACTCCACAATATAGCGTTCTGATCTTCACCGAGACACCAGAGTTAGTTATCTCTCGTCGTAGGATTGCAGGAGAAATGCAAAAAGAGGAAATCGAGGTAGCAGATGTCGTTATCATTCCTGCTAACGCTCCTCATCAAGTTCAGTGGGAAAATGCCGGTTCGTGGATTATGTTGGGATTTGAGCCGAGACTATTCGAGCGAGCTTTATACGAGACCATAGACTTAGATAACATTGACATTACGACTCATTTTGCCCAAAACGATCCTCTAATCTATCAACTAGGCTTACAACTTAAGAGGGAAGTAGAAACAGGTGGTTTGGGAGGGCGTTTGTATGCCGATGCGATCGCAAATCTTATGGCAGTACATCTATTCAATAACTACGCTACCACTAAACCTCAAATCAAAAGCTATAGCAATGGTTTACCCCACTATAAATTAAAACAAGTCTTGGAGTACATAGACGCACATTTAGATCAATCTTTGAGTTTAGATGAATTAGCCCAACTCACCCAAATGAGTCCTGGTTACTTTTCTCGTCTGTTTAAACAATCAACTGGGTACACACCCCATCAATATTTGATTCGTCGTCGCGTTAAGCGAGCCAAGGAATTATTACGTCAAAGAAAGTTAAGTATTGCTGATATAGCTTATCAAGTCGGCTTTGCCAATCAGGGACATCTTAATTATCATTTTAAGAAGTTGACGGGGGTGACTCCGAAAACCGTACAGATGGGCAAATAATAAAACTCAAATGCTTTCCTCGATTTCATCAATTGAGGTTAATGGTTGATAGGTTGATAACCAATAAAACCGTGTTGGTTTAAGAGACTATTTATAAACAAAATCTTAAGAGACTTGTAGTAGGAACAGTCTCTAATTTAGTTAGGGAAAAAAATTGAGAAAAGTTATCAGATCCTATAAAAAATCGTCGGAATTTGTAAGACTATTACCCCATAAATTACCCATAATCAAGACATGAAGCCAACTAGATATAGCAATCAGGTTTCAGTTGTGAGAAAATGACAAAGAGGATTTAACATTGTTAAATCCCTACAGCAGCTTATTGGTAGGGACATAATATTATTATGTCCTAATGGGTTCTCATATAT
>JASJDN010000072.1 GCA_030065205.1 Crocosphaera sp.
CCTGACCATTTTCGCTATTTTTAGTAGGTACTAGGCGGTTGTGTCCCTGTATTGCAACAGTGCCTTTAGACTTATTATAGCTTAATTCTTTTTGTTAATGGACGCTTCGCGGTTTATATTTTAGTCGCCATTCATCCCTAACTTTTAGAAGATTAGGGATGAATGGCGACATCAGGATAATCTCAGTGATGTTTTTGGCCTATTAGTCGCTTGGGTAGGCAACTTTTTAGCCCAACATCCCCCTACACAACGTTATACTTATGGTTTGCGTCGTTCGTCTATTTTAGCTGCTTTATTTAACGCCTTAACCCTATTATTAGTCATGGGAGGTATTGCATCAGAAGCGGTTTCTCGCTTATTTAATCCTAGTTCTATTTCTGGTGTCACGATTATAGTGGTTGCCTTGGTGGGGGTGATAATCAATACCATAACTGCACTATTATTTATGTCAGGCCGTGATCACGATTTAAACATCCGTGGGGCATTAGATGCGGTTCCTGTTTCCATTGAACCCCAAGCGGTTAAAACCTATGAGTACCCGCGAAACAGCTTTAACGGTTCATTTAGTGATGCCAAATGGGTTCCCAGGAGATGACTTCTTAAGAGAAACCTGTCAGCAACTCCATGATTTATTCGGTATTGAACATCCTACTTTACAAATTGAGACAGGTGATCCTAATTACCCTTGTCATTTAGAATCAGATCATCAAGTTTAAGCATTAATTCAATCAATCTATTCATTAATTTTTATGGCGGTCAAATTTCTATGCAAAGAAGCTGGAACATGATCAAAAAAATAGGTTTAGGAGCTATTCCTATCCTTAAATTGAGAGAATCTTTATTACAAGAATCTCAATTAACTCAAAATTACTTAGTGCTTAGTTTAGGGTCCTGTTTACTCTCTACCTTTGGATTAATTATTAATAGTGCTGCTGTGATTATTGGGGCGATGATTATTGCTCCTTTAATGTTACCTTTAAGGGGGTTTGCATTTGCAACGTTAGAGGGAGATATTGAGTTATTACGGCGTAGTTTTATTTCTGTTTTTTTTGCTACATTATTATCAATTTTTTGTTCAGGTATTGTGGGACTTATTATTTCTTTGCCTGAATTTGGTGGGGAAATTTTATCTAGAACTCAACCCACTTTAATTGATTTATTGATTGCTATTGTAGCCGGGGGAATTAGTGGTTATGCTAAGATTCGTCCGTCTGTGGGGGATGCGATTCCAGGAACAGCGATCGCTGTTGCATTGATGCCTCCTATTTGTGTTTTTGGCTTAGCTTTATCCCAAGGAGAATGGCAAGTTGCTTCCGGTGCAGGATTACTTTATTGTACTAATTTAATTGGCATTAATTTAGCTTGTATTATTATCTATGTTTTGGGAGGATATGCGAGGAGTAATGAGTTTGCCAGAACCTTATCCTGGGGCGTTTCAGTGATTTTAATTATTTTCTTGGCTGTGCCATTAGGGATCAGTTTTTGGCAGTTAATTAGTAAGGCAAAAATCCATGATTCTATTCAGAGAATTTTAGTTACTCGTTCTTTAGTGAATCGACGAGATGTTACGGTATTTAATGTTAGGGTAAACTGGAACAAAACCCCACCTGTGGTATTAGTTAAAGTGAGAGCATCTAATCCTATTAAACCCCAAGAAGTAGAAATTGTGGAAAACCGTTTAAAAAATGAATTACAAAATCCTTATAAAGTGATTTTTGAAGTGACACCTACCAGTGTTATTGATTCGTCGGAGGAAGAATAAAGTTCTTGGTTTTGGTACAGCTTTCAAGCGTAAGCTTGGTAAAAAGAAAGCGAATAAAGCTTAATTTTTTTCAGTTAATAATTAAATTAATGTGTGTAAGGACATGGAACAAGATTGATCTCGTCTTGTAAGATTTTTTGCCGATGTTTCAGTTCATTTTCAGATAATTCTGGATGCTGAATTTTATGTGTTAATATTTGACGTTCTTCTTCGCTCAAAGAAAGAATTATTTGAGCAAGGGAGTCAATTAGTTTAGTATTAATTGAAGTCGTGGGTTGACTCATAGTTGAGAAAATGTTTACAAATTAGTTACTTGGCTATCTCTAGTCTAATATTGGTCTTACTAAAACTATGAATATATGAATACGATTGCTCGTTTACCTTAGTGGGAACATCTTTTTTTGATATAATAACCTAAGAATGTATCATAATTAGAGTCAATGTTAATAACCGACGAAAAAGTACAAGAACTTTACAACAAGATTGTTGATGATTTGTCTCCCAATGAACAACTTTTGCTGGCTTCCCTAATTTTAAATGATCTTAGCAAAAACAATGTCATGATAATAGATGATAGTGATACTTGGACAGAAGAAGATAAACATGATTTGATTTCATTTTCTTTAAGTTATAGTAATGAATTCTTAACGGATAGTGAGGATATTATTTAATGTCCTATCATCCTGGTGATGTTGTAACAGTAGATTTTCCAGGGGTTAAAGGAATTAAACGCCGTCCTGCTCTTGTTATTTCTTCTACTCTTTATAATACGAGTCGTCCCGATATTATTTTGGGATTAATTACGAAAAAACAGCTATATTAGGAGCAACAGACTATCTTTTACAAGATTGGCAAGTAGCAGGTTTAAGAACAGAATCAATGTTTCGTAGTTTTCTGGTTACTCTCCCTACGTCTACCACAATAGTCGTTATTGGACATCTTTCAGAAAGAGATTGGCAAGGGGTTTGTCGTTGTTTAAAAGTAACTTTTGATGATTGTTGGAATATTAAGAAGATGAATTGAAAAATTTTATCCCTCTAGTTTAGCTTAGGTTTCCTTGTCTCTAACCCTCGCAAATGTCAAAGAATATGTCACAATGTTAATTCAACCCTCATAATGTAATGTAACGATTCATCCTTAACTATCTATGACTGCCACTAACACCAATAATAATCAAAGTGATAAAGTGCTAGAAGCAATGAAGAATTTTGCTGAACAGTACGCCAAACGCACAGATACTTACTTTTGTAGCGAACCTTCTGTAACAGCAGTGGTGATTGAAGGACTCGCAAGACACAAAGAAGAACTAGGGGCCCCATTGTGTCCCTGTCGTCATTACGAAGACAAAGAAGCAGAAGTCAAAAACACCTATTGGAACTGTCCTTGTGTTCCCATGCGAGAGCGTAAAGAATGTCATTGTATGTTATTTATTACCTCAGATAACGATTTTGCTGGCGAAGAACAAGAAATTGACCTAGGGTTTATTAAAGAAGTTCGAGAAAATATGTCAACTTGAGAAAAATCATGGTATCAGAAGCATTTTTGCAAGGAATTGAGCAATTTAATCAACGAGACTTTTACGCTTGTCATGATACCTTAGAAGCGATTTGGATCGATGCAGCAGAGTCGGATAAACGCTTTTATCAGGGAATTTTACAAGTAGCAGTTGGCTGTTATCATCTCACTAATCATAATTGGCGTGGTGCGGTTATTTTGTTAGGTGAAGGAGTCAGACGACTCCGTGATTATCAACCTGACTATGAGACAATTAATGTCGCTCAATTGTTAGAAGAAAGTCGAGCTTTATTGAAATATCTTCAACACAGTAATCCTGATGATGTAGCGGAAATTGCTCAAACTGTGCAAGAATCTTCTGATCATTCTTCTTGTCAGTTCCCTTCTATTGTTAGGTTATAAATTCTTTTTTTGATGGACTTTGTATCTAAAAAATAATCCCAAAATAACTATGCCTACAGAAATACAGAAAGATACAGTTAGGTTTGTCTGTCAACTTCTTTCTACACTTTATCAACCCATTTGGTTATTTCGATATAATAGTAGGCAAAACTATATTTTTATTCTAGCAGGACAGCAAGAAGGTTGAGAAATTATAATTTTCCCTGATGGACATTGGGAGTTTAACCAAGATGACGAAACCTGATTTTAAACAAATGACCCGCAAAGAACTCAAAAAATACATCTTATCTCATCCTACGGATGATGAAGCAATAGAAGAGTTTATTAGTAATCATCGTAGCCCAAATACAGTGGTTTTACCTCCTCCCTCTACTATGTCTTATGAAAAAGTAAAAGAGATTTTAAAGGAAAAAATCCCTCCTTCGCAATCAGAAAAATTAGATTAATTAATTATCAATTTTTTTTCACCCCTTGTTTAAAATCTTTTTAAGAATTTTTAGGATTTGGTGGTAACATTTCACTTACTTTGATATTAATATCAGAAAATTCTAAAAGAGAGACTGATTCATTTTCTTGAAGAATCATCTCCTCTTCATAACCTTTTTCTGTTCCCTTCCTAAAAACGTGCAAGCAACGATTATTAATATCTAAGACCCAATAATCTTTAATTCCAGAACTTCCATAGTCTAAGGCTTTTATTTGACAATCTCTTTTGATTGTACTATCAGCTATTTCAACAATTAAATACACTTCTGAAGGGAAAGGATGATGATCTAAATAACGTAATTCATCTGCTACAATCAAAGCAATATCGGGTTCAGGTTCAGAAAAATTATTAAGTTGAATAGGTAATTGAGTTTGTACTAAAACTTGTTTCCCTAAGCATTTTTCTAATAAACCACTGACTATTCTAATAGTGGCTGCATGGGGTGTTCCTTGGGGACTCATTTTTTGTATAATTTGACCAGCAATTAATTCTACAGGTTCATCAGGTTGTAATATTCCTGTTTCCACCATGCGATGATAGTCTTCAACTGTCCATAATCTCAATGGGATTTCGTTAGTTTTAGAAATAACTTGCATCGTTTTCACTTAACAGAAGTTTTGATACTTCTTATTTAACAGCTAGTATTAATATTTCTGCTGTTAATTTTTGTATACTTACTATATCCCCACTTTACTCTCCAAATTTACAATAACATATTTTTGCTTATTTTTTCAAGGGTATACCCCACCGCATTTTGTACACCAAAAAGGCACACACCTAAAGAAAACATTAAGATTTATTGTCATTTTCTATAAATGTCTGGAAATATTGACACAGAAAAAAGAAGTTTGAGAAAAATCATGGTATCAGAAGCATTTTTGCAAGGGGTTGAGCAATTTAATTAATAACCTCCAAAACGACAAAAGCTTTGTCCCTTTTTCTTTAATACTGTGAAGCGAGACTGCTTATTTTTGCCCCACTACCGAAATAAGCATAGAATAACAATTAGGGTAATTTTCTCAAAAATTTGCCAAGGGAGGTTTTTTGGTGACTGTATCTTCTACTGACTCATCTAAGCTTGTTTTTTTTGTTCCTGGTATTATGGGGTCAAGTTTATTTCTTAATCGAAAGACAGATTATGGAACGAGGCAAACAGAAAAAATCTGGGGTAACGATATCGAGGAAAATATACGTCTATTTAATGCAAATGCTAAGTATCTTAATCCTATAGATCGTAATTATATTCAAGCAGGTGAAGTTATTCCCTATTTTGAAAATATAAGATTCCCTCACCTTTTTTTACGTTGGTTTCCTATTCCTCTTGTTCCAGTAGTTTATCAATCTTTAATGGAATTTTGTACTCGATCAGATGGATTAAATTTAACTCAAGGAACAAACTTTTTTCCGTTTGCTTATAATTGGTTAGCAGATAATCGAGAAACGGCTAACAGACTGGCAGCTTATATTAGAGAGCAAGATCAAGATAAAAATTGTCGATTTTCTTTTATTGGTCATAGCATGGGAGGTATTGTTATTCGTTTAATGTTATTGAATAACCCAGACATTGCTCAAAGAACTGATTTATTTTTTCAGATTGCTAGTCCGATTAAAGGTTCAGCAAAATCTTACAATAGTATTAGAGATTATCCTACCCTTAATCGTTTTTTTGATATAGGATCAAGGTTATGTCAAACAGGAAGAAGCAGAGCGGATTTACAAACAGCTATTGAACGATGTTATTCTTTGTATCAATTGCTTCCTCCTCCTGGAATAATCGCCCTTCGTGATGAAAGTGGAAGACAATATTCTCCCTTAGATAGAAGTCTTTGGCATGAGGATCTTTATCGATATATTGATGCTGCCATTAATGTTCATGAACAGTTAGCACAACCTCTTAATCCTAATATTAATCTAAAATGCGTTTATTCTAATCAAAAATGGACGATTACCGACTATGTTGTTGATCCATATGATTATAGGGTAAAAAGAGAAGTCTCTGACAAAGCTAGGGGAGATGACACAGTAACCGTTGCTAGTGCGATCGCTTATTCTCAAGAAGATGCACGAATTTTGATAAATACTTCTCCTGGAGATCATATGGGGATCTGTCAGAATGAGCAAGTGTATAATGAATTGAGAAACGCATGGAATTCATTATGATAGAAGCAAGTCATTCCCCAATTAACTCAGCATATCCCACTATACTTCTAAGCTATAAACCTCCTGTTCCCACACCTGGAGATACATTAACCATTTATTTAAACAGAGATGGGGAATTTTTATCTGATCATCAGTTGATTGTTGAACTTATTGCTGAAACAGGAAAAAGATTGATTACGTTGGATATAACTTCTTCTAATGGGGTTGCTACTTTAGAAATTCCTAGCGATTTTAAGGAAGGGACTTATATTTTACAAGTGATTTATAACAACATTGTTTTAGATAGCACTGATATCGGTATTTTTGAGGATAAGAATTATGCTGAAAAGAAAAATAGTTTTGTCAATGGATTAGAGCTTGAAATACAAATCAAAGAAGAGGTCGAAAAAGGACATTATGAACAAGCTTTTAAGTTACAAGAAAGGGTAAAAGAACATTATAAGCATAATCTAAAACTCGCTGCTAAGTCTTGGGAAGAGTTCGCAGAGGTTTTGTATGAGAAAGAACAAATAGAGTTGTCGAGAGAAGCTTTAGAGGAAGCTTTAGAAATTTATGAGGGAATCAAAGATTTAGATAATAAAGAAGAAATTATTGAGAGAATCAATCAAAATTTAGAAATTGTAAAACGAAAACTGCCGAAAACTAAACTTCAAATCTTGAGAGAACAAAAAGAATATTCTCAAGATCAATTAGCTTTCTTAGTTAAAACGAATCCCGACAAAATTAAAGAATGGGAAGCAGGAAAAGGATTTGAAGAACTCCTCCTATTTTACAAACTAGCTAATGCTTTACAGTGTGGAATTGATCAATTGATAGAGATTAAGTATGATTTCGCTCATCAGATGAACAAACCATTATCTAAGGATCAAGTTCGCTCGAAAGTCAGACATCTTAGAGATGACAATAAAACTTTGGATCAATTAGCATTATTAGTAGGAGTAAAACCTGAAAAAGTTAAAAAGTGGGAAGAGGCTCAAGAATTAGAAATATTAATAGAATATTTTAGACTAGCTCAAGTCTTAGATTGTAAAATTAGCGACTTTATTGAATACATTGATGGTATTATCAAACCGAAGTTTTCAGAAGTTTTGCCCACATCAATAAATGCCTACGAAGATTCGACAAAAATAAAAAAATAGTTTATCCTAAACGAGTAACATTAACCTAAATATTTAGATCATGCAGTTAAATGGATAAGGTAAGGGTTCTAGTAGATGCTGATTTTTTAGTTAATTCTCAGGACAAACATAGCAAACTATTAGGGCTAATGAGAAAATATGATTTAGCTCTGGATGTAACAGTCATTAAGGAATGCTTAGAAAGTGTTTGCAATCATGAGGACTTGTTACTTGATAGGTTTCAAAATCGAATAAGGGTTATCTCTATTGATATTTTAGATGAGTCTAAACGTCAATCTGTACTTGCTAATTTAAAATATGTCGAACATTATAGCGACAATTATAACTCTAGAGTTGAAATGGCTTATTATTTGAGTCTGAATTATACTCATATTCTTACAGATGAAATAACACACTTCCAAAAAGCTGATATGACTACCAGCATCAAGGTTCTCACAATACATAAGTTGGAGGAGTTATTGAACCAACGACCAGATCCTTCTATTTCTCCAGAACCTCCAGACCCCGTACCACCAAATCTTGCTAACGAACTATTTGAAAGTCTTTTAAGAACACTAGAATATTTGATTTCACAGATAATTAGGTGGATAAATAGGAGAAATAGGTCTACTAAAGTTTGGGGATTAATATTATTAGCATTATTAGCAATAATTTTTGCAGTAATTATTCATAATCGACTATTCCCTCCTCCTCCTGCTCGAGTGGATACTACAGGAACTAATCCAATAAATACTAAACATTATTGTCCTTCAGAGTATCTATCAGATGATCTGGATAAGTATATAAGTTGTGGAGAAAAAAAACTAATTAATCGAACGAAAGAAGACAATGATGCGGCTGACTATTTTAAAAAAAATGACTATAGAAATGCGATAAATGAGTTTCAAAAAATTTTAGAAAACTCTCCAAATCAAAAGAAATCTCCTGAAACTTTAATTTATCTAAACAATGCGCTGCTAGAGTTGAAGGAACAATCAGCTAATACCATTGTAGTTGCAGCGCCAATGACTAAAACAAAAAAATCAGTAATTGATGATGGAAGAGATTTAGCAAAGGAAATTCTCAGAGGAGTGGCTCATGCTCAAACATTAGTAAATTATTGCTTTTTTTCAAGTGATTTTGAGTTTTTGCCAAATTTACCTGATTCACTTAAAGAAAATAATAAGTTGTGTGATGAAATTCGTCAAAGTGGGAAAGGGTTAAGAATTATCATAGCTGATGATGCTAATGATAATGAAAAACACGTTGAAGAGTTAGCTACTGAATTAAATCAATTAAAAAATCAATCTATTTTAGCTGTTATGGGTCATTATGCTAGTGATTTAACAGGTGAAGTTATTAAAAGATATAAGGAAAATGAGTTAGTTTTAATCTCTTTTGGTAGTACCAGTGAAAATGAAGAAAAAGGATTTTTAGACAAGGATGATTACTTTTTTAGAACCGTACCTGGTGTAAGTTATCATGTAGATAAATTAATTGAACGTATTAAGGAAAAAGGGTATAAAAATCCAGCAATTTTTTATAATGAGAGTAGTCATTTTTCTAAATCTGTTTACGAGAAATTTACTGAAAACTTTAAAAATGAAGTTGGAGAAATTAAGTCAAACTTGATTTTCCGAGGCAACGATCAAGATAATACTTCTTTTACAGGAAAGGACTTTGAAAAGTTTAATCTTTCAACTACAATGGAGCGATCTAAAGATGCAGACGTTCTAATTTTATTTCCTGATGGGCAAACAAGTCAAAGTATGTACAATGCAATTGAGATCATGAAAGCAAATCAAGGAAAAAAAGACATTATCGGAACATGGACTCTCCGCAATAATCGCTTTCTCCAAGCAGCAAAAGAAGCAGAACAAAATAATAACGAGTGGGTAACAAATGAGAAATTAGTCGTTTACTCACCCTACTCACCTGAAACAACTGATAATAAAATATATGTTGAACAAGCGACTGCTTTATGGGGAGATGCAAGTAGTCCCAGAACAGCACTATCTTATGATGCGACCTGGGTCTTAATCAACGCATTTCTTGAGACACCAAACCTTAATCGAAAGACACTACAAGAAACTTTAAACAACATGAAACCAGTTGAAGGTGGTGCAACTGGAGATATTATTTTTGATGACAAGGGTAATCGTACTAAGTTACCAGGATTATTATTAGAAGTAGAAGCAGATACAAATAATAAAGAAACTGGTTTAAAATTTGTGCCTCTCTCTGAAAATGGTAGTCCGTAGAGATCGTAGGATAACTCTATTATCGAAAATTCTAGTCGTTTCAAATAAGTTTGAGACAGAGGAGTGTGAGCATCCTGCTCACTAAGCTAACAATACAGTAAGCCAGAGGGCTTAATAATATTAAGCCCCTACAAGGGTTAAAATTTCTCAAATTCCTAACCGTTGATAAATGGTATCTAAATTCTGTAAATGATGTTGAGGATCAAAACAGTTTTCGATGTCTTCAGCCGAAAGATATTGCGCTATCTGGGTATCTTTACAGACTAAAGCATGAAAATTACCATCCTCCTTATTCCAAGCTTCATGGGCGCATTTCTGCACTGCTTGATAAGCATCTTCTCGACTCATACCTTTTTCCACTAAAGCGAGTAATACCCGTTGACTAAAAATAACCCCACCATACACATTCATATTGCGTTTCATGTTGTCGGGATAAACCAATAAATTCTTCACTAAATTAGTGATTTCTTTCAACATAAAATGGGTCAAAATGCAAGTATCGGGTAACATTACCCGCTCTACAGAACTATGGGAAATGTCTCTTTCATGCCATAAAGCAACGTTTTCCAAGGCCGCAACCGTATAACTTCTAATAATGCGGGCAATTCCTGTCAATCTTTCAGAACGAATGGGGTTCCGTTTATGAGGCATCGCAGAAGACCCTTTTTGCCCTTTAGAAAAGTATTCTTCTACCTCTAAAACATCCGTTCTTTGTAGGTTTCTAATTTCCACTGCAAACCGTTCCACCGAAGAAGCTAATAACGCCAATTGTTGCACAAAATCGGCATGGCGATCGCGGGATATTACCTGAGTGGAAGCGGTATCTGGTTCTAAACCCAAATATTGACAAGACAAAGCTTCTACCCTAGGGTCAACGTTAGCATAAGTTCCCACTGCGCCAGATATTTTCCCAACACTAATGGTACTGCGTAAGTTAACTAATCGTTCCCGGTTGCGTAATACTTCAGCTAACCACCCGGCTAACTTAAACCCGAAGGTAATGGGTTCAGCGTGGATACCATGTGATCGACCCACCATCACCGTATTACGATGTTGTTGTGCTTGATAACGTAGGGCGTGAATTAAATCTTCGAGACGTTCTAAAATCAGGTTTAAACTGGCCACCAATTGCAGAGCCAAAGCAGTATCCAGAACATCGGAACTGGTTAACCCTAAATGGATGTAACGGCCAGCATCCCCTACATATTCATTAACGTTAGTCAGAAATGCAATCACATCATGACGCACTTCTGCTTCAATTTCTAATACTCGTTGCGGGTCAAAATTCGCTTTTTCCTTAATCTCTGCTACCGCTTCTTTGGGAATGTAACCTAATTCTGCTTGCGCTTCACAAACTGCAATTTCCACTTGTAGCCAAGTTTTCAGCTTATAGCTGTCTGTCCACAGTTGGCCCATTTCTGGCAAGGTATAACGTTCAATCACTGCCATTCATAACTGATACAACATGATATTTTATCACACTGGGGTTTTGACCTAAGTTCATAGTGGACGCTTAAGAAGGGGAAGATGTCAACTCCTTAGCAGTGACATGGTTTCTAATAGTTTCATTAAACAGCTTTTGATTATAGCATGAAACATTTTTGCAAGAGATATTTTGTTCTTTAACTAGAATTTTTTTATTTTTCTTGTTAGAATGATCTGCATTTACTTTATGTATTTTAGGAGAAATAAAATGAGTAAAATTGTGATTTCTAATCTTGATCACGCTGAATTAATAGACTTATCTTCAGAAGAAATGGCTAATCTTAATGGCGGTCAAACGTATAGTAGAGAAGATGGTGGATCTGCTATCGCACAAATCGGTGGGGCTATTGTGGGATTTACTGTAGGTGCATTTTTTGGTGGACCTTTAGGAGCTTTTACTGGTGCTGTCTCAGGAGCACAAGGTGGAGGTTATCTTTTTGGTATAATTAATGGTGGAACTACTCAACTTTTGAAATAATGTTTTCTAATAGCATTCAAGTTGTTTCTGTGAGTAGTTGTTATTAAGTTCTTCATAGTGTTTTAATTCCCGTTGAATTTGGTAATTCTATTGCAGCGACATTAGGAGAAATCGTTCTTGAATCTTTTGTCAATATTGTCGCAAGTCCAATAAAGATGTTTATTTTCAATGGGAATTAGACACTTATAACGAAGCTGATAATTTACACCCTACTTTTTATCCAAATCCTGAAAATAAGCGTCATTAATAATCTAGATTAGAAAAACATTCTGAACCTGATCCCAAAACCGTTAAGATTAACTAAATAAGCAATTGGAGCAACCGTTAGGGCTGCTTGATAGAGGAGAACTCAGACAATACAATGCTCAATACTCAAGCCATTTTAGATGTATTACGACCGGTTCAAGACCCGGAACTACAAAAAAGTTTAGTAGACCTCAATATGATTCGTAACGTTGCTGTAGAAGACGGTAACGTTAGCTTTACCCTAGTATTAACCACCCCTGCTTGTCCTTTACGAGAATTTATCGTCGAAGACTGTAAAAAAGCCGTTACCAGCTTACCAGGGGTAGAAACCGTAGAAGTCGAAGTTACCGCAGAAACCCCCCAACAAAAAGCCCTCCCCAACCAGCAGTCTGTGACAGGAACAAAAAACATCATTGCGGTTTCTAGTGGTAAAGGAGGCGTTGGCAAAAGCACTGTTGCGGTCAATATTGCCGTAGCGTTGGCTCAAACTGGAGCAAAAGTCGGCTTACTGGACGCTGACATTTATGGACCCAACGCACCCACCATGTTAGGACTGGAAAATACGGAGGTGCAAGTCGAAAAAAATGAAGCAGGAGACATTCTCCAACCCGCCTTTAACTATGGGGTGAAAATGGTGTCTATGGGCTTTTTAATCGATCCCGATCAACCGGTTATCTGGCGCGGACCGATGCTCAATGGCATTATTCGTCAATTTCTCTACCAAGTCAACTGGGGAGACTTAGACTATTTAATCGTAGATATGCCCCCAGGAACAGGGGATGCTCAGTTAACGTTAGCTCAAGGGGTTCCCATGGCCGGTGCCGTGATTGTGACGACTCCCCAAACTGTGTCTCTCTTAGATGCTCGTCGTGGCTTAAAGATGTTTGAGCAACTCGGGGTGAAGGTGTTGGGTATTGTGGAGAATATGAGCTATTTTATCCCCCCAGACGCACCAGAACGCAGCTATGACCTCTTTGGTTCCGGTGGAGGGGAAAAAGCCTCAAAAGAATTACAAGTGCCGCTATTGGGCTGTATCCCCCTGGAAATTGCCCTAAGAGAAGGGGGGGATAAAGGGGTTCCCATCGTAATGTCGGCTCCAGAGTCGGCCTCGGCCCAGGCATTAATGGCGATCGCTCAAAACATTGCCGCTAAAGTTTCAGTGGCCGCCTTAGCTTAAAATTAAGATTCTTGTCTTTTGCTTGACTTAAACCCTAATATGATTATCGGAAGCAGCATTGCAAGTTTTGTGAGGAGTTCTCCCTATTATGATGTTACGGGCCAGCAAATACGCTTACCGAGGAAGTCGCAAACGGACTGTCCCTTTGTGGTTATCGTCTTTACCCCAAGTTGACTGGTTATTGTTGATATTGGTGGTAGGCTTAACCACGGTTGGGGGACTAATGATCCATAGTACGGAACTCCATGAAACCTCTGTCACTTGGTGGCAACATTGGCTATTTGGCGGGTTGGGTGTTGCGATCGCTTTATTTATCGCCCGTTTTCGTTGCGAAAGTTTAAGACAGTGGCACTGGATCACCTACGCTATCACTAATATATCTTTGATCGCAGTGATCGCCATTGGGGTAGCAGCTAATGGGGCGCAAAGTTGGATCGAAATTGCTGGATTTAATATTCAACCCTCAGAGTTTGCCAAAGTTGGCCTAATTATTACCTTAGCAGCCTTATTGCACGAAAAAGATGCTCAAACTATCCCTTCTGTCTTACGTATTTTAGGGGTAACGGCTGTCCCTTGGGTGTTGATTATGTTACAACCAGACTTAGGAACTGGGTTAGTGTTTGGGGCAATCACTCTGGGAATGCTGTACTGGGCGAATATGTCTCCTGGATGGCTCATTTTGATGGTGTCTCCCATCGTTTCAGCGATTTTATTTAATGTGCTGTTTCCAGGGTGGATCGTTTGGACGGTATTAATGGGGTTAATTGCTTGGTTTACCTTACCGTTGCGTTTTGTTTCTACTATTTTGGCTATGGCCATGAATGTTATCTCTGGAAAGTTGAGTAGTATTTTTTGGGGTTTATTGAAAGAGTATCAAAAAGACCGTTTAACTTTATTTTTAGAACCAGAAAAAAACCCTTTGGGTGGCGGTTATCAATTAATTCAATCTCGTATTGCCATTGGTTCTGGTGAATTGTGGGGACGGGGACTATTTGAAGGCACCCAAACCCAGTTGAATTTTATCCCTGAACAACATACAGATTTTATCTTTTCTGCAGTGGGTGAACAGTTCGGTTTTATCGGTTCTATTGCTGTTGTAGTTGCCTTTTGGTTGATTTGTTTTCGCTTAGTTATTATTGCTTGTCAAGCGAATGATAATTTTGGTTCATTATTAGCCGTGGGAATGTTATCGATGATCGCTTTTCAGGTTATTGTTAATATCTGCATGACTGTGGGGTTAGCCCCTATTACCGGTATTCCTTTACCTTGGTTAAGTTACGGGCGATCGGCTTTATTAACGAATTTTATCGCTTTGGGTTTAGTGGAATCAGTGTCTAATTATCGACCTAAAAAGCGATTTTAGATAAATTGTACTTAGAACTAACTAGATTTCTAAATCTTTAATTGCTTGTTCAACCTCCACTAATAGAAATGGTAAATCTTGAGTCATTACCTGCCAAACAATTTCTAAATCTACATCAAAATAAGCATGAATAATACGATTTCTCATGCCAATCATTTGTCGCCAAGGAATTTTAGAATATTTAGCTTGCTTAGACTGAGAAATATTGTTTGCAGCTTCTCCTATAATTTCAATGAGCCTTACTAAAGCTAAGGATAGCATTCTATCATTATCCAAGTCTTCTCTCGTGCAATTACTAATAAAAGATAATGCCTCTTTTGTTGCATCTCTAATGTGTTTTAAACGAGTTAAATCATCAATTTTGCTCATAAATTACCATAGCTTCTTGCATAACTTGTTCTCGAAAATAACGGCTTAAATCTTTTGGTGTTCTTAAATCAATTTTTTTATTAATAATACTTGATAATTCATCTTCCATTGTAATAATGGCTAAACCAGGTGTCTTTCCTTGTTCAAATTCTACTAAAACATCTACATCACTTTGATGAGTAAAATCATCTCTTAATACTGATCCGAATAAGGATAGTTTACGGATATGATGAGTTCGACAAAATTCAGCAATTTTATCAAGGTTTAAAGGAATAGGTAGAGTACAAGACATGATTCATTCAATTCTATAATTTTTATAGATTAGTCTTCTTAAATAACTATAGCAATCAGGAATAATATATGAGAACCCATTAGGACATAATATTATTATGTCCCGACAAGAGAAGTGTGTAGGGGTTAAACCCTTTCTCACAACTGAAACCTGATTGCTATACATAACTGCAAATCCAGTAAATTGTCGTTTATAGGGAGCAAGAAAACCTAAAACAATGATTGATAATTCAAAATTTAGCCAACTCTAAACTAAATCCAGGTAAGATATTTTCCCCTGATAAAAGAGTTGGTAATGACAGGATTTCTACTGGTTGATTCTGACGGTAAATTTCCACTTTTTGATTTTGAGGATCAATTAACCATCCTAACTTTAACCCGCTATTAAGATACTCCTGCATCTTAGTTTGAAGTTGATTTAAAGCATCAGTTCTTGATCTTAATTCAATAACAAAATCAGGACAAATAGGGGCAAATTTTTCTTTTTCTTCTAAGGTTAAACTATTCCATCTCTGATTAGAAATCCAAGCCACATCAGGGGAACGTTTACCCCCGTTGGGTAGGATAAAAACCGTAGAAGAACTAAACACTTTTCCCAGTTTAGTTTGACGATTCCAAATAACGACATCTGCGTTAAACTCAGATTCTCTATTACCACTAATAGCACCAACAGGGGGCATAATTATTAGTTCTCCTTGGGCAGTTTCTTCTAGTCTCCATTGATCATTAACTTGGCAAAGTTGATAAAATTGTTCATCGCTTAAGCCAACATTTTTTATGTTTAAGATAATCGGTTCAGTCAGCATCATTATTAATTTGAATTCATTTACAAAATTTGTGATAAAAATTTCTGACTTCTTTCTTCTTGGGGATTATTAAAAAAGTTTTCAGGGGTAGCTATTTCGACTATTTTTCCTCCATCCATAAATACCACCCTATCGGCAACTTCTCGCGCAAACCCCACTTCATGGGTGACACAGACCATAGTCATTCCCCCATCTGCTAGACTACGCATAGTATCTAACACTTCTTTGATCATTTCTGGGTCAAGGGCGGAAGTCGGTTCATCAAACAGCATAATCTTCGGTTCCATGGCCAAGGCGCGGGCAATAGCCACTCGTTGCTGTTGTCCCCCTGATAATTGACCTGGATATTTATGAGCCTGTTCCAAAATACCTACTTTTTCTAATAGTTGCATTGCCTTAGCTTCGGCTTTTTCTTTTTTCCAATGTCGAACCCAAATGGGTGCTAAAGTAACATTATTGAGGACGCTTAAATGGGGAAATAAATTGAATTGTTGGAATACCATTCCCACTTCTCGTCTAATAGCTTCAATATTTTTGAGGTCATGGGAAAGTTTAATGCCATCAATAATGATACTGCCTTTTTGATAGGGTTCTAGAGCGTTAAACGTCCGAATAAAGGTAGATTTTCCTGAACCTGATGGTCCCATGATAACGACTACTTCCCCTTGGGTTACAGTCAGACTAACCCCTTGTAAAACATGAAAGTTATTGTCATACCATTTTTCTACATCTTGGGCAATAATTGCTGTTTGTTGAGAAGTTTGGGTCATTTTTTCCTCATCTTTAACCATTAAACCTTACTTATCTTAGCAATTATCAATAAAAGTTTTCTGTTTATTTCTATATTAATGAAAAAAGTCCGTTAACTCATTACCAGTTTACATTAAAATGGAATTGAACTCTAGCATAAAATATGATGCAGGTTATCTTTTTTGGCACTCCTCAATTTGCTGTACCTACGTTACAAAAATTATTAGATCATCCTCAGTTTAATGTTATTGGACTGGTGACACAACCAGATAAAAGAAGAGGAAGGGGTAAACAATTAATTCCCTCAGCAATCAAAAAAGTGGCGTTAAAGCATGATATTTCCATTTGGCAACCCAAAAGAATCAAAAAAGATCAAGACACCCTTTTACAGTTAAAAAATAGTCAAGCTGATGTGTTTGTGGTGGTTGCGTATGGACAGATTTTATCATCAGAAATTCTACAAATGCCTAAACTGGGCTGTATTAATGTTCATGGCTCTATTTTACCTCAATATCGAGGAGCAGCCCCCATTCAATGGTGTCTCTACAATGGTGAGAAACAAACGGGAATCACGACAATGTTAATGGATGAGGGAATGGATACAGGAGATATGTTACTCAAAGCTTATACTGATATTCATCTATTTGATAATGCTTATAACATTGCTGAGAAATTAGCTTATCAAGGGGCAGATTTATTAATTGAAACTTTGCAAAAATTAGAAGCTAGTGAAATCAAACCAATTCCTCAAAATAATGAGGAAGCCACTTATGCTTCTTTAATTAATAAAGATGATTTTATTATTGACTGGAATAAATCAGCGATCGCCATTCATAATCAAATTAGAGGATTTTATCCCAATTGTTTTACATTTTTTCGAGATGATAAATTAAAAATCATGGCTACTATTCCCATTGATAATGATTATTTACAAGCATTAGATCATGAGTTGGAAGAGTTAAGAAAATATGTAGAATCTTTAGATAAAAGTGTAGGAAAACCTGGAGAAGTTATCAATCTAATTAAAAATTTTGGTCCAGTGATTCAAACAGGAGACGGGTTACTATTACTCTCAGAAATTCAAAAATCTGGTAAACGACCCCAGTCTGGTTGGGATTTAGTTAATGGTACTCATTTAAAAGTAGGAGAAATTTTAGGCTAGTTTTTGATTCTATCATCTTCTTTTGGTTCAAAAAACTTACAAGTTTGACAAAATCCTTCAGGGTTTATGGCACAAGTTACTATCTCAGAATGAGCATTAAAACGACAATTAATGTTACCTAAAATCCAACGACCATTGATTAAAATTTTTTCTTGAATATCTGGTGTCTTTTGTACATAAAGGGAAACTCTTTTTAAGCGATATCCCCCTAATTGATATTGATAGTGATGACGATATTCTAATATAGAATATGTTTTTCCTTCCAAGTCTAAGTAGTTGCCTTTTTTGGGATTCCAATCTAACTTAAATATTCCTAAAGATTGATGATTATGACTTAAAATGACTTCGGTTAAGATAGAATCTTGCTTCATGCTTAATCTAGCATCATTAATGAACTCTTGTATTATAATCAACTTTTGCTCAAGTATCACATTTACTCAAAAATTGCCCAAACCTTAATTAATTTAATAGTATTTGACGAAGTTTACCAGCCAAGATTATAATTATGAAATTATCGGTTTTAGTGGAGAACAGTCACTAAAGGTAACAGGGAAAGCTTGGTGTCAGTCCAACACTGTCCCGCAACTGTGATGAAGCTTTAATCATTAGTTTCTAAGTCAGAATACCTGCCAATAATTCAGCTATTGTGATCAGTTGAAGCATCATAATTATGATTATTCGACTGAGTTTTTTTGACTCTATCTGCGAGGTACGGATGAGATTTTCATTAATTCAGAATAAGTTAAGTCTAAAAGTAAGTGTTATTTTAACAGTTTTTACTGTATTAATTTTAGCACAACCAGCTACGGCACATCATCCCTTTGGGGGAGAAACCCCTAGTAATTTTTTCGAGGGATTTTTATCAGGTTTAGGTCATCCTATCATTGGGTTAGATCATTTTGCTTTTATCCTAGCTAGTGGTTTTTTGGGGACAAAATTTAAGCAAGGATTTTTGATTCCTATTGCTTTTGTCATGTCTACATTGGTAGGAACTGGTATTCATTTACAAGGGATTACTTTACCCTATCCTGAGATTATTATTGCGACTTCTGTGATTATTTTTGGGGGTTTATTAGTCAGCAAAAAACATGATTTTTTCTCTTCCCATATATCTACCATTATTGTTGCAACTTTAGGAATGGTTGCAGGGATTTTTCATGGTTATGCTTATGGAGAAACAATTATTGGGGCTGAAATGAATCCTATTTTTGCCTATTTACTTGGCTTTTCTATTATTCAGTTGTTGTCTGCTTTTTTTGCTTTTTGTTTAGCTATTTTGATTAACAAATATTTTCAGAATAAAGTTAATCTTATGTTAAGAATGATTGGATTTAGTATTAGTGGAATAGGGGTTATCTTTTTTAGTATTGCTTTCGGTAGTTAATGTTTTTTTGCTAAGAAAAGGGGCAAGAGTTAAGATGAAAAATTGCCCCTGTGGGAACTAATTTATAAAAATTGCTTCACCAAACCAGTAACCGTCTAATTCACTGAAGGGTTTAGTTTCTATACCAAAAAGGGGATTTCCTATAATTAATTCTTCCTTTTCGGTATCAATACCCATTAAAACAACCGCATGGGGAAACTGCTGACTTAACCACCGTTGTTTAACATGAAGTAAAGCTAGTTTTTTGCGATTAATTAAGTCTTTTAAGGTTAAATCATGATGATATTCTGGGTTTAATCCTAATGCTTCCATTGCAGAAATTTCTGCTAATGTATTCGTTCCTAAGCGATTGGTATTTGTCAATTTTGTCACTTCTTTTTCATCTATTTCGGGATGTTTTCCACTTAATCTTGCTAATGTTGCAATACCAGCCGGCGCACAAGTTACCGTGGTAGATTGTAAGACAACACCATCAACAACTTTTAATTCTCCCACATCATTAACAATAGGAGAAAACCAATAAAATAATAAGGATAAACAACAAGTAATTACCCCTAATCCTAATAGTAATTGATTTCTCCGTTTACGTGATGACCATCCTGATAATTCTAACAGGAGTAACAGTCCAAAAATGAAACAGCCAAAAGACAATAAGACATTATCAAAAACCGCTTGTATGTAAAGAGAAAGAATATGGGGAAAAACTTGAGGAAGATAATAGGATACATTCGAGCGGTCAATAACAATTAATAAGGTTAAAATACCAGCTAAAGTGATGAAAATCACCCTCGCTGTTTGTTGGTGTTTTTCTAAGGCGTTTTCTGCAGTGATTCCTTTTTTAGCTAAATCATTTCCTAAACAACCACCTAATGCTAAACCGATAACACTAGGTATAATTAAGTCAACCATATTGTTAATTTCCTTATTTATCTCTAAAATAACGGAGTGTAGGAAAATTTGTCAGGAGTAAAATTACGGAAAGTTCTTTTAATCATCAGTCATCCGTTTTTTCACTTATTAGTTGTTAACAATGACTACTACGTAGGATTAACTTTTATTTTTTAAATTTATCATGAGTGATTTATTGAAAATCGGACAAAATGCGCCTTATTTCACCCTTAAAAACCAAAGCAGTGAACCTATTAAGTTAGAAGATATTTTAGGACAATGGTTAGTTTTATATTTCTATCCAAAAGATAATACGCCAGGATGTACCACAGAGGCACAAGATTTTACGAGATTAACTCCTGAATTTGAGAAACTTACTGCAAAAATTATGGGTATCAGTCCTGATACAGAAAAATCTCATTGTAAATTTATTGACAAACATAATTTATCTATAGAATTACTTTGTGATAGAGAACATCAGGTGGCCGAAACTTATGGAGTTTGGGGGTTAAAAAAATTTATGGGCAAAGAATATCTGGGAATCATTCGCTCTACTTTTTTGATTAACCCAGAAGGTAAAATCGTTTATATTTGGTCAAACGTAAGGGTAAAAAATCATGCAGAAAAAGTCTTGAATCAATTACAGGAATTTATAAATAATGATTGATTATAATTGTTCTAACAGTTATAATAAAAGGAAAAATAAGGGGCTGTGGCTCAGTTGGATAGAGCAAGCGCCTCCTGAAATGTCGGGCATCCTGTACGGAAACGTCAGGTATGAATGTGGTCAAATTCAAGGAAGCCTAAGTCTAGAAATTAGATAGGGTAATCTTGAGCCAAGCTCTACGGCCCTGGTAGAGAAGGTGCAGAGACTGGTTATCAGTGACCCAAGGGAAACAGAGTAAAGGGATTACAAAAACGCTGATAACGTAACGGCCACCACCTACGGATAAGCCATTATCTAGGGTGAAGGAATAGTCCAGAGAGTAGGGAAACCTACACCAATCTGAAGCGCTAGGTCGCCGGTTCAAATCCGGCCAGTCCCGTTGAAAATCGGGGAGAGGAGGAGCAGAGGGTGCAGAGGAAGTAGAGAAGAATGAACTGAATTTAACCTCAACCCTGAACTCCGAACCCTGAACTCCGAACTCACGTTATTCTAAACTTTCTTTTAGCTGCTGTTTAGCCGTTGATAAAGCTTCTGATAGCTTATCGGGGTCTCGGCCTCCCGCTTGGGCTAAATTAGGACGACCACCACCGCCACCACCGCATATTTTAGCAATTTGACCGATAAATTTTCCCGCTTGTAGTTGCTTTTCTTTATTGACTTTTTTACTAAAAGCTGCTACTAAGCTCACTTTTCCTTCTGAGGGAATAGAACCTAAAATAACCGCCCCTTCCCCTAGTTTTTGTTGTAATCTTTCGGCTGCAGTTTGCAAAGCTTTTGCATCCATTTCTCCCATGTCTGATACCAAAAGTTTAAACTCACCAATAGACTCAGCTTCGGTTAATAATTGGTCAGATTTAGCCACAGCCAAGTCTTGTTTAACGGCTTCTAATTCTTTTTGAGTGGTTTTCAGTTCAGCTTGTAAAGAAGTGATGCGATCGCTAATTTCTTCAGGTTTGATTTTAAAGCGATCGCAGAGATCCTTAACCACCGTTTCCCGTACTTTCAAATATTCCAAAACCGCAGGGCCAGCCACCGCTTCAATCCGTCTTACCCCTGAAGAAATACCGCTTTCTGACATAATTTTAAACAGGCCAATTTCAGCCGTATTTTTAACATGAGTTCCCCCACACAATTCCATAGAAACTCCAGGCACGTCGATCACCCGAACGTCTGCCGAATATTTTTCACCAAACATAGCGATCGCTCCTTTTTCTTTCGCCGTTTCTAGGGGCATCACAGCGATTTCTGTATCGTGTGCTTCAGCGATCCAAGTATTAATTAAATCCTCAATTTCTTGTAACTCTTCTGGGGTTACAGCACGAGAACAATTAAAATCAAATCTCAGGCGATCAAATGCAACTAACGATCCTGCTTGAGAAATAGAATCATCAACCACTTTCTTTAACGCTGCTTGTAATAAATGGGTTGCGGTATGATTGGCTTGTACCTGACGACGACAAGCCCGGTCAATGGTTGCATTAACCTTATCGTTAACAGAAACTTGACCCCTTTCTACCCGACCAAAATGAACAAAAATCCCTGATTCTTTCTGTACATCATCCACACGAATCACTAAATTTTCCCCTGTCAAAAATCCGCGATCGCCTATCTGTCCCCCTGACTCTCCGTAGAAGGGAGTCTGATCTAAAACGATTTGAACATCGGTTCCTGCGGCTGCCATCTCAACAGTTTGACCCTCGACCAAAACCGCTTCTACCGTAGCCGTTAATTGTAGATTCGTATAGCCCAAAAATTCCGTCGGATGGATATGTTCAGCCAATTGATCTAAACTACCTTGTACCGTTAAATCAATGGTTTCATGGGCAGCTTTTGACCGTTCTTGTTGCTGTTTCATTTCGGTCTCAAATCCAGCAATATCCACTGTCAAATTACTCTCTTCTGCTATTTCTTGGGTTAGTTCTAATGGGAAGCCAAAAGTATCATATAACGTAAACGCATCTACCCCAGAAATTTGTCCGTTTTCCCCCGTCTTACTAATAATTTCAGCGAGTAATTTTTCTCCTCGTTCTAAGGTTTTTAAGAAAGCCAGTTCTTCTCGTTCTAATTCAGCTTTAATAAACCCTTCCCTTTCTCTCACTTGAGGGTAAGGGGTTTCCGAAAGTTGGATGGCACTTTCTGCTACTTGATTGATAAATTGTCCTTCAATTCCGATTAAGCGGCCGTGACGCACTACCCGACGAATTAAACGCCGTAAAACGTACCCTCGATCTGTATTGGACGCGGTAATTCCATCACTAATCATGTGAACTACCGATCGCACATGATCCCCGATTACTTTTAAAGAAACTTTAGTTTTTTCTGTGGCTTTGTGGTAGTCAATCTTAGCAATGTTAGCCGCCGTTTCAATAATGGGAAAAATGAGATCCGTTTCATAATTATTAGGAACGTTTTGTAAGATTTGGGCCATGCGTTCCAACCCCATTCCGGTGTCAATATTTTTATTTTGTAATGGGGTGAGATTTCCCTCAGCATCTCGGTTATATTCCATAAATACCAAGTTATAGAACTCGATAAAACGGGAATCGTCTTCTAGATCAATATTGTCGTCACCTAATTCGGGATGAAAGTCATAATAGAGTTCTGAACAGGGACCACAAGGACCCGTCGGCCCCGCTTTCCAAAAGTTATCTTTTTCTCCCATTCTTTTAATTCTTTGGGGAGGAACCCCGATCATTTCTTCCCAAAGTTGAAACGCTTCGTCATCCTTTTCAAAGACGCTAACGACGATATTTTCTGGGGGTAATTGATAAACTTGAGTAGATAATTCCCAGGCCCATTTGATCGCTTGTTCTTTGAAGTAGTCCCCAAAGCTGAAATTCCCCAACATTTCAAAGAACGTATGATGTCTAGCAGTACGTCCCACGTTCTCGATATCATTGGTTCTGATACACTTTTGAGACGTAGTCGCGCGAGGAAAGTCTGGCTGCTTTTGACCCAGAAAAATGGGTTTAAACGGAAGCATCCCCGCAATGGTGAGAAGTACGGTAGGGTCTTCAGGAATTAAAGACGCGCTGGGTAAAATGTGGTGATTGTTTTTAGCGTAAAATTGTAAAAAGCGATCGCGTATTTGACTTCCAGTCAGAAAAGGCACGGTGGTGGTCATTATGGTTTTCTCTCGTTTAAGTCCATCTTTCAGTTTAAAATTTATTGCCGACCTTTGACCATTAAGGTAAGTGTGGGAAGGGTGGGGAGTGTGGGGAGTGATAAGGTGATGGGGTGATGGGGTGATGGGGTGATGGGGTGATGGGGTGATGGGGTGATGGGGTG
>JASJDN010000073.1 GCA_030065205.1 Crocosphaera sp.
ATTGTTAAATCCCTACAGCAGCTTATTGGTAGGGACATAATATTATTATGTCCTCATGGGTTCTCATATATCATTCCTGATTGCTATATCATGGTTAATTAAATCTTCTGAATCATCAATAATGACATTATGGTTAGGAATTTGGGATAAAATTTTTTTAAGAAGTTCTTCCTGAAAATAAGGATTAGAAAAAAGAACTTTATAGGGATTTTCTTCTGGATATTGCACAAAAAAATGTTTAATTTCCTGCTGAACCCAAATTACTGTCACATTGATGATGTGTTCACACATAATAATAGATATTATTAATAATTAAAATCTTCAGATTTATTAATATATAGCTGTTGCTTTATAGCATTTCTCAGACTCACGAGGTACGCCTAACTCCTGCCTCCTGCCTCAAAGCGACACCTTTGTACCTCACAAGTATGGGAACTGCTATATTAATGTCCGACTACTTAAATAAAGCTTTTATTCCTGCCAAATACTTGATAAATCATAAACAGAATAGTTAAGACAAATCTGTACGAAACCGTACAGATATTGCATTAACTCTGTTTGTTGTTATGATTAGCCTCGTTTAGTGCCAAGTAAACGAAAGAATTCATCTTTTACAAGACGATAACATTCACAAGAAGCATTTTCTAAAGCTTTTTGGTTGACAATTTTAATTTTGCCTCGATTATAGCGAATTACTCCCCTATCTTGTAAACTTTTAGCTGCAGTTGTCACTCCAGAACGCCTAATTCCTAACATATTCGCGATAAATTCTTGAGTTAGGGGAATTTCATCGCATAATAAACAATCGTAAGCCGATAATAACCAACGAGCAAGACGTTGTTCTATTTTGTGCTGACGGTTACAAGCAGCAGTTTGAGACACTTGGGTTAATCGTGCTTGAATGTACAAAAATAGCAATTTTTGTAGACGCTTGCTCCGTTGAAACTCTTGTTTAAGGATAGAATCTTTTAGCTTTAGAGCAGTTCCTGGAATTTGTACAATGGCTTGATTAATATGATGTTTACCTCCTAAAATAATGGGTAAGCCAATCATCCCCTCATTTCCAATTAAACCGATTTCAGTAGTTGCACCATCCTCCATAATCGAAACGATAGAAATCATAGCTGAACAAGGGAAATAGGCAAACTCAATGTCTTGTCCTGGTTCATAAATAATGGTTCCTGAATGTAATTCCACAGAAATCAAATAAGGGGCTAACCTTTCATAGTCTACACTGGGTAAAGCACAGAGTAACCGATTTTCAACTGAATTTTGCTCTAACACGGATAAGAACTTTTTCTAAAACGAATTGATGGTCTATGAAGGTTAGGGAACTTGGGATAACAATCCATTTTTCTACAAAGAAAAATGATAATTTCTTGGGATTTTTGCTTAATTGTTGCAGGAAAGGTCAAAAATTAAGTTTTTTTCAACCAACCATCTTGATACATTCGTCTTGATTTTGTCCGTACGTTATCGTACATAGATTCCCCTAAGTGATTTCACAGCAGTTGTCATAATACAAATTCCCACACTCCCCACACTCAAACTAGAATATTGATACACTCAATTGAAACCGCTATCACGGGGAACTATTTCGATGGAAAATAGGACAAAGTCACAGAGGAAAAAAATCTTAACCGAATTCCCCTCCCCGATAGGTTGTGGGGTTTATAATGCGAAAAAACCATGTATTGATATGCCAATGACTATGACAACTCAACCCATTAAGGGTAAACACTTATTTCTAACCCTGTTTTCCCTTCCGCTTCTGTGGGGGGGAATCTTAGGTTTACCTGGGGAGGCCAGAGATGTTGATATCGAAGTGGGTATTGTACAACGATTTGGGGAAACCGAAGCAGAAAAGCTAACCATTAGCGCAACCAATGGAGACAGTTTAACGGTTAAATTTCAAGATACTCAAGGACAAACCCAAACCTTAACCACCACTCAACTCACCCTCAATATTGTTGAGCAGTCTTTACCCCAATCTTTATTAAAAGAATATATTGTTTTAAGTGATCACGCCACCTTTGAAACAGCAGAAGATAGTGCCAACCAATGGCGAGACAAAGGGATAAAAACAGAAGTCACTCAACCCGGAAGATGGCAAGTCTGGGCTAAAAGAGATGTGTATGAAACCCCTTTATTGCGCCGATTCTTATTAAAAAATCTCAAAGAAAAAGGCTACACAGACCCTTATTTAGAATCCGCTATTTTAACCTCTAAATCTCAAGCCACGTTTACCGTTGCCGGAAAACAATATAAGAGTGATTATTTAGAGATTATTCCTGGAAAAAATCCCATTCAAGTGAGTCATTCTCAACAAAAAACACGGCGTTATGGAGGAAGTTTAAAGTTACAACCGAATTCCTACGGAACCTATACTTTAGTCAATGATGTGCCGTTAGAAACCTATTTAAGAGGGGTGGTTCCTCACGAAATCGGACCTAATGCACCCCAAAATGCAGCCAAAGCACAAACCATTATCGCCCGTACTTATGCGTTACGTAATTTACGACGGTTTAAGGCAGATGATTACGAATTGTGTGCTAATACCCATTGTCAGGTGTATTATGGATTGAGTGAAACCAGTCCCAAAGCTGATCGAGCGATCGCAGCGACCAAAGGATTAGTGTTAACCTATAACAATGAGTTAGTAGATGCCCTTTATTCTTCCACCACTGGGGGCGTTACAGCTAGTTTTAGTGATGCTTGGAATGGGGAAGAAAGACCTTATTTAAAAGCAGTGATTGACTCTCCTAAAAATGTGTGGGATCTCACTCAAAAATCTTTAGCGAATGAACAAGCATTCCGCAATTTTATTAGTTTAAAACAAGGATTTAATGAAAGTGGCCGCAACGTTTTTCGGTGGAATCGTCAAGCAACTTTGGTGAGTTTAAGTAAAGATTTAAAGAAATATTTAGAAAGACGGAAGCATCCCTTAGCTAATTTCAAAACTATCAAATCCATGCAAGTCACGGAACGGTCTGATTCGGGACGGATTCTAACTATGATAGTACAAACGGATCAAGGCACCATTGAGTTACAAAAAAATGAAGTTCGTAGTGCCTTTGGTCCCCCGAGAAGTACCCTTTTTTACCTTGATCCTATCTATAATAGCCAAAATCAATTAACCGGTTACGCTTTTGTTGGCGGTGGTTTTGGTCATGGGGTTGGCCTTAGTCAATACGGGTCTTATAATCTAGCTAATTTGGGCTGGAGTCCTGAAAAAATTCTTTCTTTTTATTATCCTGGAACCAGCATTATTCCCTTAGATAATTCCATTGTTTTTTGGGGAGAAGAAAAATAAACTATGGTAGGGTGGGTTATTTGATCTGCTCACCCTACATATTTAGTGATTAAAATTCGGTATAATTGAAAAGGTTGAGGTGATTTCACTAATAATCTGTTTTGCTTCTTCAAATTCTATAATTTGTTTACGGGTTAAAACGTTAAAAAGTTCTCCTAAAATTTGAGTGGTAACAATAATTAGTTCAAATTGTTGATTAACTAATTCTCTTACTTGTAAAGATTTATTATTTGTAGGATGATTATAACAAAATCATCTCATTTTCCTTTCATACTCTCCTCAATTATAGCAATCTACCCCTCATTTAACCCATAGAATTCATACACAATTTCATCTATTTCTCTCTATAATTTCCTAGTATCTGTGTTTTGATTTTGTCATTTTGTTTCGATTTTCTTTCAGGGAAATAACTCTAAATAGTTAATATAGTCTGATTGAATTAAATTAAAATGTCTTCTATCTAAAGTTAAAATCTTTCTGATTTGATAATGTTCTGCTAAAATAATTAAACTCGCATCTACAAAGCCTAATGGTAAATCTTTGTATCTTTCCATAATTTTTGTAGCTTTATTAATATCATCTACTGCTATAGAAAGATAGTCAAAATATCCATCTGCTAAGTCTTCTAAAAAGCTTCTAGCGACTCTTTCTCCTAAATATTTTGTGGCTAAATAATCAACCTCTGGTAAAACCGTTACAGGGATATAAATTTGATGGGTTTTAATGACATCAACCACTGAGGAATGATGGTGATCGTCCCTATCTAAGAAAGCGATAATTCCACTAGTATCTGCTATTATTCTTCTGTCCACAATAGTTGTTCTGTTTTAGAGGATAAGTCCGTTCTTCCACTCGCACCCATTCCGACTGATTTGGGTAATTTAACGGGTTTTTGACTTAAATAATTATTAATGACTTCTTCAATAAGTTCTGGAAGGGATTTACCTGTTTTATTGGCTAATTCTTGAAGACTTGCTTCAGTTTCTTCGGGTAAATAAATAGTGGTTGGTTTCATCATTTTTAACCAGTTTTTAAGACCAATATATTTATTATAACTCATGGTTTCACACTCTCCTCAATAATCTTAATCTCCTTTTCATTTAACCCATACAACTCATACACTATCTTATCTATTTCTCTCTCTAATTTCCTAGTATCTGTAAAAAGTCTAACTCATCAATAGACCATAATTCTTGTTTTAAGGCTTCAAAGGCATAAATGGTAAAATAAGCAGAGACGATAGACAACTTAGAACCATTATCAATCTTTTCTTTAAGAAAATCCCCAACTATACCCCGTTCACGGTTATCTCGAATACCAGACTGAAAGACGGAAAGCTGATGGTCAGACATAATGATATTATAAAAATCGCTTTTTCATAGTATTCCCTTATTTAGCTTTTAACTTTAACTAACAATAAAAATTAAGAGCAAATAGTTAATATGGAGGGTAATAGTTTTTGATTAATGGTCATAGTTTTGATCTTTTTACTTATAAATAATAATGAAAGCTATGTATATTAGTATTTTTTATTTGCTCTAGAAACCTTTTTCAACGCTTCGACAATCACTTGGGAGTCAGCACCGGGTATATGAGCATTTTCGCTAATATGTCGTTTCCAAGCTTTTGTTCCTGGAATACCGCTAAACATAGCTAATAAATGTCGACTAATCTTATGGAGTTTATGGCCACGACTCACCCAATCATCGATATAAGGTAACATTTTTTCAATAATTTCGTGACGAGTGGGTTGAGTTGCCGTTTGCTGATAAATCTCTCGATCAACCGTAGCAAATAAATAGGGGTTATCATAAGCAGCGCGACCAATCATCACCCCATCCACCCACTGTAAATGATGCTGTACTTGCTCAAGATTGGTGATTCCCCCATTAATCTCAATCAATAGGTGGGGAAACTCTTTTTTGAGGCGATAAACCGCTTCGTATCTTAAGGGAGGAATATTACGGTTTTCCTTGGGACTCAATCCTTTTAACCAAGCTTTTCTCGCGTGTACGGTAAAGCGTTGACATCCCGCTTCAGAAACAATTTTGACAAAACGAGCCATATCTTCGTAACTATCTTGGTTATCGATACCAATTCTATGTTTAACCGTCACAGGAATTGTAACCGCTTGCTGCATTTTTTCCACAGCTTGGGCCACTAATTGAGGGTTAGCCATTAAACAGGCTCCAAAATGACCACTTTGAACGCGATCGCTGGGACATCCCACGTTTAAGTTAACCTCATCATAACCCCAATTTTCGGCAATAATGGCACATTCGGCTAATTCTTGAGGGTTATCGCCGCCTAATTGGAGGGATAGGGGCTTTTCTTCGGGAGAAAAGTCTAAGAGTTTGCTGCGATCGCCGTGTTTAATGGCTGCGGTGACAATCATTTCTGTGTACAGTAGGGTGTGGCGGGTTATTTGACGCATCAAGTAGCGAAAATGGCGATCGGTATAGTCCATCATGGGTGCCACACTTAAGGGGTTCATTGGGTACTGTTGAGAGTCCATAGAGTTTCAATAACTGATTATATTACCAACCTCCACCAGCACCGCCGCCACCACTGCTACCCCCTCCAAAGCCGCCACCACTACTACCACCACCGCCACCAAAGCCGCCGCTAGAACCAAAGCCACCGATAAAATGTCCAAAAGTACGACTGCCTGTACGATTAGAATTTCTGTCGAAACCAGAATCAGAGTTACTCCAAGGTGGAAGGGTTTCTTCCTGTTCTTGGTAATAATCACAACAATGGCATTGATCGATAATTCGCTTTAATCCAGAAGTGTAGGCTGTGGGCCATTCTACGGTTTTCCAGGTACGTTTGACCGTTTGTTCGTGACAGTATGGACATTCAAGGAAGTCTTCTGAGTCCAATAGATAGGCGCGGATATGGATTCGGTAATCATTGGGCTGTTGACCACAATTAGGGCATTGCCAGCCCTCAAACTCAATACTACCCAATTGGCTGGCCACTTGTTGAGCTTTCGTTAGACAAGATGAAAACTGTGAGTAATCTAATGGTTCTAAGGGTTGTTGGCAATGAGAACAGTAAAAAGGTCGCCTCGAATGTTGATGTTTGTTTTCTTTGAGGGTTCCTGTGATGATATAGGAGATTAGCCAACCCAGTATCAAGCTACCTAAGACAGAGGTTAAAACGACTATTTCTGTCATTGGACTGCTTCCTAACAGTAAAATCAGGAAACTAAACATTAAACCTGAAGATCCCAGATAACACAGAGCAAAAACCGGTATTTCTTCATCATCTGACCCTTGAATACGAACCATTCCTTCGGGTTCGACTAAAATCGGTTTTTTGAACATTGCCCTTATGGAACCAAAACCAATGACCCCTATGACTAAACCCCCCGCAGCTAGATAAAGGTACCAAGAAAAGCTAGGAATACTGTTAAGCGTGGTTTGTCCCTCTTGTTCGGAGACAGTGGCTTTAGCTAAAACATCCACTAATGCTTGCGTTCCGGCTAAGGTTCCTTGATCAAAGTTACCCCGTTTAAATTGTGGTGTAATTTTGGTGTTGATAATTCTACCGACTTGAGTATCGGGCAAAATGCCTTCTATACCATAGCCGGTTTCAATTTCAACTCGGCGATCGCTGACAGATATGACAAACAGCACTCCATTATTCTGCTCTTTTTTGCCAACCCCCCAATAATTAAATAACGCGGTTGTAAAGGCTTTAGGTGTGTCCGATGGGGCGGTTTCTGGTACGGTTACCACTGCTAATTCCGTACCATTTTGCCTCTCTAACTGGGAAATCATCTGATTCAAACGAGTTTCCGTATCATCAGTGAGAATCTCTGCCATATCCGTGACCCAACCCCCATATTGCTGACGAGGGTTGGGAACGTCTTGGACATTGACGGCATTACAAGGAAGAGAAAAAATTAAAATAGCCAGACACGAGGAAGTTGCCCAAACAGCGTCGGAAAATCTGAGTTTAAATCCTTGCATCGTAGATCCCTCGATTGCTAAACTCCTGAGAGTGCCACATTTAGTCTCCGGGTTACAACACTAAAATATTAGGTGTGAACTTTTCTGTCCCTTGCCAGCGTTCTGAGAGGCTTTGGAAACACCCTCTTACTTACATTATCTTGCCAAAATCTGAAGTGTTGACCGAAGATATACAAAACTTTGTTATCAGTTGGTTTCTAACTCGAGTATCCTTAAGGCTTCATTCTGCTGAATTGGGATAGTTCACGGTAGAATAGTCGAGATTTGATAAATCCTGACAACTTAGGAATAAGGAGTGTATGTTGTGGTGAGGAAAATTCAGTGGCAAACAACAAAAACCTGGGGTCAGCAAGCCCTCATTTTTTCCTCAAAACCCCTATTAAGATTACTGTCATCGTTGATCGCCTACAGTTTCTTGATCACCCCCTCCCATGCACTCCTAGGAAAAGTTGGAGTCATTAAAAGTCCCGAAAATCAACAACAGTGGACATCTATACGCAACCGTCTCTTAGCCACAGGCATTCAATTTTGTTTAATTGAAGCAGAAAACTGGAAAACAGCCGAAGACCTCAGAAATGTTCGCACCCTTTTTCTCCCCAATGTCGAAACCATTACTGGCCAACAAGCAGAAGCGTTGGAAACTTGGGTCAATGGCGGCGGAAATCTCATTGTTAGCGGTCCGACGGGGAATTTGTCACAATCGGCAGTTAAAGACCAGTTACGGGCTTTATTTGGGTCTTATTGGGGCTTTTCTAATTCTGCCCCTTCTACCATCAGAGTCGAAGAAAACAATCAACTTTCGTTAGTTAATTCCCCTAACCTTAGTGATACCTTGATCGGGGGTGTGGTTATTCCCAGTGCTATTACGGCCCAACCCTTAGCTGTTTGGTTAACTGAAAACAAACCCCCCGCAGTTATTACTAATGATCAAACGATTTTTTTGGGATGGCGTTGGGGCGTGAATGGGGTTACCTCTGCTTCTTTCGATGTGACTTGGTTAAAAACGGTCTTAAACCGCTATGGAATTAACGAAAGTAATCAATTAGTGGCAGAAAATAGTATAGATATTCCCCCCTGTAACTTAGTGGATATCAATCCCCCGCAACAACCCTTCCCCATTTTACCCCCTGCTTATATTCCCCAACCAGAAGAACCGCAAACGGACTCAGAAGATCCTTTACTTGAGATTGAGATTGATCTCTCCCCTAACTCTTCCCTTCCCTCCCAAACCTTAATCAGCGATCGCCGGCCTCAAAGGTTTAATTACGGTCGAAATAGTAGGACAATACCGAGTATTTCCCCTCAACAAGCTCAAACCATGACCGAGGAGTTATCTAACCTCATCGTTCGCTTTGAAAGTACCCTTCTGGCTTCTCTGTCCCATAATCAACCCTTCTCGAACCAAACTACTTTATCCCTCCGTCAGTCCCAAGAGACGCTCAACCAGGCGAAGCTTAGCTTGCAAAACTTTCAACGATTATTAAGTCAACGACAGTACGATCAAGCGCGACAACTTTGGTTAAAAGCCCGTCGTAGTCTCTGGGATCATTATCCGACTGATCGCCCTATCGCTCAAGCGGAAGTACGGGCCATGTGGTTAGATCGAGGTAGTATTGTCAAAACCCGTTCCGAGGCGGAGTTAGCGGTACTGTTCGATCGCATGGCCCAAGCGGGTATTAATACGGTGTTCATGGAGACGGTTAACGCCAGTTACCCCATTTATCCGAGTCAGGTAGCCCCCGAACAAAATCCCTTAACGAAGGGGTGGGACCCCCTCAAAGCTGCCGTCAAATTAGCCCATGAACGGAATATGGAACTTCATGCTTGGGTGTGGGTGTTTGCAGCCGCTAACCAAGGTCATAATAAGGTATTAGAACAGCCCGAAGACTATTTAGGACCGGTGCTTTCTCGTAACCCTGACTGGGGTATTACGGATAAAAATGGCAATTATTTTGATCGAGGGCCTCAATTTAAAAAGGCTTTTCTTGACCCGGCTAACCCTAGGGTTCAAAAATATTTATTATCTTTATTAGATGAAATTGCCCGCAATTACGATGTGGATGGGATTCAATTTGATTATATTCGTTATCCCTTTCAACAACCCCACAATAATCAAACGTTTGGTTATAGTAAATCCTCTCGTTATCTGTTTAAAGAAATGACTGGCGTTGACCCTATTGGAATCTCTCCCGGTCATCCTTTATGGAATCAATGGACAGGGTTTCGTATTCGTCAAGTTGATAGTTTTGTTGCTACGGCATCTAGTCATTTAAAAAAGATTAAACCTGAGTTGATTATCTCGGCTTCTGTGTTTCCCATTGAACAACGCGATCGCCTCTTTAGTTTGCAACAAAATTGGGAAGAATGGATGGAACAAGAATGGGTAGATATGATTGTTTTGATGACCTATGCCCTCGATACTGGTAATCTAGAAGAACGGATCAAATTAGCTTTTGACGATAGTTTACCTAAATCTGCTTTAGTGATTCCTGGGTTACGTTTATTGAAGGTTCCTGACCCTGTGACCATCGATCAATTACAATTTGTTCGTAATATGCCCATTAGTGGGTTTTCTCTGTTTGCAACCGAAAATTTAACCCCCTCTTTGCAAAGTTTATTGAATGGTATTCAAAGGTCAGAAAAAAAACAGCCTTTACCCTATCGTCAACCGTTTCAAACTGCTTTATCTCGTTATCAATCTCTACAACGAGAATGGAGTTTTTTATCCGATAAACAACAGTTGAAACTGGATAAAAATAGTCTTAAGAAAATTGATAATCAAGGCAAAGGATTAGAAAATGCTTTAGAAAAATTAGCAGCAGAACCATCAGCACAAAATTTAAGAATAGCCCAACAAACCTTAAGACAGTTTCAACAACGATTTCCTAGTTGGATGAGAAACCATAAACAAGTTTATCCTTATCAAGTTCAAGTTTGGGAAAATAGATTACAAACTTTAGATAAGTTATTAGTTTATGGTGACAGAAAAATTATTAATAATCCTAGGGTAAGATAATAAAAATATCTTTTAGATTATGGTAAACATGATTATGATTGTGGTTATTATTAGGTAGTATTTACAGATAGTCACCTAATATGATATTATTTAGAAAATAGACTTTATTGTTCTTTTTTAGGTAATGTATGGTAATAGTAAAACCATGAAAGTTGCTTTTATTTTAGGTCAGTTTCCCGCTTTATCAGAAACTTTTATTCTCAATCAAATTACAGGGCTAATAGACCGAGGTTATGACCTCCATATTTATGCGATTCAACCCGGAGATGTGACAAAAATTCATCCTGATGTTGAAGAGTATAAACTGTTAGAAAAAACCTACTATGATCAAAGACCAGAGAACAAATATATTGCTTATTTAAACGCTTTTAGACTACTGTTAATTAGCTTTTTTATCCAACCGTGGAAACGCTTACCTATTTTATTTAGGATAATAGGTTCAGCACGACCAGGAAAATTATCAAAATCATTAGATATATTTTATGCAGGGATTTCTTGTTTAAAACATCATCAAGAATATGACATCATTCATTGTCATTTTGGGATGTTAGGAAACAAAGCATTAAAACTTCAACAAGTAGGGGCTATTGAGGGTAAGAAGCTAATTACATCTTACTATGATGTAGATGTAACAAAGTATCCAAAAATTGCGGGAAAAGATGTCTATAATGAATTATTTGAGACAGGAGACTTGTTTCTAGGACTGACTCATTCCATGAATAAACAGATTATAGAATTGGGTTGTCCTCCTGAAAAACTTCAAAAATTACCGACTATTAGTGTTGATTTATCGCGTTATCAGTTTCGTCCTTGCATTCTTAAACCGGATGAACCCATTAAACTCTTAACAGTCGCAAGATTAGTAGAAACAAAAGGTATTGAATATTCTATTAAAGCTGTCAGTCAAGTTATTGAAAAAAATCCTGAACTTAGTATATTATATCGCATCGTTGGCACAGGACATCTAGAAAAAAAACTCAACAAATTAATCAATACGCTTGGAGTTTCACAGCAGATTCAATTAGTAGGAGGAATGACACAAACAGAAGTCAGAGAAATTTATGCTGATAGCCATATTTTCATTTTAGCCAGTACCACTGCTGCGAATGGAGATCAAGAAGGTTTACCTACGGTTTTACAAGAAGCACAAGGAATTGGTTTACCAGTGGTTTCTACCTTTCATAGTGGTATTCCTGAAGGAGTTGTTAACGAAAAATCAGGCTTTTTGGTTCCCGAAAGAGACGTGGATGCTTTAAGAGAAAAAATTGAATATCTCGTTAAAAATCCCCAAATTTGGGAAGAAATGTCCTTAACAGGACGACAATTTGTTGAAGCTAATTACGACATGAATAAAATCATGGATCAATTAGTGGAAATGTATCAAAAACTACTCAGTTAAATTAAATTAAAAGATCATAATGAATGTTGTTTTTCTGACTCATTACTCAGACTTATATGGGGCTAATCTTGGTCTAATTAACTTGATAGATGGCCTGAAAAAATATAACATAAATTGTCATGTTATTTTTCCCAAAAAAGGGAAAATCGGCAAAGAATTGAAGTTAAGAAATATTCCCTTTGCTATGATTCCAATAGAATGTTGGATTGATATGCCAAGGAGAAGCAAAAATCCCAGTAAAAAAATATATTGGAAACTGCAAAGATTATTAAAAAATATACAATTGATTCCAGAATTAACGAAAGTCATCAAAACGTGGGAAGCTGATATAATTTACACTAATTCTGCTGTCATTAATATCGGATTAGTTGTAGCTAAACTATTAAAAATCCCTCATATTTGGCATATTAAAGAATTTGTAGATCGTGATTATAATTTTAAATTTGACTGGGGAAAAAAGCTGTTTCAATATTCTGTAAAAAATTCAGAAGCTGTCATTACCATGTCTCAAGCGTTAACTGATTATCACTTTAAAGAGATATCAATTCCCTCTCTCCACATAATCTATGATGGAATTGCTTTTCAATCCAACTTTGATGATTGGTATCAGTTAAGTCATCCTTATCCCTTCGATGAAAATCAAGTTTATACCTTTGCGTTAGTGGGTAAAATTTATCCCCAAAAAGGTCATGAAATAGCCATAAAAGCTATAAAAATATTAGCAAAACAATATCAAAATATTCGTCTGATTATTGTTGGTTCAGGGGAAAAAAATTACGAAACCTATCTTAAACAATTAACTAATGAATTACAAATTTCAGATAAAGTAGAATTTTGGGGATATCTTAACGACCCGTTTAAAGCTTATTTTGCTTCAGACGCGGTGTTAATGTGTTCTGCGAGTGAAGGGATGGGAAGAGTCACCATAGAAGCAATGGCGACTTGTCGTCCTGTGATCGGTTATGATAACGCAGGAACTTCCGAATTAATTGAACATGAGGTCACAGGGTTACTTTATCAAAACAATGAACCTGAAACATTAGCCGTTTGTATGGAAAACTTTATAGACAATGTTTCTTGGTCACAAGGGTTAGGACAAAATGGCTGGAAAATTGCTAAGGAAAAGTATTCGATTGAAAATTTTGTACAACAAGTCTATCAAGTTTTATCTTCTCTAGAGAGGAAAAGTTAACAATTAATTTTGATATACTATTCTAGTAAAAAAAATATTTTTTTATGTCTCAACCGTCTCTTAATAATCCTAAAATTCTTTGGAAAACACCCCTCGCTTGGTTATCAAGTTTCTGGGAATTTTCTCGTCCTCATACGATTGTAGGAACCAGTTTAAGTGTCTTCGCTTTATACTTAATTGCTTTAGCAACAGCAGAAAATCCACCTACTTTTGATAATCTTCCCTATTTATTAATTGCTTTATTTGCTTGTTTATGTGGCAATGTTTATATTGTGGGATTAAATCAACTCGAAGATCAAGACATTGATAGAATTAATAAACCGTATCTTCCCTTAGCATCAGGAGATTTTTCTGTCAGTCAGGGGCGTTATATTGTTGGTATTACAGGCATTTTAGCTTTAATTGTTGCTTTTTTAGGAGGGTGGTGGTTAGGGGGAACGGTACTGATTAGTTTACTGATTGGTACTGCTTATTCTTTTCCTCCCATTCGCTTAAAACGCTTTCCGTTATTGGCTGCTTTTTGTATTTTTACCGTTCGGGGTGTTGTTGTTAATTTAGGGTTATTTTTGTATTTTATTCAATGTTTCACTGCTCAATCTTTTTTAGTCCCTGAAGTTTTAATATTGACCGCATTTGTGGTTGTTTTTACGATTGCGATCGCTATTTTTAAAGATGTTCCTGATCTCGAAGGGGATAAACAATATCATATTACTACTTTTACTATTTTATTAGGGAAAAAAGCAATCTTTAGAATGACTTGTACCGTTATAATCCTGTGTTATATAGGGATGATAACTGTTGGTTTTTTCCCTGTATTTAACATTAATCCACTATTATTGATGACTTCTCATTGTGGGTTACTAGCATTACTATTATGGCGCAGTCAACAAGTTGATTTAGATGAAAAAAATTCTATTACTGAATTTTATCAATTTATTTGGCGACTCTTTTTCTTAGAATATTTATTATTTCCTTTGACTTGTTTGCTTTAATGTAACATTTGATAAATATTTAACTTTCCTGCTTTTTAAATCTTGAGTTTAATTCTCATAAAGTGCTAGAATAAGGGGTAATTTATCCATAAACAAGGAAGCCATAAAACGGATGGCCATAGCTTATATTATCGGACTAGGACGATCTGGGGTTGCTGCTGCAAAATGCCTTAAAGAAGACGGATGGAAAGTGATAATTAGCGATCGCTCTACTTCCCCTAATTTAACCCCGTTACAACAACAATTACAAGCAGAAGGAATCACAGTCAAATTAGGTCATACTCCTCACTTAAATACGAATTCTTTACCTCAATTAATTGTCGTTAGTCCTGGTGTTCCTTGGGATACTCCTTTTTTGATAGAAGCCCGTCAACAAAATATTGATACCATAGGAGAGTTAGAATTAGCGTGGCGATATCTTAACTCATGTCCTTGGGTGGGTATTACCGGAACCAATGGGAAAACCACCACCACCGCATTAGTAGCAGCCATTTTTCAAGGGGCCAAATTAAATGCACCCTCTTGCGGTAACATTGGTTATGCTGCTTGCGAATTAGCTCTCTCTAAATTGAAAAAAGATAGCACTTCTAACTATGATTGGATTATTGCGGAAATTAGTAGTTATCAGTGTGAATCATCCCAAAAATTAAACCCTAAAATTGGTCTTTGGACAACCTTTACGGTCGATCATTTAAGTCGTCATAAAACCCTAGAAAACTATTACGCCATCAAAGCCTCTTTATTATATCGTAGTGAATATCAAGTCTTTAATGGGGATGATCCTTACTTACATCAAACAGGGTTACATCAATGGGCCGATGCTTATTGGACAACGGTAAAAGGTAAAGATAATTTACTTTGTGATCCCAGTAAAGGGGTTTATATTCAAGATAATTGGGTGGTGGCTTTTGGTGAATTAATTTTACCGTTAAATCTGTTTAAAATGCCAGGTTTTCATAACCAACAAAACCTATTAATGGCCATTGCAGCCGCTCGATTAGCGGGGATTGAAAAAGGGTCTATTGCTTCAGCGATCGCAACATTTACAGGGGTTCCTCATCGCTTAGAATATATCATCACGATTGATGGAATTGAATTTATTAATGACAGTAAAGCCACGAATTATGATGCAGCAGAAGTGGGTTTATTATCAGTCAAATCTCCGACTATTTTAATTGCAGGAGGGGAAGAAAAAGAAGGAGACGATAGTAAATGGATCACACAAATTAAGTCAAAAGTGGCTAAAGTTTTATTGATTGGTCAAGCGGCTGAAAATTTTGCTCAACGTCTCCACGATGCTGATTATCATGATTATAAAATTGTTGAAACTATGGATAAAGCAGTGGAAGAAAGTTTAAGTTTAGGACGAAAACTCAACATCAAAGTCGTGCTTTTATCCCCTGCTTGTGCGAGTTTTGATCAATATCAAAGCTTTGAACACCGAGGAGAGCATTTTCGAGAATTATGTCAACAACTAAAGTAAGCAGAACGTAAAAAACAAGCCCAGATCAAAGGAGCTTGTTTCTAGTTTAATTGATATTTTAAATGGTTCACTAGGGATTATTTCTTTTTAGTGACTAAAATCATAGACAGTCCGATCACAATAATACCGATGACATTGGAAGATTCGGGGATTTCTGCCTTAAATTCTTGAGCAGTTAGGGTAGCACCGGCGTAGGAAGTAACAACACCAGTACCAGTGGGAAAGTCGGCTGTCTCAGTCACCCAGACATTGTCATCGTTGTTCCTCCCTTGACGGGAAGTAATCACATTGACTCCATCAAAATCTTTGGGAACATAGTAAAAGTTATTGGTGTTGGGGAGGGGAGGAGAGGGAAAATCAAATGGTATTCCCGCAACGAAGGAGGGGACAGGGTTGAGTGCATTTAAAGCACCATTAATTTGGTCGATAACTAATTCCGCTTGGGGATCATTCTGCCAAAAACACAACTTGTTACTCTCCCCTAAATCACAGGACGTATCAAAGTCAGGTAGAGTAGGATCGCCAAAAATGGCGTTAAATGAGCCGAGTAAAAAGTCGACCCGATAGGTACTGGTGACGGTAGTGAGGACATCCTCCCCGGGCAATTGTACCCCCGTTTCAACAATTTGTATGTCTTCAATAGCGATGGCGTTGCCCATACCATCCTGGATAACCGTCACAGCTTCGGCTGAAGTCATCAGGACTGGACTGAACAAGGTGGCAATTAAGGGAATGACTTGTTTACATTGGAGCATTTTTTTTAACATTTGTTTACGTTTATTCTTAAATTGATAACTTCATTGATACTAATATTAGATATCTCTGATTTGTATTAAAACTTAGTTAACTGAGGAAAATATCATGAAAAATGCGTTAACTTGACAGAAGAACTTATCAATACTTGGAAGTATACTATGACTGTTGACCAATTGCTGTTACTTATTGCTTTATTAAGCCCGGGAATTTTATTATCCGCTTTAGTAATGGGAAGTTTCGCCAAAGGGGGTTAAACCCGAGAAACTGAAGGGATAAGAAAAGGATAGGTAATGATTCCTTGACTTGTCCCTTACTGTTGACGACTCCTCACCCTTAATCTTTATCTTTTTGGTCATGGGAGTGATGGGAGGAGATAGAATCAACATTGGATAGGTTAGCTTCCAGGTTCTTCCGTTGTTCCATCTGACTGAGGAAATACCCAGTCATCATGGCCGAAGCAAGAAGATTAGCTAAATTTTCCCGATCAGTAGTCACTTGAATGTTAAAATCACCAGATGGGAGCATTCCCACTAATCCCTGTACATTCTGCGTAATAATTTGTTGAATTTCAGGACTGGCTGATTGAGCAATGCGAGAGAGGGTATCAGGATGTTGTTGTTGTAAGTATTGAATCAGGGCGTTTGCGTTTTGTTCTTCTGGTTCAGAAGGGAAAAAATCAAAGTTGAATACCATTAGAACTCCAAAATTGGGGTTGACTTATGTTCCACTGTATATATTCCCACTATAAACCCTACCACGGAAAATCGCTAAAAATTAATCTGTAGATTGAGGAAATTGATCGATTTCAAAATATTGATGAAATTTTGTGGTAACCTCTAGGAGATAGGAGCGACCATTTTCTTGACGGCGTTTACGAACAAAACCCATTTCAACTAATTCTTGAACGTGCTGATAAGCAGTGCTTCCTCTGAGTTCGATTAAATCAGTTTGTACGATTGGGTTTTTTAGAGCAATGGCTGCTAGAGTTCTGAGAACCCCTTTCCCTAGTTCTGCGGGGATGATATCGTCGGTAAGTTCATCAAAAATTGAGCGCAACTGTAAACTATAACCGGCTTCCGTTTCCACTACTTCTAAAGCACTTTCACGATAAGCATAATCGGAGATTAACTCCATCATGGCTTCTTGTGCTGTATCCACTTCACAGTTAGCCCATTGAGCAATATCCATCAGTGTTAGAGGTTGACCTTTTAGATAGAGAATTGCCTCAATTTTCGTTGCTAATTTCATCATATTGTATTCTACCTCTCATCAGAGAAAATATCAATTTCAGCAGGATTTAGGTTGAGTTCTATGGAGTGACCATATTCAATACCATTAAGAGATTGGGTTAAAATTTCTAGGGTTGAATCATCTTGAAAATGGGTCGGTTTTGTTTCAGGATGGGGATAGTAAATGAGTGCTGTATATTTGACTTGTCTGTAGAGAATTTGACAACAAGAAAATGAAAAAGTTTCGGCTGGTGAGTGAGGGTTCCATTGTACAGTTTTAAAAGTATATTGAGGATTGTGCAGTTTAAACTTGTAAGGACGAATATTAATGTTTAAGGTTCCTGGAAAAAATGGGGAAATATCTAACCCTCGTTTTTTAAAGAAAGGGGTTTGCATTTCAATGGTTCCTTGAGGATAAGGACTATCTTTAGCCATTCCTGAAGCAACTTGATGGCCTTTTGTGATAATTCCAGTGACCTTTATCCAATCCTTAATCATATTTTATAGTAAGTTTGATGGTTAAATAATGGTTGAATTATGGATATTAGGACTTGCGAAATTAATTTAAACCATTGGTATGCAGTAGCACAAAGTACAGAAATTACCACAAAACCCCTAGAAGTGAACCTATGGTACCATTCCATTGTACTTTATCGAGATAGTAAAGGAAAGATTCATGGATTAGAAAATCGTTGTCCTCATCGTCAAGTTAAACTCAGTGAGGGGAAAGTGGTTGAAAATTTTTTAGAATGTGCTTATCATGGTTGGCAATTTACTCAGGAGGGAATCTGTACTTTTATCCCCTATTTATCAGAGAAGCAAGCTTTACCAAAGTGTAAGATTGACAATTACTCTGTGCAAGAATCCGATGGCTTTATTTGGATATTTTTAGGCGATAAACAATGGTTAGAATCAGGAACAGTTAAACCTATGAGTATTCCTGAATGGGAACATCTTAATTATATTGGCACGGTTTCGCTGATTGATTGTCAAGCACATTTTTCATTTCTGATTGAAAATTTGATGGATATGTATCATGGTCACCTTCATAATAACTATCAAGCTTGGACAGAAGCAAAACTGAAAAATTTAATTACCACTGAAGATGAAGTTGAGGGATTATATGAAGCCAAAAGTTACTATAAAATTGATAAAATTTGGTCAATTTCTCAATTATTTTTTCCTCGCTTTCGTGTGTTGCATCCTGAATCTTTAATGGTCAGTTATGGTTATCCCCATTGGCGTTCAACCCTAGGGAAAGATTTTACTATTTATTGCTTACTTTGTCCCATTAACCTCACCCATACTAAAGCTTATTTAATTCATTTTACCTCTTTAAATGCCTTTCACCGATTACACAAATTACCACAATGGTTTCGACAATTTATTAAAGATAAACTGTTTGGAACAGCACAAACCATGCTCGATGGATTAGTGAAACAAGATATTATGATGATAGAACAAGAACAACAAGCATATGCTCAACAATTGAAAAAACCAATCTATGAGATCAATCCCACCATTGCTGCTGTTCAAAAAATGATTAAAAAACAATTAGAATAAATATGAATAAAAATGTGCATGAAGAGCAAAATAAGACTAATAAAAATGATATGATTAATAAATAGGAACCAACTTAAAATAATAACTAACGATGGAAAATATCACACCTAGTTTTATTTCTCCTCAATTATCTAATGAAGACTTGAAACTAGAAACCCCATTAAAATTAGGGGTATTAGCATCAGGAAGTGGAACCAATTTTGAAGCGATCGCCAAAGCTATCAATCAACAAAAATTAAACGCCACAATCCCGCTTTTAATTTATAATAACCCCAAAGCAACCGTTAAAGAAAAAGCAGCCGCCTTAAACATTGAATCGAAGCTACTCAATCATCGAGAATTTAAGGATCGAGAAGACCTCGATCACGCTATTGTAAATCTGTTTAAATCTTATCAGGTTGATTGGGTCATTATGGCAGGTTGGATGAGAATTGTTACCCCCATTTTATTAGAAGCATTTCCTAATCATGTTATCAATATTCATCCTAGTTTATTACCCAGTTTTAAAGGAATCAAAGCAATAGAACAAGCTTTAAAAGCAGGGGTTAAAATAACAGGATGTACCGTTCATCTAGCCAGTTTAGAAGTAGATAGTGGACCCATTTTATTACAAGCTGCCGTTCCCATTTTGCCCAACGATACCCCAGAAACTTTACACGAGAGAATTCAAATACAAGAGCATAAAATCTTTCCTCTGGCTATTGCCTTAGCTGCTAAATTATACTCCGAGAAATAACAAAATAAACCATGAATGATCTGCCTAAGTTTATCCTATTTGCTCAACACGGATGGGCTGACACCAATGAAGAAATCAGTCAACTAGCCACCACATTAGCTAACGATCAAACCATTATTGTAAGTCCCAATTTAGGGTGGGTAAAAACCTGGTTAAGTATAGATCCATTAATTGAAATGGTTAGGGAAAAAGCGGAAGAGATTATTCAAAAATATCCCCAAACCCCTTGGCGAATCATCGGTCATTCTATGGGAGGGTTAATTTGGATAGAAGTGCTTCACCAAAATCCTCAATGGTGGGAAAAAATACACTCTTTAGTCTTAATTGCTTGTCCCGTTGGGGGGGCAGATTTAGCTAGAATTATTGACCCGTTATCCATCGGGGTTGGAATTGCTTCAGACTTAGGAAAAAGTCGCCGTTCAAAAGCAGATAGAATCACAAAGATTGTGCCAACATTAGTCATTGCGGGTAATGTTGATAACGGAAGTGATGGAACCATTCCCATTTCCTCAACCAAATTATTTTATAGTCATTTTGTTTCCTTACCCAATCTTTCCCATAGTCAATTAAAAAACCATCCTACCTTAGTAGAAGTGATTCAAAAATTTTGGAAAACTTCCCCAACTCCCGCCTTATTTGAAAAAGATTTTCCCACTGTTTTAATCGAAAGACTACAACTTATTCCTGGGATGACTGATGGCCATTCCAAAGACGTTGAAAAAGCCAAATCTTACCTGAAGTTTGAAAGAGGAATTTCCATTCAAGTCCGGAAAAACCCCCTAAATATCCTTCATGTGTTTGTCGTCAATGAACAACAAGAATGTTTATATGCAGGGTTTGTGGGATGGATACATTCAGAGGGACTATATCAAGCTTTAGAAGCCATTCATCAAGACTATTATGAGTTGGTCATCCACGGACTCGATTAATTATTTAACAAAGTTGAGAGATTTTCCCGTTGTAATCACAAACCATAGACTTTTATGCTAACTTCTTATAGAGGAGTTTTATTCTTCTTTGTGTTTATCTATCGACAGACCATTGCAAACGCGACTATCAATTTGTCTTTGTAGCAGCGATAAACATCTCACTCAGTTATTGACCCATCATCTGAGTGGCGATCGCTATCGTCTACATATCATCCATCAAGTCAACCACTTAATCCCTTTCCTACAAGATCATAGTGAAACCATAGATTGTTTACTGGTCAGAGAGGAACCCAAAATCCTTCCCCTATTTAACCAACTTTATGAACAAGGAACCCTGTTACCGGTGATTATTTTTCAGGAAGAAGTTCCTTCCACAACTGAGACCACTGTCGAATCACCCACTTTTTTATACCATAGTGCCGAAGTTCGTCACCAAGTAACGGAGTTGGATGAGGTTCAGGTCATAATTGATCGTGCCATTACTAAATTTTTACACTTAGGCCCTAGTTGTTTTCTTGTTGATCGAGCGCTGTCTTCTCAAAAGGACACCAAGACAGAAAATCATCAGGGTTTTTTACTCTTACAACAACGTCGTTTAGCAGAAAAACTCAAAGAAAGATTGGGTTATTTGGGGGTTTACTATAAACGAAATCCTAAATATTTTTATCGAAATCTTTCTCCAGAAGATAAACAGGCATTATTACAACAATTAACAGCTAGTTATCGAGAGATTATTTTAAATTATTTTGACGAAGAGTCAGATATTAATCAAACCATTGATCAATTTGTCAATCAAGCTTTCTTTGCCGATATTTCGGTGTCCCGTGTCTTAGAAATCCATATGGAACTAATAGACGAATTTTCTCAACAGCTAAAATTAGAAGGACGCAGCGAGGAAATTTTATTAGATTATCGTTTAGCCATTATCGACATTTTAGCTCATTTAGGAGAAATGTATCGCCGTTGTATTCCAAGAGGAGATTTACTTTTTGATTTATTGAATCAAATCGATTAAAGTAGTTAAAGATTATAAAATACTACTAAGGTAATTTTTATTCTTCCCTAACCGCTAGAGATTTTTATTGATATGTGGCCATGATTGACTTTAAAAAAACCTATGTACTTAAACTCTATGTCGCTGGGAATACCCCTAACTCGGTGCGAGCTTTAAAAACCTTAAAAAACATTCTCGAAGACGAATTTAAAGGAGTGTATGCTTTGAAGGTAATTGATGTGTTGAAAAATCCCCAACTGGCCGAAGAAGACAAAATTTTGGCCACCCCCACTTTAGCTAAAATTCTACCCCCTCCTGTCCGTAAAATTATTGGGGATCTTTCGGATCGAGAAAAAGTTTTAATTGGTTTGGATCTTCTCTACGAAGAAATTAGAGAACGAGATAATGATTCCTAAGTAATTATCACAATTCGATTCAAGGTTTCGCTTTCAATTTTTCATAAACCATCGTAATTTTTAAATATAAAACGAAGATAAAGCAGTCATGAATCAACCGCTTCCCCGTGAAAATCAACCACAACCATTAGCCCCTAAAGGTGTTCGTAAAATTCGGACAATGATCGAAGGATTAGATGAGATTACCCACGGCGGCTTACCCTTGGGAAGAACCACTTTAGCTAGTGGTACATCGGGAACAGGAAAAACCCTTTTTGCGGTGCAATTTTTGTATCATGGCATTAAATATTTTGATTATCCGGGGTTATTTGTAACCTTTGAAGAATCTCCCCATGATATTATTGAAAATGCCTATAGTTTTGGCTGGGATTTACAGAAACTGATCGATGAAGGTCAACTGTTTATTTTAGATGCGTCTCCTGATCCAGAGGGTCAAGAAGTGGTCGGAAGTTTTGATTTATCTGCTTTAATTGAACGCATACAGTATGCCATAGATAAATATAAAGCCAAATTAGTTTCGATTGATTCTGTTACGGCAGTGTTTCAACAATACGATGCTGCTTCCGTGGTGAGACGAGAAATTTTTCGTTTGGTTGCCCGCTTAAAACTGTTAGGGGTGACTTCTATTTTAACCACAGAACGGGTGGAAGAATATGGACAAATTGCCCGTTTTGGGGTAGAAGAATTTGTCTCTGATAATGTTATTATTCTCCGCAATGTTTTAGAAGGGGAACGTCGTCGCCGTACCATTGAAATTCTCAAGTTACGGGGAACAACCCATATGAAGGGAGAATATCCTTTTACGATTACTAACGATGGTATTAATATCTTCCCATTGGGGGCCATGCGATTGACACAACGATCATCGAATGCGCGAATTTCTTCCGGTGTAGCAACCTTAGACGAAATGTGTGGCGGTGGGTTCTTTAAAGACTCCATTATTCTCGCCACAGGGGCAACCGGAACCGGTAAAACGTTATTGGTTAGTAAATTTTTAGAAGAAGGGTGTCGTCAAGGAGAAAGGGCGATTTTGTTTGCCTATGAAGAGTCTCGGGCCCAGTTATCTCGAAACGCTTTTTCTTGGGGTATTGACTTTGAAGAAATGGAACAGAGAGGACTCTTAAAACTGTTATGTACCTATCCTGAATCAGCCGGTTTAGAAGACCATTTACAAATCATTAAATCAGAAATTTCTGAATTCAAACCCGGTCGAATTGCCATTGATTCTTTATCTGCTTTAGCCAGAGGTGTAACCAATAATGCCTTTCGTCAATTTGTGATTGGGGTTACGGGGTACGCTAAACAAGAAGAAATTACTGGATTTTTTACCAACACCACTGACCAATTTATGGGGGCCCATTCTATTACAGAATCTCATATTTCTACCATTACCGACACCATTTTAATGCTGCAATATGTAGAAATTCGCGGGGAAATGTCACGGGCGATTAATGTGTTTAAAATGAGGGGTTCTTGGCACGATAAAGGCATCCGAGAATATATGATTAATCAAGACGGGCCGATTATTCAAGACTCCTTCCGGAACTATGAACGAATTATTAGTGGTTCTCCCAGTCGTATTACCGTGGATGAAAAAAGCGAATTATCCCGTATTGTGCGGGGTGTGAAGGATAAAACGGAAGAATAATTGAACAGTTGAAGAGTTGGGGTAAAAAGGAACCGATTATAGTCATCCTTTTTCCTCATTTATGTTTTTCACGATTGATTACTAATAACTGGAGTTTAGACTAACTCACCGTAAAATCAACTTTTGCAGTCCAGTACCTCTGCGAGTGAGATTACACCGCCAAATCTGTTATCTTATTCGATTTTTAAAGGTGTTTTAGTTAACATCCCACATTTCGCACTTTTATTAAGTGATACGAAAAAACCGAGAAAAGTCTTTTGTTTTGGGTTGAAATTAGCGTCAATTTTACGCTAACCAAATTAGCACTGATTAACTATTCTCATGAAGAGTTGTT
>JASJDN010000074.1 GCA_030065205.1 Crocosphaera sp.
GTCAAGCTATGGCCGAAGTTACGCCTGTGGACAAGACGAGCGACCCCGCGCCGTCGTACGGCGCAAGGGAACGCGCGAGGGGGGCCGACTCCCTTGGCTGAAGCAGGAAGTAAAATAGACTCAAATCAACATACAATCAAGTTTAAGACTCGATGAGTAGATTTGAGTAAGTTTTATATAGCGGAATCAACTTGAAGGCAATGGGTTGAGAGTGAACCCCTAGTGGCTTAGATAGATTTGAACACACCCCAACTAAATCAGATAGATTATAGTTGGGGATTCACTTGCACCCAGAAAGTTCTAGACTTCTGAGTGTCTCCAGAGTTACTGGTGTCCGCAGTGTATTTGTAGAACTTTTGCTAACAAATACCCTAGAGAAATACTTATCACCAATTAAGACAGAATACCATATTTTTTGATGACACCACAAATGAAACTTTTGTCTCATTAAAGTGCCTTTTTTCCCTCCCTTAGCTTTCCATCCTGCTAAGTTCTCAATGACAATTACTTTGACATCATGAAGTTTAGCAAAGTCAATGATTTCTCTAGAAATATACCTAGAGATTTCTAAATTAATATTACTCGACTTCCGATCAAGTCCTCGACAAAAGCCTTTAACAAACTTTTTGCTCGTCTTTCTATGAGTCTGTTTTGACTTTTTAGTAATCATCATTTTCCGTTTATTTCGACGGTCTATGTCTCTAGCCGGATTGATAAATTTCCGAGCCTTTACAGTACCGTCTTGTCCAACAATTGAACAAGTAGCAGCATTATTAATGCCTAAATCTACGGAACAAACATAATCAGAATCCTCCTTTTTTATCGGTTTAATTTTCACTGGCATTGAAAGCTGACAAGTCTTAGAATTAACCAGTAAAGCGGGTGATTTGATTTGATTCCCTATCACTTTATGTCGATTAAGTCCATGACCTTTAACTGTAATTTCTTCTAACCAAACCCAATCAAAACCATTCCAAACTTTGAGAGAAACATTTTGATAGTCATTATTATATTTGACTTGTTGACCTTTGTATAAGGCAGGGTAAGACTGACAAATAGCTGTTAAGCGAGGGGGTCTTACTTTTCTATTTTTTCTTATCCCTGATTGCCACTCTCTGTAACGAGTTTGAAAACTAGAAACAATGCCAATAGCATCGGCGATAGCTGCTCTTCTTAAATAACTAGGAAACTTGCGAAACGATGAATATTTATTAATAACTTTTTGATAATATGAATATTTAGGAATTGTATTTTTGCTAGTTGCATGAATAGATTTCTCTAGATAATTAACTTTTTCTTTATCTGTTAAATTACCCATTAATTTCCATTCAGCATTGACAATAAAAACTAAAGGTTTTAAAAATTTTCTATATTCAGCAACTGTCAACAATAATAACTCTTTCTCTACATAAGTTACCTTGAGTTTCCAAACATCTGTACGGATCATAGAGTTCAGTTTTTTCTTTTTAGTTTTATGTTTGGTTTTAGACTTACCCATAACGACTAAAAATTCTGTTGACTTAACAATATAGTAACATAATTTATAAGGATGCTAGACTTCGTCCCTCAATGAAGTCCGCGTTTATTTACTGGTTTCGCTAACCCCATCTAAATCACAGATTTTAGATGGGGACTGCGCGAAACGATTTTGTTCAAGGAGAGTTGGCCATCATTCGTTTTTACTTGAACTCACTCAAGCCGAAAAATAAATTACCGAGGGCGGTAATTAATAGACAAGCGAGATATTATGATTCAATCCGTTTTATTCCGTTTTGCTGCTCACTCTAGCATCCAGATAAAAGCTAGGCTATGATGGGAATAAAGAATTCCTATCCCTCCATAGGGTCGGATTATTCAAAAATTCTTTAATTAGGTTGTGTGGATATGTGACAATAATAGATTCAGGTAATGCCATAGAGGTGGTTTTGTGATCCCCAGGGGTAAAACTGTTGGATGTTTTATTCCTACATTAAATTACGTCCTTCGACATTATCCCCACGTTAACAATCTAGGCAACAGCAATATCGAGAGGATTCTGGCTCGTGCTATATCTTGCAGAAGTCAAAAAACAGACAAGAGGTTTCATTAGTGGTTCTCGGACAGAGATCAAACTCTTAGCTTGTCAACATAATGATCAAACTTGGAGTCCTGTCCCTGGTGACGAAGTGGTAGCCCTTGAAGAATTTGATCAAGTTGGGGAAGGAACCCTCTTGATGGTTAATTTAGGCAATAATCGTCAAATTCAGGGAGAACCGGAACCCGCAGCCCCGGAATTAGTCAGACAATTACAAAAGTTATCCCGTCTCTCAGAAAAGTTAAAAACCCAACAAGAAGAGATAGAACAGTGGAAACAGTCTTTGACTTATCAAAGTCAAGAGTTAAGTCGTCGTGAAGCGGAGATGGAAACTCGTCTCGAGCAATTAGAAGAAGTCGAAAAAGAACTCTCTCAAATTGAACGCCGTCGTCAAGAAGCTGATTCAGCTTGGGATCGGGTTGAGCAAACTCAGCAACAACTCCAAGAGATTCAAAGCCGTTTTGGATCACTGTTACAACTCCCTGGCACAGAAGCCGAACGTATTCAACAACTAATTGTTCGTCTGTCTGACAGTAATAAGGGACTAGACTCTTTAGAAAAACCGTTGGACGGGGCAATTAATGCTCTAGAGGCACAACAAGCCATTCTTAATCAATGTTGGCAGGAACTTGATACCCTCACAGCACAAGTAAAAAGGCAAACCAGAGAAGTCCAACAACAAGGAGAAATCTTAGATAATCGTTTTCAAGCGCTACAAGAAACGCAAACCTCCTTGGTAGAGGCAAAAATTCAATGGGGGGTCCAACAAAATATCCTTAGTAATAAACAAGATCGCTTACAAAAGATTAACGACCATTTACGGGGAATTCAAGAATTGCAACAAACCCTCGAACAAGTCGCTAGTGGTGCAGGGGATGTTGTGTCAGATCCTAAAGTTGATATAGTGTCCATCGAAAATATGCCGTTGGGGGAATTAGAAGAGAAGGTTAAAAATTTACAAGGAGATTTAGATAAATTAGTTCGTTTTGTCAATGATCAAGAAGAAGAATTGACTTTACAATGTCAAACGGTTCAAGAATTACAAGACGACTTAGCCAAAGCTGGGGATTTTGAACGTTTAGATATCGAAAACGAACTGGCAGAAGAACAGGAAAGAAAACAATTTTTAGATGAAACTCTCGTCGGTCAAAGACGTAATCTCAAAGAAAGACAAGAGGTGCTACTCCAATATTTACGGGTTCTGCGTCGTCGTCAAGGAATAATGGAATTTGATGGTCAAGCACCTAGTATTAATTTAGATCCCTTACTGGTTCAATTAGAAGAATGGGACAATAATACGGCCGAAGAACGGGAAACCCTAGAAACGGAAATCCAACATTTACATAATAGTGTTCAAGAAATCCAGGATATGATCAAACAACTGGATACAGAACAAGCTCAAAAAACGAAACAACTTGAAGCTGAACGGGAAAACTGGCAACAAGCACAAATTGAAGTGGCTCGACTACAGGTTCGTCTTGATATCTATGAAAATAATTTAAAACCTTTACAGCAACAACTGGATGAAGCTAAACATCAATTAGGGATTTTAGGAGAGTGGTTGAATCCCTCTTGAATGAAGTCAGAAGTTCCTCACTCCCTTTCGGCGCTATCGCACAGAAGTGTAATTTATAGTTAAGGGTGATGGGGTGATAAGGTGACGGGGTGATGGGGTGAATATATATCAATCCTGTCTCCCAGTCTCCCAGTCTCCCCCTGCTCCCCCTGCTCCCCCTGCTCCCCCTGCTCCCCCTGCTCCCCCTGCTCCCCCTGCTCCCCCTGCTCCCCCTGCTCCCCCTGCTCCCCCTGCTCCCCCGAACTCAGGTTAACCATAACCCAGTTATGCCTATACTCAGCCAGAGTAAACAGCAAATTCGAGTCAAATTTAAAGCCTTTTCGATGCTGTGGGACGTAATGGGGTTGAGGGGATCGCCTAATAAGGGTTTTTCTTTAAGGATGCCCTGATAAGTATTTTTCCCCCCTAATTGAACCCCTAAAATAGCAGCATAAATACATTCACTCCATCCTGAGTTGGGACTAGAATCTTGGGGTGCATCTCGACGACAAATGGATAAAACAACCCTCGGCTTTCCTGATAGAATAGCCAAGGTAAAAACCGTCAAACGACAAGGAATCCAGGTTAAAAGATCCTCACATTTGGCACTAAACCAGCCGATATCTGTAAAGGGTTCTTGGTGATAACCCACCGTAGAATCAAGGGTACTCGCGGCCTTATAAGCCAAGGCTAACGTAACAGCACCCAACCCAGGAAAAAAAGCTCCAGCGATCGCGTAAAATAAGGGGGCTGTAACCCCATCTACGGCATTTTCTGACACCGTTTCTAGGGTCGCTCGCCAAATTTCTTCTGGGGAGAGATTCGCCGTATCACGACCCACATATTGACTCAGTTTCGTCCTAGCTAGGTCAATGTTTCCCTCTTGTAACGGAGTCAAAACATCAAGGGCTGCTAATCTTAAACTGCGTCCGGCAAAACAACTTGCTAAGAGAATAGTCTCGAGAAAAATGCCCAGCAACGGATCAAGATACTTTTGCATTGAATGGAGGCTCCACCCCACTATTCCACTGCTAATAATTAATCCTAATCCTAAAATTACTCCCGCACAACGTCTTAGCTTCTTTCCCTCACAAATAGAAAGCACAAAATGACAATACCTTGAGATCAGCCAACCCATAACTTGTACAGGGTGTAACCACCCCCAAGGATCGCCTATAAGATAGTCAACAATGGCAGCAAAGATGAGAACGATTAGGGTAGCATGGGTATCCAAATTAGGTCTTTATCCTCAGTGCAGTTATCCTTAATTATTGCCAGGGGATTGTTGAATTTTTTCGACATTTTTTTCCCAGTTTTGGCCATCAAAGGTTTTAATTTCAAAGTCTGATAAGGTAACATCATCAAGACAGTTAACATTGACATCAAACCACCCTGGATGGGAACGGGGACGATAAAAGGAATGGATACCACAAACAGAACAAAAAGTATGTTGTGCTGTATGGGTATTAAAGGTGTAAGTTATGAGCATCTGTTCTCCCTTAATTAAGGTAAAGTTTTCGGGAGGAACCAACAAATGAACGAAGCCTTTTTTACAACAAATCGAACAGTTACACTCAATCGCTTCCATCTTATCAATAACCGCCTCAAAGCGCACTGCACCGCAGTGACAGCCCCCTCGAACGATCATGGAAGGTTGTGAATTTATCATAATAATTCTTTGCTTAGACAACAAAACTGACCGCTTCTCCCAGAGACGCTTTCCAGCTACGAGCATCGTAGTAAAGATCCGCTAAAGTAATCTTGTAAAGGGCTTCTTTAAGCTTCTCATGGAGTCGTTTCCAAAGGCTAAAGGTGACCCAATCTTCTACTTGCTCAATGTCAGGGTTATAGTGAGCTAATGGCTCAATTGTATCCCCAACAGCGTCTAAGATTTGCCCTAAAGAAATTTGACTCGGTTCACGGGCTAATTGATAGCCACCTTGTGATCCCCGTAAGGAATTAACTAACCCACTGCGACGCATTTCAATCAGTAATTTTTCGAGGTACGGGGCGGGTAAATCTTGTCGCTTTGCGATCGCTTTTACTGATGTTGGACCGTAATTAGGCTGTAAACTCAGATCCAGCAAGGCTTTAACGCTATAATGACTTCGAGTTGTTAGTTTCATTTACTTTATTTTTTTCAATGTTTTAGGGTGATTACCACAGAACTATGATAGATTGTTGTGGAATTTATAACATTTTTATGAAGACAAAAGGGAGCAAAGTCAAACATTTGTAAATTTGTTGAGCATTAGAGTCGAAACATGGGAAACAATGAATTATTATTGATCTGGTGGAATGGTAGATAAATTTTACAAATTGTGTGTAAGATAATGGTAGAGACAGTTAGTAATTTGATCATTTTTTTGATTGTTACTACCCTCTTACTTAGTTACCATTCTGTCAACCTTATTATTCACGCTTAGTTACTGTTGAAGTTAATGACACAAGATAAACCCCTAACCGGCACCGCCTTAGTAGAAAAAGTCAAAGAGCTAGGTGATCTCAGCAAAGAAGAAAAAGCAAGAGCTTGCGGCTATTATACCCAGACAAAAAATGGGGTAGAACGCGTTAATATGATGAAGTTTCTTAATGCTTTAATAGATGCTGAGGGCATTGAGCTTGATAGTAGTGCTGAAGGACAAGGAAGAGGTGGCCGTTCAGCTAGTTATAAAATTAGCGTACAATCTAACGGCAATCTTCTGATTGGTTCAGCTTACACCAAGAAAATGAATCTACAACCGGGAGACGAATTTGAGATTACCTTAGGCCGTAAACATATCCATCTCAAACAAGTCGGCGCACCGGATGAAGATGAAGAGTAACTGTTACCCTTGCTATCGGTTTAACAGACAAAAAAATAGCGTCGCTTAGCCTCTAACTGAGCAACGCTAACCAAATCAGTAAAAATGTATTATCTTAGACGAGGGTTGCTTTCCTATCTAGGGAGAGTAGCCCTCATGTCTTTATTGTATTCTTGACACTCCCACGAGTAGAACTGCGTGGGATTCTTGCTTCACATCCTCTTAGCTAGACATAGTTTTCTCAAACCATGCCCCCGCCAGACCGAATCCACAAACATTTTAGTTTAACGTCCACTGGCTGCCCGACAGCAGACTGTATGGGTTTTTTAGATGTCTAATAGCTCGAACTAACAAGCCTATTAAACCTGCTATAACTTTGATTCTGTTCAACTGGGTAGGGCTTGTCCGTCGCAGAAAAACGTCTCAGAGGGAGTTAACCAGCTATACTGAGTACAGAAACCTAGACAATTCTAGGCAAGAAACACCGATAAATCTCTTACGCGCATTACCGCACTTACTTCATGATACCATATTCACTCCGCCTAAAGACGGGCAAACTACATCCCACGAGTGAACTACGTGGGCTTTGTTTGCAGTATCCTGTAAATAGGTCCTAATCCCAGATGGATGATCAAGGACCACTAAAAACAGCAGCCTCAACGTCTTCGCGGGAGAGGGAGTATTTAAACGCTCGTGTAATATCCGAACCATCGGCCCCAGCTTGGAGGTAGGAAACAATAATTTCTTCTACGTCTAGGCTAAGTTGTGCTTTCCAGTGGGGTTTGGTGACAGTCCAACAGTTTAAATTTTGTTGATCTTGTTGGCATCCTAAACTAGAGAGCCATTGTTCAATCACAGGAAGGGGATGATTATATAAGGGGGTATCAGGGGCAGGAAGGGTCATAATAGAGTGATAAGGGTTTGAGTGACGTAATGTGCCTCACAGATTAAAATAGAGGCAACTGAAGCATAATCTTGAGGCAAGGCAGTATTCGGAAGCACTTCATCGCCCCTTACCATAGCAATAAAAATGGCCAAAACCAAGCAACCGATCAAAGTTAAGCCTAAAATAAACAAGGCGAATAATTCCCCTCCCGATAAAGGGCGATCGCTGGCATCCAAATAAGCAGAACTAGACCATTGACCCGTTTTTGGGTCTTTTTCGGGTTCTGAAGGAGCTTGAATCACGTTCCAGCGAGAATAGCCAATTTTGATATCATACAGCGATCGCGCTTGAGGGTTACTTAGTACCCCATAAGCTTCGTTCAAACGCTGAAATTTAGCCGTTGCCAGAGGGGACGGTAATTCTGTAGTATCAGGATGATAACGTTTGCTCAACTCTCGATAAGCGCGACGGATTTCGATGACCGAAGCGGACGGATGAAGTCCTAAAATAGCATAATGACTATTAGCAAAGGGCATCTGAACGGGAATTTTCCGTGAGGTCGATTGTTTTGTGGTCTGCTGCTCAGTCACAGGATCATTTCTATCATTCCTTAGTGGACTTATTGTAACCAAACTTACCAGAAGGTTTCTACATTGTTATGGGATTAGTCAATTTTACGAGGGAACAAGCAACAAGGGACAAGAAATCGTTCTCAACCTTGTTAATTAAAGTTTGTTTAATTGGTTTGTTATCTTTAGTCATTAGTTTTAACAGTTGGGGAATATCTCCCGCTACCGCTAGTATTGACGATGATCGTCTTGATGGTAACATTTTTGTTGTTTACGCGGGCAATGGGTCTTTAGTACCCGCTAAATTATCGTTAAAGGATTCTCTTGATAGGGAAATGCCAACGGTTCTGGTTTATTATTTAGACGATAGTCGGGATTGTAAACAGTTTGCGATTGTGGTTTCTCGCATCCAAGAATTTTATGGTCGGGCTGCTAATATTATACCCATTAGTGTTGATAATATTCCTGTAAAGGATTCTTACACTCAGCAAGAACCTGGTTATTATTATGACGATCTTATTCCTCAAACCGTTATTCTGGATGGTGAGGGAAATAAGGTTTTTGATGGTCAAGGGCAAGTAAAATATGAAGCAGTTGATGATGTGTTACGGGAAGTTTTTAATCTCTTACCTCGTTCTGAGTCTGTGGAGTTAAAAAGACGTACAGTTAATGAATTTAATGAGGAATTAGTTGAGAGTTAATTAATTATTTATCTGCAGTGAATTAATCGTATTTACTGATATCAACTTCACAGTGAATCGTTATTTTTTAATTGTCATTGCGAGGGGAGTGAACGACTACTATAGTTTGTTTTTTTTATTATCTTCCTGAAGCAATCTCTAAAACACCTGACCGAAAAATTGAGATTGCTTCGGAGACATAATTAAGTCTCAAACCTTTTCTTAGCAATGACAGTTTCCTTCACTTTAATATAGTATTTAATAAGCAAGTAATGATATTTAATAAGATTTGGCTAGTATTTTTAGGTTTAATTATATTCTCTTTACTCCTATTAACTGTCTTATTCTATCAACCTAGATGGTTATTAAAAATAATCATTAAAGTTGCGCCTGGGGTTTATTATTTTTCTGAGACGAATGAGAAAGTTGTTGCTATTACCATTGACGATGGACCGAATTCTCTGACAACACCTAAAATTTTAGAAACTTTGGAAGACAATGAGGTAAAAGCCACTTTTTTTCTAATTAGTGAAAGAATAGAAAATAATGAAAATATTATTAGAAATATAGTTAACAAAGGTCATGAAATTGGTAATCACATGGTTAAAGATGAGAAAAGTATTGTTTTATCTAGAGAAGAGTTTGAAGAAGAATTTTTAACAGCAGATAAAACTTTAAATCAATTTTTATCCCATACTTCATCAAAGGTTAAATGGTTTCGTCCTGGAGGGGGTTGGTATACTTCTCAAATGTTAAATATTGTCAAAAAATATGATTATCAGACTGCTTTAGGATCAATTTTTCCCTATGATACTCATATTGGTTCTTCTGAGTTTGCCTATTATTCGATCTTATCTAATTTACGGCCTGGTGCGATTATTGTCTTACATGATGGTGGTAGAGAGGGTAAGTCTGGAAACTGGGGAGAAAGAACCAATGAAACCTTAAACAAAGTTCTTCCTGAGATTAAAAATAGAGGTTATCAAACCGTTACCCTCTCAGAAATGTTTAGTAACCAATAATAAATAGTTTAACTGTACTCTAACCAATCAAAAATTTTCTCCAGTTGAGCTATATTAATTAAACCATACTTCCATAGTTCCATCGGTACTTGAGCAGGAATAGCTTGGGTATGTCTTAAGGCCAAACGTATTTGATCACCAGGAATCTCTAGTTCATCTTGTAAAAAAATGATTAACTTTTCTAACATAGTTTAACCTCTCCTTATGTCCTCATCAATGGGTACTGGAATTGCTTCTAACTCGGTGTTTCCTTGAGACTGCTGACTTCTAACCCCCATAACTATGACAGCAACGGTGAGAAGTTCGATGATCATGTTACTCATATTTGTGAGCCTTTTGTAAACTTATGTAAACCATTCTAATCTTAATGTAAAGAAATTGCAAGGAACCTTGTCAAATTCCTTGCCGTATGTTAGAAAAATTTTAAGATTTTAAGCTGCGATCAGTTCGGGTTCTACCACTTGCGATCGCAATAACCGTTCAATGATGGCTTGGGGTTGACGGCCATTAGCCACAATGAGACGATGGGATAGCACGTGAGGAGCGACAAACTTAACATCGTCGGGGGTTGCGTAGTCTCTTTCTTCAAGAAAAGCGACTGCTTGGGTGGCCCGTTGCAAAGCGACAGTACCGCGAGGACTTACCCCTAAGCTAATATCGTCATCGGTACGGGTTGCACGCACAATGCTTAACATATATTGTTGTAGGGATGGGGTCACTTTTACCAAACTGGTTAACCGTTGTAACTCCTGGACATCTTCTAAGGAAATACAAGGTTGTAGTTCATCCACTTTCACCCGTTGCAGTTGTTTTTGTAACATTTGCAATTCTTCCGATTCACTAGGATAACCCATACTTAAAGAAATTGTAAAGCGGTCCATTTGCGCTTCGGGTAAGGGAAAGGTTCCTTGGTATTCTACGGGGTTTTGAGTGGCAATAACAAAGAAGGGGTTAGGAACTTTACGCGCTTCTCCATCGACGGTTACCTGTTTCTCTTCCATCACCTCTAATAATGCAGACTGGGTTCTAGGGGTTGCGCGGTTAATTTCATCGGCCAGTACAACATTAGCAAAGACAGGGCCAGGTAAAAATTCAAATTCCCGACTGTTGGGGTTCCAGATGTTGGTTCCGGTGACATCGGTAGGGAGTAAGTCAGGGGTACATTGAACCCGTTGAAAGCGTCCATTAATGGAACGGGCCAAGGACTTCGCTAACAGGGTTTTTCCCACACCGGGAACGTCTTCGAGTAATGCGTGTCCCCCACTCAATAAAGCAACAATAACGAGACGGATAGGCTTTTGTTTACCAACTATTGTACGACTTAAATTATCTGTGAGGGCAACAATTTTATCTCTCATAGGAATTATCGGGATAATTGAGTATATGATTCATGCTTAAGTTGCCCATTTTTGTTGTTATTATTTACATTGAGTTACTCTTTTTCTTTAATCATGCTATTTTTTGGACAGTAGGGTGGGCAAATCAGAGATTTATCTAAAGTACCCGTAAAATAAAAAACTTTGCCCACCTTACCAAACTAGATTTGAATAAACATTTTCTAATAATGTTATTTATTGTTAATTTTTAACCAGCTAAAAATTTGATTAGGGGTTAAATTTATGTTGATGCTATCGATTAAAGAAATACTGCGATCACCTCGATAAATATCGGGTTCTTGTTGGGGTAAGAAAACAACAATAGAAGCATGATCAGGATCGATTATCCATCCTAACTGACAACCGTGTTTTAAACAGTGTAATAAGTTATCCATAACGCGAGTAACTGCTTGATTCGGGGATAAAATTTCAATCGACCAATCAGGTGCTAAAGTAAAGTTATCTTCAACTTCTCCTAATTCATTGATGGGTATTTTATTCCAATTCTGTCATATCATTGACGAGTTATCGGTTATTAAAATTATATCTTGTCTTCTATTGTAATCATAAGTAACCAGTAATATTCTTTAGATAAGTAAAGTATGATTTATTGTTCAAACAATATCTGTCTCCTCCCATAATTGAGATAAGGGTACAGTATCTCCTGTTATTGCTTGTTGCCAAGATTTTTTAAAGCTTTCCTCGGAAAAATTTTCATCGGAACTACCTAACTCATTCTGATTTTCTTCAATTTCATCTACTAAGATAATTACTTTAACCGTTGAGGGTTGGGAGGAAGTAGAAGCCAAACGAAAATCAGGTAATTGAATTTGTCCATCATCTGTTACAGTTGCGGTTAATTCGTAAGCTTTCATAAAAAAATACACTCTAATGTTAAAAAGACAATAATTTAATATTTAGGTTATTATAGCAATACTTTAGCTCTAATCCCATTACAATGATATGAAATATCATTACAGTATGGTCATTCAATGGTCAGAAGAAGATCAACTATTTTTAGTCCATTTACCTGAGTTTCCTTGGCAACAATTTCATACTCATGGCAAAAGTTATGAAGAAGCTGCGAAAAATGGACAGGAAGTTATTGAAAATTTTGTAGAAATGCTTATAGAAGAAAATCAACCCTTACCAGAAGCTAGAATATTCCCAACAAAACCATTAAAAATTGCTTAAACATTAAACATAATTGTGATTTATTTTCTAGTCAATCTTTGGGTTTTGTAAGGTGGGCAAAGTTTTCTAGATTATGAGTAGATCACATAAGTTTATGATTTGCCCACCCTACTGTTTTAACATTTTGTTGATTGAATCTCTTCATTCATTTCCCAATCATCAGGAGAAATAGTAGGTTCACTAGGATCAGCTAAATAAGCATAAGGTTTTGTGTTGGTTAAAAGGTTAACTGGTGTCAACTTAACAGTGAATCGTTATTTCTTGATTGTCATTGCGAGGGGGGTGAACCACCACTTATAGCTTGATTTGTTGTCATTAATCCCCCCGAAGCAATCTCTAATACTATTAGGATCTTTAGTTGAGTAGTATGGGTTAGACGAGTATAAATTAAGAGTCTTTCTCCTGCTGTTCCCTTGGCTTGATTATTTCCAGTAATGCTGTATTATGAGCAAAGCGGACTTTTCGCTTCACGATCGCCTCAACCCCTCTAATTCAATCTCAGTACACTCAAAAAAATCTAAAATGAGTAAGTATATGCTACCTACTTACACAGGTATTCGCCCTGCGAAACCGACTGATATTCTCTTTCTCAACCTGAGCAACCTCCCTGGGCGGCCAGTCTATCCTTACGCTTTTGTTCAGGTATCTGCACTGGCTCGACGAGCAGGGTTATCCGTTGTTCGTTGGGATGGATTGGATTTAAGTCTAGAACACAAACTTGAGTGTATCACGCAACTAATCCAAGATCACCAACCCCGTGCCGTTGCTTTTACTGTTCGACAAGCCGATTCTGTTGCTGCGGATAATTATATCAGCATCGATCAGAAAACCCCTGCCAAATCCCCTTGGTTCCCAGTGGAAGAAACTCGTGCAGCCATTCTGCACGTTCGTGAGTTATGTGATGCCAAAATTTTTGTCGGTGGCTTTAATTTTACGGTTAACGCTGTATCTGGAGCCGAGTATTTACAACCTGATTTTGGAATTTTGGGAGAACCGGACGAGTTTTTTGAGCATTTTGATGAGGTGCTTCAGGGTCGAACTGATGGCATCTCCAACTTACTCTATCGCGTTAATGGTAAGTGGCAGCAGAATCAGCGTGTCTACTGGGGGCCTTTGAATGATCTCGAATACACAGCAGACATTATTGACGAAATCTTTCGGTTTCACGGGGAACGCACCCTCCGTAGTGCGAACCTCGAAGCGGTTCCGGGTCTAGGTTCTTATAAGGAAACCGGAATTTCTATCGCTATAGAAATCGCTCGCGGTTGTCCTGGTGCTTGTGTTTTTTGTTGTGAACCCAAGGTCAAAGGAACCACGGTACAGTTGCGAAATCTCGATGTTATTGAAGCAGAAATTCACAACTTACTCCGCTACGGCCTGAGATATTACTGGTTTATCTGCTCTGAACTAAATTTTGCGAAAGATCATGTTTTAGCCTTGGCTGAAAGGCTAATTCGTATTAACGAAACCTTACCACGTCCGATATTTTGGCGTTCTTACTTTCTGCCCATAAAATTCAACAAAGATGAATTTCGGCTACTTTTGCGCTCAGGCTTATTAATCGAACAAAGTGCGCCCTTTTCAACCCTGAGCAATGATAACCTGAAACAGATGCGCGAACCCTATCGAGTGAGACACGCCCTAGCGCATATCAAAAATCTCATGGAGCTTAATGAAGAGCCAGAATTTCAAGACAGACGACAACCCCGTTGGGTTCTCTGGTCATGGTTAGGCAACCCCTACGCAACCCTAGAGTCTATTCGCACGACCCTAGAAACCTTCACCCAAGAGAAGTTGGATCTCAAGTTTGATGAAGCCGATAGTTATCCCGCATTAAGAGTGTACGAATGTCTTGATCATCTTCCTGAAGATGCAAGGGAAAAAGCGATTACTGTAACTCAAAATGAGGACACGCCCAAAACCCTTATTCACCCATCCTACTATTACAATTCTAAGCTACTTGAACATTTTGGAGGGATTGGAGAAGTCCACAGTTTCATGCAATATGTACGCGAGACGTTTCTCTCAAGGTACTACAGACTGACACGAAACTGGCGTTTATTTGCCCAAAGCCTAGGGTTTTCACACCTTGAGGACTTAATCTTTTCTCTCAAGGATATTGACTTCAAAACACTTCAACTACCGCCTTGGGTAGAACACCCCGATTTAGGCAAGCTCAACCCCATTTATGCACGGGAAAAAGCATGGAGTTTATTACATCAGCAAAGCTCTAAATTAAAAGAAATGATCAAGGAAACTGAAGTAAAACAAGATGAAGAAAATAGCATCTTAGCCTTTATTTTTCATGCAGCTTTCTCAGTTAATCGCGAGGTAGTGATACCTGTTTTCGAGACGCTTAAATTACCCATCGACTCCCAAGGATATCCACCAGAATCATCCTACCTAACCTTTTCTACATTAATTAAATCCCACACTAGCGAAACTTCACTACTTGAAGTTGTTCACCCACAATTGACTCCCAAACAACTAATATTATTTCGATATTATCTCTATGCTATCAACATTCAGTTTAAACCTGAATATGCCTTCTTAGCAAAAAGTTAAACAGTTATCTACGGTCGTTTGTAACTTAATGTGGTACAAGAAATTAACTCATTCTTGTACCTCTTTGCAATCTTGAACGGTAAGCTGAGCTTATAAAACATAAAAAAAAGTTATATATAAAAACTATTGTCATCTATAAAACTTATGATTAAACTGGGAGTATAGAAATTAATCGAGAGGTCATCATGGTCTGTTTTCCTAATAATCAACGAATTAATAAAGCAAAAATCGGATTTAATCAAGGTAAAGTTCAAGATTACTTAATACCACTCCGTCAATGGTTAAATAACGTCGAAATCCAAAACGAATCCACTGCACATTTCTTGTGTCGTCTCATTCCAGTACAATGTCCTTTTGAACGGGATATCTCCATTTTTGGCCGAAAAATCTGTCATATTCCCCCATTATGCAAACTCAATCCCTTCTACGAAGAGGTTGTGGCCTTAAGATTCCGCGCTTTATGCTATTTAGCAGATGAATGTGGCCAAGATGTTCGTTGTTATTGTTAGTTATATTGGGTGAATTATCCCATTTTTATTGTTAGGATGTTCATGAGATTTCTCGTTCCTCGGAATGATAGCTAAAGATATAAAAAAGGGAATGTTCTGATGACTCAAGTCTTACAACAACTAACAACTTTTGACGAATTTATCGAATGGTTACCAGAAGATAGACGCTATGAATTGCATGAAGGAAACATTATTGAAATGCAACCGACGGGGAAACATGAAGAAATTACAGCATTTTTAACCCAAGAATTAACCTTGGAATACGCAAAAATGAATTTACCTTATCGTATTCCTCCCAAAGCATTAATCAAATTAAATAATAAAGAAACCGGCTATAATCCAGACTTATTACTGATTGATCGTCAACAGCTAAAGTCAGAACCCTTATGGGAGAAAAAATCAACCCTAATCTATGGAAAATCAATTCCTTTAGTGGTTGAAGTGGTGAGTACAAACTGGCGTGATGATTATGGTTATAAACTGATTGATTATGAAGCTATTGGTATTAATGAATATTGGATTATTGACTATTTGGGTATAGGAGGGGTTCGTTTTATAGGACAACCCAAACAACCCACAATTTCTATCTATCAATTAATTGATGGAGAATATCAACTACAACAGTTTAGAGGAGAAAATAGGATTAATCAATCCATTGTTTTTCCTAAACTAAATTTGACAGCGAAACAGATTTTTGAAGCCCAAAGATAAGCAATAAATTGATTTTAACTTGTAGGGTGGGCATTGCCCACCACCTATCCATTAAGCTAAAACTAACTGTTTTTTCTTATCTTCAATTGGTGCAGATAAAGCCTCTTCTAAATCAGCTTTTCCTAACCTTTCTTCCAAAATGTTCATCACTTCCCGACCAAAATCATTGGGGTTTTGTTGCCAAGCTTGTAAACAAACTTCCCCAAAAAATGATCCCAAGGGTTCTGGGTTCCATAACAACTTTTTCGCTGTCCAAGGCATTAAACTCATGGGATCGTAATCAGGTTTAAGGATGTTTTGATCAAAGGCATATTGTTCTAAATGGGTATGGGGTTGTAGACCAATAAAAAAGATAGCCGGTTCGACTTTCTCTACCCCAAAAATAGCCTCTAACTCTCGATGATAAGTGATGGTTTGACGAATGGTATCAAAGGTTTCATCGATAACATTGAACGAGTAATTAACAGAAACTAAATCATTGAAACCGGCTGCTTTTAAGTCTCGACAATTTTGCAACACAGTGCGTAAATTGTAACCCATCCGCATTTTACGAACTAATTCTTGGGAACCGCTAGTGATGCCAATTTCAAAATAATTCATCCCCGTTTCTGCCATTAATTTACATAACCTTGGGTTAAGATTATCAGCACGAATATAAGCAGCCCAATGAATATCTGTCATCCCAGAATCAAGGATTTTTTCTAATAATTCCTCCGCATCTTTCATAAAACGACGCGCTGGAATAAACTGGGCATCGGTAAACCAGAAATTACGAATTCCCCGATCATAAAGTTGGCGCATTTCTTTAACCACTTCATCCGCAGGGTTGATTCTGACTTGTTTTCCTTCAACTACTGTATAAACACAATAACAACAGTTATGAGGACAACCACGCTTCGTTTGTACCCCAATATAAAAGTCATTTTCTTGGAAATAGTAGCTAAATTCTGGCCAAATGCTTTCGATATAATCGTAGTTACAAGCGGTTTTTTCTAAGGGAGTAGGGGACTCGTGAATTAAGCGATCGCGGGGTTCTTTTTGCCCCACAACGTAACACCTTTCATCAGAAAAGTCTTGGCCACTGAGCAATTTTTGTAATAAGGTTTCTCCTTCTCCCACTGATACAATCGTTCCTGACGGTAACTGAGTTTGCAACTGTTCATAAAATACACTGACTGCCCCACCACCAACCACTAACCGCGCCTCGGGTTGGTATTGTTGGGCCCGTTTTAAACCCCGTTTAATTAGCCCTAAATTACGCCATAATTCGCTGTAGTAAGCGGTTGTCACCTTTAATCCTCCTAATGCGCCCCTCAGACGGATAAAAGGGTTCTTGGCATAGTAAAATTCAAAGGCATTTTGTAAGGGGTTACCACCTCTTCCTCCTACTGGGGCATAAATTTGAATGTCTCGCCAAGAAAATACAAGTAAGGTAGGCTGAAACTCATCAATACAGTTATCTAGGGCTTTTTTAAAGTCTAGAGGGGGAACGGTTCCTAAATCAAAGATTTTCTGCTCAATTTCAGGGAATAGCTTGTGAACGTGATCAGAAAGATAAACAACACCAATGGGAAAGATGGGGTTACAGGGAAGGCGACAGTAGAGGATACGCTGTGTTTGGGTCATAGTTATCTTAAAATTCGGCTTTGTTATGGGTTCGGGTTAGCAGCGATCGCTTTTAATACATAAATACTACTTCAGGTTAAGACTGGTCTAATGGTCATTAAGCTTTGACTGCCTTTTGCCCTTTAACTTTTTCCTTTTACCTTTTGCGTAGCAAGCGATCCCCGCTTTTGTAAAGTTATTTTGCTTTACTTATATAACTGAGAACTTGTAATATATCTTAACTTTAACGAGATTTTCACCAGTCAGCAAGTGGATAATTGAAGAGGCGATCGGCTGAAGTTGGCTTCAATAAGGCTTTTTACTTAGGTTAGAATACCTGAAAATTGCCTTTATAAAATTTTAACATATTATATCATAGTACCATAGTAGTATGCTATACCCTGTAAGAAAAATATTGAATGTAATATTGATTACAGCTAACGGGGATCACTGAGTGTTAGTGTAAAGAAGAAATGAACAATCAGAAACTAAATTGCCTCAATTATTATGGCTCAGATCCTTGATCCCATTCCAACTGGGCAAAGAAACGCACTACTTTGCTGCTATGTAAACGCGACGAATCACATTCAAGTTGCTCGTATTACCAACATAGAAAATTGGTATTTTGAGCGAGTTGTTTTTCCAGGACAACGACTTGTTTTTGAAGCTTTGCCCAAAGCACAACTGGAAATTCATACGGGAATGATGGCTAGTGCTATTCTCTCAGATACCATTCCTTGTGAACGTCTTTGTATAAGTGATGGAAGCGATGACGAAATAGAGGAAGAATTTGTTTCTGTTACTGCTTCTACTGATAAAAAACAAACCATACAAGTAAGTGATAAACACAATTATCCACTCTCTAATTTAAAAGCTGCATTAGTTTAGAAGGTCGAATAATGACAATTCATCATTGAAAATTTCTAGCTGAGATCGCCCCATTGGGGCTTTTTTTTTCGGGGATCAGGTACAATAATTATGGTGTGAGAAAAATTATAAGAATTAAGCAGTATTAATAGTTAAATTATGAATCTACCATCTTTTTTATGGCTATGGAAAATTGCAGCTTGGTCTATGGGTTTATCTTTGTTTGCCTACTTTTTGTTAGGGGGATCAGGGGTATGGATGTTTTACCGTCGTAAGAGTACATCTTCTTCGGATGTCTGGTTGCGATCGCTTCATTATATTATTGGTTCAATCATGGTAATGTTGGTCTTATTATTATTAGTGATTGGATTAGTGGGAACGTTAGGACATTACGGTAGTTTAGGTCATTCTTGGCATTTAATTGCTGGTTTATTAACGGTTATTTTAGTGTTAATTTCTGCTACTGCTGCGACACAAATTAGTTCAGAAAAACCAACAATGCGATGGTTACATATTGGGACAAATATTATGCTATTTCTTAGCTTTGTTATGGTGAGTTTAAGCGGTTGGAATGTTGTGCAGAAATATTTACCTTAGTTTTGATAATTAAGACGGTTGAAAATTAGGAACCCAATTATCATTATTGTTCATTTCAACAAAAAGAAAGAATCTTCACACAACATTAAGATTAATTAAAATCAAAGCAGTAAAAAGTTGTCAAAACAAGCCCCAAACCCAGTTCAAATAAGGGATAGAGCCAATTTTGCTTTATGTAACATTATTTAAGCAGACACTCAATAAACGCAACAACTTTGAGACAATCAAAAACAGCTTATCAGCGTGTCATTATCACGTCTTATTTCACAGATTAGGAGAACGTTATGAAACTGGCCTATTGGATGTATGCTGGCCCGGCCCACATTGGAACCCTCCGCATTGCAAGTTCTTTCAAAAACGTCCATGCAATTATGCACGCACCCTTGGGAGATGATTATTTTAACGTCATGCGATCGATGTTAGAACGAGAAAGAGACTTTACCCCCGTCACTGCCAGTATTGTAGATCGCAACGTTTTAGCGCGGGGGTCCCAAGAAAAAGTCGTTAATAATATTGTTCGTAAAGATGGAGAAGAAAACCCGGATTTAATCGTTTTAACCCCCACTTGTACCTCCAGTATTTTACAAGAAGATTTAGCTAATTTTGTAGATCGCGCCCAAATGGATGCACAAGGGGATGTTTTATTAGCGGATGTTAATCATTATCGTTATAACGAGTTACAAGCTGCAGATAGAACCCTTCATCAAATTGTTAAGTTTTACTTAGAAAAAGCTAAGAAAAAAAATCAATTACCGACAGAAAAAACGGAAAATCCTTCCGTTAATATTATCGGTATTTCTACGCTTGGTTTTCATAACCAACATGACTGTCGAGAGTTAAAACAATTAATGGCAGATTTGGGAATTGAAGTTAATGAAGTGATTCCTGATGGTGCATCGGTTCACAATTTAAAAAATTTACCGAAAGCGTGGTTTAATTTAGTCCCTTATCGGGAATTAGGGTTAACAACGGCTCAATATTTACAGGAAGAATTTAACCTTCCTTATGTAGATATTACCCCGATGGGTGTGGTAGAAACAGCCAGATGTATTCGCAAAATTCAACAGATAATTAATGAGCAAGGGGCTAATGTTGATTATGAAGACTATATCAACGAACAGACATTATATGTGTCCCAAGCTGCTTGGTTTTCTCGGTCTATTGACTGTCAAAATTTAACCGGTAAAAAAGCCGTTGTTTTTGGGGATAATACTCATGCTGTTGCTCTGACTAAAATCTTAGCACGGGAGATGGGAATTCATGTGGTTTTAGCGGGAACTTATTGTAAATATGACGCAGACTGGTTCAAAGAACAAGTGAGCGAATATTGCGATGAAGTGCTAATTAGTGATGATAATGGAGAGATTGGTGATGCGATCGCTCGTATCGAACCTTCTGCCATTTTTGGGACGCAAATGGAACGTCATGTCGGCAAAAGATTAGACATTCCTTGTGGGGTTATTGCTGCACCCATTCACATTCAAAACTTCCCCATTGGGTATAAACCTTTCTGTGGTTATGAAGGGACAAATCAGATTGCAGATTTAGTGTATAATTCCTTTACGTTGGGCATGGAAGACCATCTTTTAGAAATCTTTGGTGGTCATGATACAAAAGAGGTAATTACGAAAGGAATTTCGGCTGATTCTGATTTGAATTGGAACAAAGAAGCACAAGCAGAATTGAATAAGGTTCCTGGTTTTGTTCGGGGTAAAGTGAAGCGAAATACAGAAAAATTTGCCCGTGAACGAGGATTTTCTGAGATTACCTTAGAAGTGATGTACGCAGCGAAAGAAGCAGTAGGTGCATAATTAATGTCGGGTGGGAAATTCCCACCTTTTTAAGTTTATTATGACTATAAGCTTATGAAAATGTCATCTAACCTAGTCATTGAAAATGCAAAGTTGACTAGATATTTACTCGTTTATCAGCCAAAAGATGATAAATCAAAATATTTAGCACAATATGGTTACACATTAGAAAATTGGCAAGTGCTTTTCAATCGGGTGTATCAATATTCTAGTTAAGTTGAGTGTGGGAAGTGTGGGAAAAATTTGTATTTTGATCGTTAATTTATTATAGGTTTCTTTGATATTCAATCAATGCTTGTTGAATGGATGGGAGGTTTGGAGAAATGTAAGGGGTTCTCGCTATTTCTTCATAACCATAATTAGATAATTGTGATAATTCTTCTTCTGACACTGGCCAAGGAGGTCCGTCAGGACTATCTTTTGTTTCCCGAAGATGAGTAACAATTAATAGGGTTCCTCTTGGTTTTAATAGGGTTGCGATCGCTTCTATAACTTCTGCTCTAATCTTCAGAGGTAATGCTTGAATCGTTCGTGATTCAAAAATAAGATCAAAACTATTTTTCCAACTGGGAGCTAACTTTAATAAGTCTGCGACTAAGTAATCAACAGAACTATTAGGAAAGCGTTTTTTACACCATTCAATTGATGACGGTGCAATATCAAAAGCCGTTACTTTTGCTCCTTTTTGCGCTAAAATTTCACTATCATCTCCTAAACCACAGCCAATAACTAAGGCTTTTTTATTGATAATTTCTACAGTTTCTAACCAATTTTTTAAACAAGGATGAGGCTGCATTCTTGCCCACGGAATTTGTTCAGGATTTCCAGATGCGTTTCGATAAAGAACATCAAACCATCCTGTATGATCATCTGTTTGTTGATGGTCTGAAACCAAATCGTCAACTTTTTGGCTTAATGGGTTAATTTTGTCGTCTTGCATGATAATTTATTACTTATTAAGGTTAGTAATCCAGTGTTTAATGGCTTCAATCACGTCAGGATCAAGGGGACGTTTCATCGCTGTCACAAAGTCTTCATCTGGTGTTCCCAGTCGTCTAAAACTATGATCTAACCCTGGGAAAATATGAGTGGTGACTTGATAATTTCCTGCGTTATTTAACGCTTCTTTTGTTAACAATGCTTCTGTAGAAGGGGTATTATGATCGAGTTCCCCATGTAATAATAAAACAGGGCAATTTATTTTATCAATAAACCCAGAAGGTGGATGATCATAATGTTGTTTCCACAGAGAAAGATAAAAGTCTTTTGACCAAGTTTCGTCTCCTAATCTGAAATAAGGGTCTCCTTGTTTAATTTTATCAGATAATTCATCGAGTTGAGCATATACCCAATACATCAAAGGGAATGTATTTTTGAAGTTATTAATAGCATTTTGTTCTAATTTCCAAAAATTATCCCGTTGCCAATACAAAATAGTTTCTAAATTATTGAATACACCTCCTTGCCAAATATAAAACCCTATATCTAAATCCTCAGCCGCCAACATTAAAGCAATGACAGCCCCTTCACTTTGTCCTAAAAGACCAATTTTATTATTATCAACTTCGGGTAATTGTTGTAACCATTTAATGGCTTCTCTGGCATCATCAACCAAGTCAAATAAATTAACCGTGTTACAATCTCCTTCACTTTGTCCACAGCCTCTTTTATCGTATCTAAACGTAGCATATCCCAATTCTTTAAACAGTTTAGCTTCATCTTTAAACAAATTTCTCTCAGGTAACGTAACAGGAAACCAGTCTTTTTTAGAATTATCTAAATTACCATCACGAGTTTGAGGAAAAGAACCCCCAATCAATAAACAGACAGGGGGTTTATCTACATCATCGGGTAAGGTTAAGGTTCCTTGAAGTTTAGTATTTTTTGAGATAAAGTATAAGTTTTTTTCCATGATTTTACTCATTTATATCAGTCTAAATGAATGGCGAAAATTGTAGGACAAGCGTCTAACTTTTAACGGGCAGGATGCCTGTGTTGTTGTTCAGAAATGATTTAGTCTATTTAGACTGCTTATATTATAAAACTACATGAGTAAGACAATTTACGTTAATCTGTTCTTAACTCGAAAAAGATGACCCACTCAGTTAGAATTAGGTCAAAAGAATACAACAAAAGGTTTCTTTTATAGTGAATATATTTTCAATCATGTGGTTAAAACTATGACGACTCTAGATCAGACAACTTTTCAACTATTTCCTACAGAACCAGAGATTATTGCTCCTCCCAATCCCCCGGATTTGTTCATTGTTGGTACTGAAAAAGACGATGTCCTTAGTGGAGTAGGTGGCAACGATGTTATTTTTGGAAGAGAAGGAGATGATACCCTCAGCGGACAACAGGGAAATGATTCTCTCGATGGAGAAAGTGGCCGTGACTCCCTTGATGGAGGAGACGGAAATGATACGCTGATGGGAGGTTCAGGAAATGATACCCTCATTGGTGGCAACGGTAACGATTTTCTCGATGGGGGAGAGGGCAATGACCTTCTTTTTGGAGATAACAGTTTTTTCTTTTTCCACGACTCTTTTATTATCGATGAACCACCTATCGTGGATTTTCCCCTAACTACCTTTGAGAGTGTAAGCACCTCAGACCTCAGTAATATTCTGTCTACCTCTGAGTCATTAACCTATCGTCGACCACTATTCAACTACCTTTTCAATGACACCCTGGTGGGGGGTTTAGGAAATGATACTCTCGTGGGAGGTCATGGTAACGATTCTCTCAATGGAGGAGAGGGTGATGACCTTATGTATGGCGACCAAACCTTCTTTTTCTTTCCTTTTACTATTGAACCGACCCTTATCAACAGCACTCCCCTGAATTCCGTTGAGGTGGAAAGTAGTTCTAGTCTTCTTCGTTACCCATACCCCTATTTCCTCGATAATGACACCCTTGTAGGCGGTTCAGGTGATGATACCCTGGTCGGCGGTTTAGGAAATGACTCTCTTGATGGAGGAGAGGGTGATGACCTTCTTTTTGGAGATAACAGTTTTTTCTTTTTCTTTCCTTCTACCCTTGAACAGACCTCTATCAACAGCACTCCCCTCAATTCCGTTGAGGTGGAAAACAGTTCTAGTCTTCTTCGTTACCCATACCCCTATTTCCCCAACAATGATACCCTTGTGGGGGGTTCAGGTAATGATACCCTTGTGGGAGGGTTAGGACATGACTCCCTTGACGGAGGAAAGGGTGATGACCTTCTGTATGGCGACCAAACTTCCTTTTTCTTTTCTTCTACCGTTGAACCAACCCTTATCAACAGCACTTCACTCAATTCTGTTGAGGTAGAAAACAGTGCTATTCTTCCTTATTATCCATACCCCTATTTCCCCGACAATGACACCCTTGTGGGG